>CAZPQV010000089.1:1681-7301 GCA_964588705.1 uncultured Chryseobacterium sp.
TCATTTTTTCAGCTAACACTTCGTCTTCAAGAAACCATACCAGTATCCCCTTAATAGTAGCTTTTTCGTTCTCAGGAATTTCGAATTTTCTCCCGATATGGTCTTCTCCTACTTTTTCGAGCCAAGTTCGAATTTTACGGTAATCATAGTTCATCTCTGTAGGACTTGTTGGTTGAGGCATTGAGGTGATTTGGTTTTGGTAAATTTGGCTGTTTTTCCGCACTCAGAATAGAACTATTGAATTTCTTTGAATTTATTAACCAGTTTCTCGCCGCAGCTTCCCAGTTTTTCATCTTTGATTTTCCGCCAATGAGCCAACCGTTACTTTCGTAGTGATTGAAAAATTTTTCTGCTTCCATTTTTGTGGAATTTTTCTCCAGGAAAAAAAGCTCGACTTCCGAAATGTGCGGCGGAATTTTCATCAGCATTTTTTTTCTTTTCAAAAGCAAATCTTCGTTATCAAAATTTTTGTCACTACCACAATCTATATTTTGTTTATGGTTTAATATGTTTATATTGTTTATAGAAGGGGTTAATGCTTGTTCAGAACCTGTATCGATTTTGATACGGACTTGTTCCAATGCCTGTTTGGAAGCAGTTTGTTTCTTGATGTGGTTGGTGTTCAGGTTCTGAACCTCTGAATTCTCAAAACTGAAAAGATTCACTAAACTTCCTTTGTAAGGGTTAAATGACGGCATGTACTGAATGTATCCAAACTGCTCAAGTTGTTTAATGCATTTGTGGTAAGTTCCCAAAGCTGAAATCTTGCTGATTCGCATCATCTCACTTCGGGAAATGCTGATTGGATTCCGAAAATGATTGAGATTCCAAAACTGAAACAAGGCGTGGTAAAGACTGATGTGCGTAGGATTCAGCCGATCATCATCCAAAATTTTATCGTAGAAGCCTGTGATGTGGTGGATATAGTTCATATTGAATTTATTTTTGTTCTAACATTTTTTCGATGTCTTGAAAACTGTAATACATTGTTCCGCCAACTTTAGTGTAGCGTAAGTGACCATTAATTCGCAGTGTTTGTAATGTTCCGGAAGAGATTTTCAAGAGCTTTCTTACTTCTGCGGATTTTAACCACTGTTTCTGTTCCGGTGTTTTGGCGTTGAAAATTTTCTGCAATTCTTCCAACAGTTCTTTTTTAAATTCTTTGAGGTCTTCCTTTGTAATAATTTCGACAGGCATGTTTTATTTTTTTGACAAAGGTCTCGCTTTGAACAAGCTGAAACAATAGTATTGAAGGGGTTTGGTCTAATTAAGACTATTCTGGACTATTCTGGATAGCTCGAAAGTCTAAAAAAGAATGATTTGGACTATTTTGGACTCTTCAACCTCAATTTTTAGAAAAACAGAAAAACAAGTTCCGCCGTTTTTTCTACCCTTTTTGAAAAAAAGGCAAGATCGTCTTTGTAGATGCAACTTGAAAAGTTTGTATGTACAAAGACACATCTTGCAGAAAAAGAAAATTGACTTTAAAACGATTTAAAAAACAATGAATCTGTCTTTTTTTACAGGGTTTTGCTTTTGAAAAGAAAAATAAGTGGATGCCGTTTGATAGGTGCCATCTTTTTGTGCAGATCTTACCAAAAGGTGTGCTTTTTTTCTACTAATTTAAACCAACCTATCTCTTTTTTGTGCAGGTTTGGAGTTTAGGTGTAGTTATTTTACGCACGTTCTGTTTTTGGGTGTAGCAATTTGGCTCAGCGCAAACAATTGTCTGGTGAAAAGCACCCCACCAAAAGAAATAAAATCAAAAATTCTATGACTTCAAACCATCAAGATAAACCCGTGGTGTAACACCGAATTTGTTCTTAAACTCTTTAATAAACATTTCCTGATTGGTAAAACCAAGTTGAGAGGCTATAGTATTAAGGTTCTGCGAAGAAAAGCTAGATTCTGAAGAAAGAGTTTCAAAAAGGTTCAATCGTAAGTCTGAAAGATATTCGTTAAAATTTTTGCCGGTTTTAGTTTTTATAATTTGTGAAAGATACCTCTCATTAGTTCCAAACTTATTGGCAAGCAGGGAAAGTTTAAGACCTTTTTCGGTATATTGCTTTTCTTCTTCAAAGGTCTCAAGGCGGCTTAATATCTGCTTCACCGTTTCTTTATTGATGGGTTTATACAAATCGTAATCAATAGCCGGCTTAGCCATTGCAACATTTACGTGTTGATCTTTATGATTAACCGCTACAGGTTTATTTTTGTTTTTTAAATAGGCAAAAATTCCCACACCTAACAACCCCATTACCAAAATTCCGACGCCATATTTTAAAAGGTTCTGTTGGGTTTGTTTTTCATTTTCAGCAATGAGATTCGGGGTGTCGAATTCTTTGTGCATTTTTGCGCTAACTTCACTGACGCTTTTATGAAGATCCTGATCAATTTTCAAAAGCTTTTCAGTATAAATAAGCTGTTTTTCTTTGTCTCCTTTTTGTTTATAATATTCAATGATTTTTTCGAAAGTTGGTCGAAATTCGGGGTAGAGTTTTCCGGTAGAATCATAGTCTGCATCGATAAGCTGAAAATAGGTCATTGCTTTTTCATAATTTCCCAATTGCCGGTAGCTCATTCCCAGGTAAAATTTCTCGGTAAGATGTTTCCAGTTGTCGTTATAACTCTTCAGTGCAGTCTCTAGTTTTACAATAGCATTTTGATAATCTTTCTGAAAATAAAAATCTGTGCCTTCTGAAGAAACAAAATAGGGGTAATAATCACTGAGATCCTTTTCCTTACTGATAAAATTTTTACCTTCTGCAATTAGCGTTTTATTCTCATCAAACTGATTAAGTTTTGTATTTGTATCTATTAAACCAATCAAAGAGTACATGTAATAATGCCGATAATCATTATCATCTTCAATCGCCAGCTGATTTCGAAAATAATCCAATGATTCGCTTATCCATTTTTTTGCTGAATGATAGTCTTTTAAAAAAATTTTGATATTTCCAATATTATACTTAGAAGAATTGGTGCTGAGCTGGTTGTTCGCAGTCTTATAATATTTTAGTGCAATTAACGCATGCTCCAAAGCTTCATTATAATTTTCTAATCCTTGGAATGTAGCACTAATGGCTTCATAGGCCTCGCCAATTTTATTGTCATCTTTTAACTTTATAGCGGAAGAAATCAAACTGTCTTTATATGCAAATTGATGCTGAGGTAAAGAATAATTATTCAAAAGCATGTAACCATTGAAAACTTCAACTTCATCATTATTTTTTTTAGCAAGAGCAATATATAATTTAGATTTTTCAAAAGATTTTTCTCTGTCATTTTTCAACGCCACAATCTCAGATTCCAATTTTTCAAAGTCTGTTTTCTGAGCTTTTAAGAAAAAAAGGAACAAAATGAGATAAAATATATAAGTTTCTTCAACATTTAAAGAGAAAATTTCGTCTAAAAATACTAAAAAAATAAATTTTAACACGAAAATTTTAATCGGATTGATTATCAATGTGTTATTATTTATTTTTCTGATTTTGACAGCTAAAATATTTAATATGACAACTCAAATTTCAGCTATACACAATTAAAAATCGTCCCCAATTTTTTTTTCAGGAAAACAGTTTTAGATTTATCAAAAGATCACGGGAGAGATATGTTGGGCGCATTAATAAACAATCTTTCTTGCAGCTGCATGTGAAATTATTATTTAATAAAATTTTATCACATGAGAAAAATTATTTTTTGCATTTCAGTTGTTTCTTTGTCTACGCTGTCTTCCTGTAGAAATGAATTTACTGAAGACGAGACTATAGAAACCAAAATAAATTCATCCGCTACTCCAGATAAAATCGTGGAGGCCAATTATGAAAAACAACCAGTAATTATACCACCAAAAAAATAGTTAAACCTTAAAATTAATTTTTTATGAAAACAAAATTTACAAAAAAATACGATGATTATCAAAACTATATAATAACGTATATGAAAATAGATTTCAAAAAAATAAGCATGTTTTCAATTCTCATATTACTTGTTTTTTGTGGCTGTCGAGGAGAATTTAACCAAAATTTTGAAATAGAAAACACAAAAAACACAAATTTCTTTAATAGTAAAGTAGATGCTGAAATTGTTGAAATTGTAAAGAAAATTAATGATAAAACTAACTTTGTTAGTAAAATATCTGATAAATTTGGACTGCCTGACTGGGAAAATGCAAATAAATCTACAGGCTCATATACCAGTAAAGATATTAATGAAACCATTATCATTCCTTTAAAAGATGAAAATAACATCCACCTAACTTCTTTGCTTTTTATCGAAAATGCAAGTTCGGATAATCCAAATGTTTACACTGTTACAAATCATCAATTGTATCAGTATCTTATTGACAAAAGAAACAAATTAAGTGATAAAGAAAATTTAATGATGACATTTCTTCATTTTGATAATCAAATATTTGGGCGTGAAAATTATTATAATATGCCGAAAGATTTATTTACAAAATTTTTGAAAAGCTCAAAACATAAATTAGGAACAATGCACTTATTTGGAAAAAGAACATCTTCTCCAACTGCAAAAGATAGTACGTTTTGTTTAATAGTAGAAAACTGCAATGGTCTTTGTAATGGCCCCTGTGATGGTTGTGGAGTGTGCACAACAAGTTTATGCTACAATTTAGGTGGAGGTTATGATTCTGGTGGAGGAGACTTTGGAGAAGGTGGACCTTATAATGGAGGTACAACACCAGTAGGAAGTGGAGGTGGAACGACAGTAATAAATGCACCTTGGTACTTAAATTCCGGAATTGATATGAGTTTATATACCAATCACGTAAGAAAAATTTATTTTTCACTTGGTAACTTTGGTATGTATCTAAATCAATCTCATGTTGACTTTCTACAGGAAAGGTTAGATATAACTTCGATGTTTAATAACTATTTTGCTTCTGCAGCATCGTTAAATGAAGCGAAATTTGCATTTTGGGGAATTAATTATTTTATACAAAATCCTGATGTTACTGTAACTGAGTTCAAAAACTGGTTCATCGAAGGAAGTCTTTCTATAAATCTTATGAATGAATTTATACAAGATTTAAATAACCCTAAAATTGTAAAACCAACAAAAAAATTTAAAAATCATCAAAGGGTTAATTGTATTTTTAATAAAGCCAAAAATGCTCCTAATTTTAAACAATACCTCCAGAATTTTGACGGTCGTTTTTCTACGGCACATCTATCTTTTGATTTGAAACCATTAGCTAATAATGATGCTAATGCAGAAACTAGTCCACCTAAAGCATATTGGATTAATATTGTTCTTAATTCAAATAACTTGAATAGACCTAGTCTTGATATTGCTCGAACTTTGATGCATGAGATTATACATGCAGAGATGTTTAGAATTTTACTATCTTTAGCACCTACGAGCAATGGAGAAATTAATGTAACAGAGTTAACCAATATGTTAAACACTCATAATTATCCCGGTATTTATGATTATTTTAGACGATACGGCTTAAATAATATGCAACATCAACAGATGTCCGCTCATTATATAGGTATTATGAAAAACTATCTTAAACAAATAGATAATACTATCACTGATTTTCAAGCAGAATCAATTTCTTGGGTAGGGTTACAAGGAACTATTGCTTGGAATAATT
>CAZPQV010000090.1:0-7262 GCA_964588705.1 uncultured Chryseobacterium sp.
TACATTCATATCTGAGAATCCCAGTTTTTTGGCTTCTCTTAAGGTTTCTAAATCAAATTTATTGGCTGCTATAACCTTTTCGAATTCAACCAGTTTTTTCAGTTTCCAGATGAAGAATTTATCAATCTGGCTCCATTCTACAATCGTCTCCCAATCGTACCCTCTTCTCAATGCATCTCCAATGATAAACAGTCTTTCATCATCACAGGTTTTAATTCTTCTTTCGATTTCGTCGTCAGTAAGTGCTTCTGCCTGCTTGGTTTTCAAACCTAAATGACGGATTCCTGTTTCCAGAGAACGGATAGCTTTCTGAATACTTTCTTCGAAGTTTCTACCGATTGCCATTACTTCACCGGTTGCTTTCATTTGGGTTGAAAGTCGTCTGTCGGCAGTTTCAAATTTATCAAAAGGGAATCTCGGAATCTTCGTTACGACATAATCCAAAGTTGGTTCGAAACACGCGTAGGTTTTTCCGGTAACAGGATTCATCATTTCATCCAAAGTCAATCCAACCGCAATTTTTGCTGCCAGTTTCGCAATCGGATAACCGGTTGCTTTACTCGCCAACGCCGATGAACGCGATACCCGTGGATTAACTTCAATGATATAATAATTGAATGAATGCGGATCTAAAGCCAGCTGCACATTACAACCTCCCTCAATTCCAAGAGCACGGATGATTTTCAAAGAAGCATTTCTAAGCAGTTGATATTCTCTGTCGGAAAGGGTTTGCGAAGGCGCCACTACAATTGAGTCTCCGGTGTGAACACCTACGGCATCCACATTTTCCATATTACAAACCACAATGGCATTGTCGTTGGCATCGCGCATTACCTCATATTCAATTTCCTTGAATCCGGCGATGGATTTCTCAATTAGACATTGGGTTACCGGTGAATATTTCAATCCTAATTCTGTGATTTCGCGAAGCTGAGTTTCATCGTTGGCAAGTCCACCTCCGGTTCCACCCATCGTAAAAGCAGGACGAACGATTACCGGATAACCGATAGAATCAGCAAAACTGATGGCTTCCTGAACGGTGTGCACAATATCACTTTCCGGAACCGGTTCATTCAGTTCGTTCATCAGCTCACGGAACAAATCTCTGTCTTCCGCTTTGTTAATAGCTGAAAGTTTTGTTCCCAAAACCTCAACATTACATTCTTCCAGAATTCCGGATTTTTCGAGTTCGATGGCCATATTCAGTCCGATTTGTCCGCCAAGAGTTGGCAGCAACGCATCCGGACGTTCTTTTCTGATGATGTGGCTCACAAACGGAAGTGATATCGGCTCAATATATACTTTGTCGGCGATTTCAACATCAGTCATAATCGTTGCAGGATTGGAATTAATAAGGATTACTCTATATCCTTCTTCTTTCAGCGCTAAACACGCCTGTGTTCCTGCATAATCGAATTCTGCGGCCTGTCCGATGATGATTGGGCCGGAGCCAATTACTAAAATGGTTTTTATGTCGGTTCTTTTCATATTTTGCTTTAGTCGGAAGTCGGATGACCGAAGTCCGAAGATTTATTTCTTTGCGGTTGCTTTGTCCTTCCGTAGGAATCTAGACCGTAACTTTTCTTCCACCGCAGAGATTCCTACGGAATGACAAAGTGTGTGATTATTTTTTATGTCAGACGCGATAAATAGTCTTATATTTTATCTTTTGACTTTTATCTTGTTTCTTTACTCTTAAACTCTTCCATCAAACTGATAAACTCATCAAACAAATAGTTCGAATCTTCAGGGCCTGGACTTGCTTCCGGGTGATACTGAACCGAGAAACAAGGATGAGTTTTATGACGGAAACCTTCATTGGTTCGGTCGTTCAAAGCAATATGTGTTTCTTCTAAATCGGTGGATTTCAAACTTTCAGAATCGATCGCATAACCGTGGTTTTGAGATGTGATTTCCACTCTGTTTTTAGCAAGATCAAGAACCGGATGATTTCCTCCACGGTGACCGAATTTCAGTGTGAAAGTCTTTGCACCACAAGCCAAACCGATTAGCTGGTGACCAAGACAGATTCCGAAAATCGGCACTTTTCCAAGAATACCGTTGATCATTTCGGAAGCACCTTTTACATTCGTCGGATCTCCGGGACCGTTGGACAACATTACACCATCAGGATTCATCATCAGAATTTCATCAGCCGTTGCGTCCTGTGAAACTACGGTGATGTCGCAGTCACGTTGAGAAAGTTCACGGATAATTCCCAGCTTGGAACCGAAATCCACCACAACTACTTTAAAACCTCTTCCCGGCGCTGCATAAGGCGTTTTTGTAGAAACAGATTCCACCTGATTGGTTGGAATATCTAAATTTTGAAGATGACTGATTACTTCGTTTTCATCCACAGAAGCATCCACAATTTTCCCACGGACAACCCCTTTATTTCTGATAATCTTGGTCAGTTTTCTGGTATCAATTCCCTGAATTCCGGAAAGATTTTTCTTTTTAAATAACTCATCCACCGTCATCTGAGATCTGAAATTGGATGGAAAATCGCAAAGTTCTTTTACAATTAACCCTTTCAGCGCAGGCTCCATACTTTCGTAGTCGTCTCTGTTAATGCCGTAGTTTCCGATAAGCGGATAGGTCATCGTTACCAACTGCCCGCTGTATGAAGGATCGGAAATCAGTTCCTGATAACCGGTCATTCCAGTGTTGAACACTACTTCACCTTCTGTATCCAAATTTGCTCCGAAACCGGTTCCGTGAAAAACCTCACCGGATTCTAATATCAATTTCTTTTTCAAAGTTTTACTTTTAGATTTTATTTAAAAAAAATGGGCAAAACGCCCATTAATAATTATTTCTTAATTTCTTCGAATTCAAAGCCTTTTTTCTCCAAAGCATCTTTCAGGATTGCCATTCTTGCGTAAACGCCGTTTTCCATTTGCTTGAAGATTCGGGAACGTGAATGCTCTACCAAATCGCCGTCGATTTCCACCCCTCTGTTGATTGGTGCAGGGTGCATAATAATTGCGCTTGGCTTCATGCGCTGTTCTCTTTCTTTGGTTAATCCGTATCTCGTTAAATATTCATTCATATTTATATTAACCGGATTGTTATGTCTTTCGTGCTGAATTCTCAAGAGAATAAGAACATCTACTTCAGGAATCAAATGATCAAGATTTCGGAAGGTTCCGTTCATCATCTCTCCCATTCCGAACCAGTCTTCAGGACCTGAGAAATGAACTTTTGCACCAAGTCTTCTTAATGCATCAGCATCTGAATTAGCAACACGGCTGTGCTTCACGTCTCCAACAATACCTACCGTAAGACCTTCGAATTTTCCGAATTCCTGTTTGATGGTCATTAGATCGAGCATGCTTTGGCTTGGATGCTGGCCGATGCCGTCTCCGGCGTTGATAAGAGCCAAATCTGCATCAATCAGTTCATCGTAATAACGGTCTTTTTTATGACGGATTACAGCAAGATCAATTCCGATAGACTGAATGGTTTTAATAGTATCATAAAGACTTTCTCCTTTGTTTACAGAACTCGAATCTGCATCGAAAGGAATCACGTGTAGTCCTAATTTTCTTTCGGCAACTTCAAAGCTTACACGCGTTCTTGTGCTGTCTTCAAAAAACAGATTGGATACGAAAATATCGTCTTTGGCTTTGCACACTTTTCCGTATGCAAACTCCAGCGCACTGTCGAGAATTCTTTCGATTTCTTCCTTGCTTACTCTTGCTAATTCAATCATAGTTTTTACTTAAAATATAAAAAAAACGAAGCCAAAACGACTTCGTTAAATTCAAAAAATATTGTTGTTTTCGGTATTTCTACCTAATGATAAATCGTCTAAAGGATTTTTTGTATTCATTAGGTGCAAAGATATAATTTTTTTTTAATTCTGTAAAAATTCTGTGTTTCAATATTAAAAAATCAACTTAATGATGTGATTTTCAAAATAAAAAAAGTGCAGCCGAAACAGACCGCACTTTAATTATTATAAAAGAAAGAATTTATTTCTTTGCAACTACAGTCGCATTTAGAAGAATTTCGTCTTTAATTACTTTATCTGCAGCAAGATCCTTAACTACAGAACCCGAGTTGTAGTTTACACCCCAAAGCGTTCTGTTTATGGCGAAATTGTTAGCAGTCAATGTCACAGTATCTTCAGTTTCAGTAACTGTTACAGGGAATTTTACAGGGTTTGTTTTTCCTTTCAGTGTGAAATTACCTTCTGCCATTTGCTGTCCGTTTTCTTCAGTTACCGAAGTAATTTCCAAAGTAGCCGTTGGATAATTGCTCACATTGAAGAAGTGGTCCTGTCTTTCGGCATCATCGCCAAGACCTTTAAGGTGACCTTCAAGTCTTTCTTTCATTTTCGGGTCGTCAGCAAGATCGGTTACAACGATTGAGTTCATATCGATCACAAATGTTCCACCAACGAATTTTCCTTCGTTCATCACAAGATTTCCTTCCTGAATATTGATTGTCCCTAAATGCTTGTCACCGGAAACTTTTCCACCTTCCCAATTGATGATAGATTCTGTTGGTTGAACTGCAAAAGAAGTTCCTTCAACCACTGTTGCTTCAACCTCTGTTTCTGTGTTGTTATCTGCAACCGCAGTCGTTTCTTTTTTACACGCTGTTAATGTCAATGCTGCTACCACGAATGCAGCGAAAAACTTTTTAGTCATATTTTTCAAATTAATTTTGAGTGCAAAAATAGTAATTTTAAATTAAATTTTTAGTTTTAAGAGATTTTAACTATAATTAAATATTTATTGCAATTTTAATATATATTTGCTAAAATAATATACTTATGCCATCTCAATGTCCTAAATGTCAGCAGACTAATATTGTAAAAAGCGGAATAATAAAGGAAAGACAGCGTTTTCTTTGCAAAGACTGCAATTATTACTTCACTGTTAAAAAATTAGGAAAACAGATTGATGATTATTTTGTAACAAAAGCACTGCAGCTCTATCTCGAAGGACTTTCGTACCGGGAGATTGAGCGAATTATTGGTGTTTCGCATGTTACGGTCAGTTCATGGATCAAAAAGTATAATATTACACGTCCGCCACATTCAGATTTCCATCCGGTTTATAAGGTTTTTAAACAGAATGAACTGATTGAATATATGCAGACAGAATCCAACATCAAAGGATCAGGACTGATTATTACAGAATTTGGAGATAAGTATATGATGATTAAATGGGAACGCTTCAAGAAATAGATGATATATGTCATTATTGATCATCTATATATCCTTAACATAAATATATATTAAATTTTTCTGAACCGATTTTTAATTTCACTTTCGTATCAGCAATTTTTGCGATAAAAAATTAACAATCCATGAAGAAAAACCTTACTTTATTGGGAATAGCAACTTTCTTTGCATTACCGATATTATCAACAGCCCAGGAAACTCCATCCAACGAAGATCTTCTGAAAAGAATTGAAGCTTTAGAAGCCGAGAAAAATAAACCTAAAGCCTGGGAAACGAATTTCTACGGTTGGGTACGCACCGAATACAGCTACGACAGCCGACAACTCGCTTATACAAGAGAATACAACCTGAACCTCTACCCTTTAGATGAAAAACTGGATGCCAACGGAGAAGACATCAACGCTGCCGATGCAAGCAACTATCTTGCAATTACTACCAGAGTTGGGGTACGCGTAAAAGGTCCGGATGTGTGGGGTGCAAAAACTTCAGCCAATATCGAAGGAGATTTCTTTGGAAACAGTGAACTCAATAAAAGCGCTGCCGGAACCGGAAATATTGGTTCCCTCCGTCTTCGTCATGCGACCGCAACTTTAGCATGGCCAAAAACTGCTGTTACTTTTGGGCAAACCTGGTATCCTACGTTCGTCCCTGAAGTTTATCCGGGCGTTGCCAGTTTCAATACCGGCATTATGTTCAATCCGTTTGGTTGGGCAGGGCAAATTCGTGTAAGACAGCAAATTACACCAAAACTCAACTTTGATGTTGTGGCTTACAAAGACCGCGAATTCCCAACGGCAACCGCTATGGGCGGATCTCCAAACTCTGCAACATTTAATTCTGTGATGCCAACTGTACACGGCCAATTACAATACAAAGACGAAAATGTAGTTGCCGGTGTCGGTGCTGAATATCAGTCTCAAAAACCGGTAATTGAATCCAATGGACTGGTTTCGGACGAAAAACTGAATTCAGGGATGGTGTTCGGCTATTTCAAATATCAAAATCCTAAAGTTGTTGCAAAACTTTACGGTATTTCCGGAGGCAATCTTCATCATCTGGTAATGCTTGGCGGTTATGCCGGTTATACTGAAGCCAATGGCCAGGAATCATACAAGCCAACGAAAACCTCAGCATTCTGGGTGGATCTTGCAAGCAATAACGCCAAAGTTGCTCCGGGAGTTTTCTTTGGTTACACAAAAAATTCAGGAACAGATGAAGGATACAAAAATCTTTACATGAGAGGTGTTTCCGGAAAAAGAGTTTTAGATAATGTCTGGAGGGCTTCCGCGAGAATTGATTTCAAACAGAATAAATTTCTTATCGCTCCTGAAGTGGAATATACCGCTGCAAAATGGGCGGACCTCAATCTTGATGCAACTGCCGGAGCAAACGCCAAAGACGTTGGCAGCGTACGTGTGATGGCCAGAGTGATGTATTCGTTCTAAATCAATCAGTTTCAATTATGACAAAAAATCAAAAAAATATAACAACTAAAAAATCTAATTAAATATGAGCAAACAGTTCAAAAATCAGGCTGAGCATGACGCTTATGTAGAGGAAAGAAAGAAAAATTCTACAATTTGGAGCGTTATTATGGCGTCCTCACTGGGAACGCTTATTGAATGGTACGACTTCTTTATATTTGGAAGTTTGGCAGTAGTTCTGTCTACAAAATTTTTCCCGGTTGATAACCCTACAGCCGCATTCCTTTCAACGTTGGCAACTTTCGCAGCAGGATTCGTGGTAAGACCTTTCGGCGCACTGTTCTTCGGTCGTCTTGGGGATATGATCGGAAGAAAATACACCTTCCTGGTAACCCTTCTGATTATGGGTTTCTCAACATTCCTTATCGGATGTATTCCTACTTATGAAACCATTGGCTTCTTAGCTCCGGTTTTAGTTCTAATCCTCAGATTACTTCAGGGACTTGCATTAGGTGGCGAATATGGTGGCGCCGCTACTTATGTTGCCGAATACTCCCAGGACAACCGTAGCGGATACTGGACTTCATGGATTCAAACGACTACAACTTTAGGACTTTTCTTATCTCTTGCGGTAATTC
>CAZPQV010000091.1:0-7054 GCA_964588705.1 uncultured Chryseobacterium sp.
TGTATGATTTCGGCGATACGCAAGGTTATACTCCACTTTTACCGATGTTTACTCTGGGACACAATTTTGAGCCAGCATCCATTCACGCAGGAGGATTACGCTATCACGGGGCTAGTGTTTTGTGTTCACAATTGTTGAAAGATGGTGTAATCGAGGCGAAAGCCATTGCACAGATTGAGTGTTTTGAAGCCGGAAGCCTGTTCGCAAGAACTGAAGGAATTATCCCGGCGCCGGAAAGCAATCACGCCATTGCACAGGTTTTACGCGAAGTGCAGCAGGCCAAAGAAGAAGGAAAAAGCAAGACGATTCTGTTCAATCTAAGTGGTCACGGTTTTGTGGATATGATGGCTTATTCCGATTATCAGAGCGGAAAACTTACCGAACACGAACTGAAACAGGAAGAAATTGACAACAGTATTTCTAAAATCCAGAATTTACAGCCTGAAGAAATTTCAGCATAATAGTTTAATGTTTATTGATGAGGCTTTCAGAAATTCTGAAGGCCTTTTTTATCCGTGTGAAGCCACTAGCTGCAGGTTATAATTTACAATATGTAAGACTGCCAGGATGAAATCGGTGTCTTTTTCCAACTCGTCTTCAACTTCAATCTCATAATCGAGAGTGAATTTTTTCCAGCTCCCTTTTGCAAAAACGGTCATCAGTTTTTTACCGGATTTTGATTTCAATTCATAACGGAAATTTAGAAAACCTTCCATTTTAAGGAAGTACTCTTCCCCAAAAGTTTCTTTTATCAGATTTCCGGTCCAAGTGTTTTTCAGTTCTCTTACTTTCAGATTCTGTGCGTTATACTGCACCATTTTACCGTTCCAAAACCCTTCCATTTTTATTTCGAACTTGTCTTTAAGGGTTTCTAAGGTTACATCATAGGAATACCATTTTGGATAAACGATTCTTCCAACAAACTCATCGTTCAGGAAAAGTTCGATGTTTTTATGATTAATTGATTTGGCAAAATAATTTTTCACGGTTTTTTTTATTAATCAGTATTAAAGTTGAAAGATAAGTTACAATTTAATATTTTTAGAAAAAATTCTGAATTGAAGAACTTATTACTTCTGATTGCTGTTTTTAGTTTGGCTTCCTGTGTTTCGGTAAAGAAATTCAATGCCCATCTTGACACTAAAATTTCACCGGAACTTCTGAAGAATGACGTTGATTTTGCTTATCAGAAACTTCAGAAACTTCACCCCCATCTTTACGATTATATTGCTAAAAAGGAGCTTGATTTTAAATTTGATTCATTAAAACAGACCATCAACTCGCCTCTATCTCCCAATGATTTTTATATGAAACTCGCTCCAGTAATTGGTGAAGTGAGGCAGGGGCATCTGCAGTTGCGCCCGCTTTCTAAAAAACTCGAAAGAAAGGAAAGAAAAAAACTGAAAGACCAAAAAGGGCTCTTCTCAAGGTTTGGATATTATGTTGATGATGAAAAACTTTTCATAAAAGACAATGCTGAAAAACTTTACGACATAAAACCGGGATCTGAAATTCTGGAAATCAACAGCGTTCCTTCCAAAGAAATTCTTGACAGATATTTACCATTAATCACGAGTGACGGTTACAACACAACTTACCACGATTATGCTTTGGCAAGGCGTTGGGCAGCACAATACACTATTGAAAATGGCATTGCTGACAGTGCTTTAATAAAAATAAAAGCAGGCGATGATGAAAGAAACATCGTGCTGAAAAGGGAAACCAAAACCAAAAAAGAAAAGAAAGACGAAAAAGCTGACAAGAAAAAAGATGAAGAAAAACGTACAAAAGATTATAATCCGGTCACAAAATCTTTCAACCGTTCGCTTCATTTTTTAGATAAGGAAAAGAAAATTGCTTATGTAAGAATTAAAACATTTTCGGGAACAAAATCGAGGAAATTTTACCGGGAAACCTTCAGAGAAATCAAAGAAAAAAATGCAGATTATCTCATTCTGGATGTGCGCGATAATTTGGGTGGATCGCTTTATGAAATCAACAATCTGTATTCGTATTTGGTTTCCGACGAGTTTAAATTCATCAATGATATTGAGGTAACTTCGCGTTCAGCAATGTTTCAAGCGGATTATTTGGCTAACTTTCCGATTTTGGTTAAACCTTTAGCGATTATCGTCTATCCATTTTATCTAGTCGGAACGGCACTTTCCACGAAAAAAGTTAATGAGAAAATATATTTGAGGAATAATGGAATTTTCGCTTTGAAAAAACCCAAGAAGAATAATTTTAAAGGAAAAGTTTACGTTCTAATTAATGGCAGCAGTTTTTCAGCAGCATCCATTCTTCCTTCAAAATTGAAAGACGAGAAACGGGCGTTTTTAGTTGGCGAAGAAACAGGCGGAGCAAATGACGGAACAGTTGCAGGGCGCTACTCCACTGAGAAACTAAAAAATTCAAAACTCTATCTGCCGATTGGATTAATGCTCATTCAGCCCAATATTAAGTTTACCCAGACCAAAAAAGGAGTTGTTCCCGATAAAGAAATCATCCCAACTTTGGAAGAAATTTTGCAGAAAAAAGATGTGCAGTTGGATTGGGCGATGGCAGAAATTAACAAAGAGAATCCTTCAAGGTTTTAAAAACATTGAAGGATTTTTCTAGTATCTAAAACTCAAATATAAATCCGAAGTATGGCAACGGCGTATTTTTATCAGCACTTCCTGTTTCCAACAAATAATATTGCTGATTTTGCGGTGCAATTGGATTGGCGATAATTCCGTTATCCGAAGCATCTCTTTGGAGATTGACCACCGGTAAATTGCTTGCACTTTTCGAACCGTAAACATTAACTACATCAACATAAGTCGTGAATTGCCATTTTTTGAAAATCCATTTTTTCTCGGCTCTGATGTCCAATTGATGGGCGACATTTCCTCGCAAAGAATTCAGTTGTGTAAAATCCTGAACCGGACCGTTGGCAACATTCCAAATATTTACCAAAGCGCTTCTTTGCAAATCATACGGTGTTTCCGGAAGTCCGGATTGCAGTCGAAATCTTGCACCCAAATTCCAATTTCTTTTGAAATATTTTCCAGTGGTCATCGTTAAAATGTGTCTGGAATCCCAACTTGACGGCAATAAATTTCCGGCTGAATCGGAGAATTTTGAAAACCCGAAAGTGTAGGCAACAATTCCGTAGAAATTGTTCAAAGTTCGTTTTTGAGCCAAAAATTCCACACCATACGTTTCGCCAAAACCTCTGGAATCCAAAGGTTCATTACCAACAACTCCAAAATCTCCACCGATATTTGCCAATGAAATTTGATTACGCAATGAGAACGGATAATTTTTGTATTTTTTGTAATAACCTTCCAAAGTGAAACGCAGATTGTCTTTTCCATTAAATTCTAAACCACCGACAAAATGCGTATTTTGAATGTATTTTAATGAATTTTTATTCACCAAATTATTGTTCAACTGAAAACCTAAACTTGTATAAGCCGGAAGTTGATAATAAATTCCGGTATTGAAATTCGCTGCCCAATTTTCTGCAAATTTGTAATTCAAAGAAAATCTTGGTGAGAATTGGTTGAAAGGATTGTTCGTCAAGTCAGAATAATTGCTTCCGTCAACTCTGGCTCCAACAGAAATTTGCATCTTATCTTCCAAAAATTTCTTGGCGGTTTGAAGATATAAACCGTACTGAACAAGGTTCAATTCCGAAGAAATTTGGTCAAAATCTATGGTGTTTTGATTGACTTGTTTGATGGTAGAATTGTTAGAATATTTCGCAAAATTCACGTTGGTTCCTGCGCTGAACTGATAATCATTTAGTTTGAAATTTCTATCGATTCTTACTTTATTTTCGGCTTCACGAGATTGGTAATCGTAAAGCAAATTTTGTGGCGTTTCAATATTTCTGTAATATTTTATGGCTTGATTGTCGAGCATATTTCTGCTCCAGGTAAAAAGCCAATTCCCATTTTCCACCAAATGTCTGTAACCTGCTCCAACCGTGTAATTCCATTGCGGAGAGTTCGGAAGTCGGTCAATCAACGTTAAATTAGACAGCGTTTTTTTCGCATTGTCGTTAAATTCAAATTTATCAATCGCACCCAAACCAATAAAATACAGTTCGTCACCACTTTTATATTTTTTTGAAATTTTGAAAGTCGTATCGTAATAACTCGGCAAAAATGGCAAACCAATTCCTTTAAAAAGCAACTGCAAATTGGATTTTCTTACGGAGAAAAGTCCGCTCCAGCTTTGATCTTTGGAAAGTGGACCATCCACCATCAACTGCATGTCGTCCAAACCTAAAACCGCTTTGTAACCAAGTTTGTCTTTTCTCGCCTGTTTTAAATTGAATTCAAAAAGTGAAGATAAAACACCGTTTTTTTTCGCCGGAAATGCGCCGCTGTAAAAATCGACATCTTTGATAAAATCCACTGTAATAATTCCGCGAGGACCACCGGAAGCGCCCTGAGTTTGAAAGTGATTGATAACGGGAACTTCAATTCCGTCAATATAAAATTTATTTTCTGCCGAACTTCCACCTCTGATAAAAAGGTCATTTCTAAAAGTTGCGGTACTTCCAACACCCGGAAAACTTAGAATCGCTTTGGAAACATCTCTGTTGGAACCTGCGTTTTTCTGCACTTCTTCTGAAGTTATGTTTCGCAATGAAACCGGGCTTTCCGCAGTGGTTTTATATGCTTTTCGTGTAATGGTAACCTCCTGAATGTCGGTTGAAAATTTCGTTAATCCCACCGAAAAAGTAAGATTCTGGTTAGGAACTACGTTGATTTCATTGAGATAGCTGGGGCTGTAACCCTCCGAAACAATTTCAAATGTATAAGTACCCGAACTGATGTCTGAAATTAAAATATTTCCTGTTCCGGAAAACTGCTCCTCATTTCCGCCCAAAATTTTTACTGTTGCAGTGAGCGGTTTTTTACTGAAGTCATCAAATACATTAATATTGATACTCCCAACCTGGCTGTAAAGCGATAAAGAACTGATGAAAAAAAGAAGGATAAGTTTAAATTTCATGGATTTAAAAATTTTTGCAATTTACAAATAAACGTCCCTTTATTAAGGGACGCTTATCAAACATTATCATTTAAAATATAAAAACTACTATGGTAAAAGAACTTTGTCTATGGCATGAATAACACCGTTGCTGCACTGCACATCTGTAGCGATTACATTCGAGACTCTGTTATTGGCATCGGTAATTTTTACACCGCCCGTGGTGGTAATGTTGAAAGTACCACCCTGGAATGTAGTAACATTCATATTATTGGTAATATCAGTTGATAATACATTTGCACCAGCAACAACGTGATATTTTAGGACATTCTCTAAAGTTGATGTAGGCACTGCAGCAAGATTAGGCAGACTTAACTCTGTCAGCAGCGAAGTAAAAGCTGCATTTGTAGGAGCAAAAACAGTAAATGGTGAGTTGGTGGTTCCACTTAATATAGCCGCAAAATTAGGCATGTCACTTCTGGTAAGTGCGGTGACAAGAGAAGAAAAATTAGGATTTGCTAAAGCGTGAGTAACAACTGTTGGCAGACCAATTACTTTATCAACTTTGTGAATTACTCCATTGGTTGCATTAATGTCAGTTTTGGTAACGGTAGAAATTCCGTTGATTTTAACACCAGATGTTGTGTCAATGTACATACTTAAATTCTTTGTAGAAGAGGCATTACCTTTCGCTAAAGTAGAAACATAGCCTGTGGTTACCTGCGCTGCCATAACCTTTGATGCGAGTACATGGTTTAATAGAATTTCTTTTAGTGCCGCCGTAGGAACATCATTCAGGCTTGCAAAACCGTTATCGGTAAGAAATTGTGTAAAAGCTGCATTTGATGGTGCAAATACCGTAAAATTACCCGACGCACTTAGCGTAGAGGCTAAACCAGCTTTATCAATTGCTGCTTTCAGGTTAGAAAGATCCGAGTCTGCTGAGGCAAGTTCATAAATACTTTTTGGTGTTTCAAAATCGTCTCTGGTTTCTTCACAGGAAGATAACAGTAGACCGAAGAAAAACAAAAGTGCTGAGAGATTAAATAAATTTGTCATAATAATATATTTTTTGTTGTAGTAATAATTAGACAATTATCATACCAATTAATTAAAATTAGTATAGAAATATACTATTAAGTTTATTAAAAAAATTTCAACAAAAAAAACACCTCAAAATTGAGGTGCAAAGATTACTTAAGAAATTACTAAAGAAGTTTATCGTCAACTAGATTCGGCAGCGTCACTTTCAGGTTCGGTTCTACTTCCATCGCACGTTTTATCGCAAAAATTGCACCTTCATTTCGTGCCCAACTTCTTCTGGAAATACCGTTGTTGACGTCCCAGAACAGCATCGATTTTAATCTTCTGTCGGCATCTTCGCTTCCATCGAGCAGCATTCCGAAGCCTCCGTTGATCACTTCTCCCCAACCAACGCCGCCACCATTATGAATGGATACCCAGGTTGCGCCACGGAAAGAATCGCCGATCACATTGTGAATCGCCATATCCGCTGTAAATCTGGAACCGTCGTAAATATTGGAAGTTTCGCGGTAAGGAGAATCTGTTCCCGAAACATCATGATGATCGCGACCTAAAACAACCGGTCCGATTTCGCCTTTTTTAATGGCTTTATTGAACGCTTCTGCGATTTTCATTCGGCCTTCTGCATCGGCATAAAGAATTCTTGCCTGACTTCCAACCACCAGTTTATTTTCCTGCGCTCCTTTAATCCATTGGATATTATCCGCCATCTGCTGTTGAATTTCGGCAGGAGAATTTTTCATAATTTCTTCTAAAATCTCGCAGGCGATGTCATCTGTTTTCTGCAGATCTTCAGGTTTTCCACTTGTGCAAACCCAACGGAAAGGCCCGAAACCGTAATCAAAACACATCGGACCCATAATATCCTGTACATAACTTGGATACTTGAATTCTCTTCCTAAAGTCGGGTTTTCCGCCATTACATCGGCTCCGGCTCTACTTGCTTCAAGCAGAAAAGCGTTCCCATAATCAAAGAAATAGGTTCCTTTTTCGGTGTGTTTATTGATGGCTGCAGCGTGTT
>CAZPQV010000092.1:0-6981 GCA_964588705.1 uncultured Chryseobacterium sp.
ACGACTGCAGTATGGGGCTTAAAAAATGTAATGAGAATAAACCTTGTCCGTTACATTTTAAATTCAAGGAGATCAGAGATGTGATTAAAGAAAACCTTGAGACAACATCGCTGAGAAATTTGGCAGAAGAGGTGATTGTAGGAAATACTTATCTGAAAAGATAATATTTTTTTATAAAAATAAAGGACAAACTTATCTTTTAATCTATATCTATGAAATTATCACTGTTTGGTGAATCGGGAATACAGATAACCGTATTGCTGATACTTATTCCTGTATTGGTAGGTCTTCTTTTGGCGGTTATAAAACTATATTCCACTTATAAATATCTAAAGAAACGAAACGAGCTCAACGCCTTCAATAAGAAAGTTGCAGGTTTAACGGATGAGGAAATCGAAGCCTACCGGAAAAGGGAAGAACAGTTGAAATTTCAGTTACCGGAGAATGTGCTTTCCGGAAGTCATCAACCTTCTGATGGTAAAGGGCTGATCACAAACATCAATACCGTTGAGGAACTTCGGGTGCTTCCTTCCAAAAAAAGCCTCAGGGAGCAGAATTATGTTTCTAAGGATGTTTCCAAAATGGTGCTTTATTATATCGCGTGTTCCATATTCTGGCTTTTGGCAGGTACTTCTGTTGGAGAGTACTTGGGAATTAAATTTGTTTCGCCGGATGTTGATCATGTCAGTTGGCTGAGCTTTGGGCGTCTGCGTCCCGTACATACCAATATTGTGTTTTGGGGATGGGCTTCAATTGCAATGGTGGGATTGGCAAATTATGCCGTTCCGAGAGTAAGTAATGTTAAGTTGCACAGCCTGAAATTAGGATATTGGGCACTGATTCTGATGAATCTTTCCGTGCTGATTGGTTCGTTTTCATTAATGGCCGGTATTAATAATGGAGGTGGAGAATACAGAGAATACATCTGGCCTATCATGTTGCTGTTTGCAACAGGTGTAGGGCTTACACTTTTTAATTTCCTTAAAACCATAGCCAGCAGAACGACTGGAGACATTTATGTGTCGAACTGGTATATCACTTCTGCGGTAATGTATGTTATTGTCATTCTGTTGGCGGCGTATCTTCCGTTTTGGCAGGATGGTCTTGCGGAAACCATTATTCAGGGTTATTATATGCATCAAGGTGTTGGGATGTGGTTTATGTTTTTCTGTTTGGGGCTGATGTATTATTTTCTTCCTCAACAGCTCAATAAACCGATTTACTCTTACAGTTTGGGAGTGCTCGCGTTCTGGACACAAATTTTATTCTATACATTAATTGGTAGTCACCACTTTATATTTTCAGCAATTCCTTGGTGGATGCAGACTGTGGCTATTGTAGCAAGTGTAGGAATGGTCATTCCTGTGGTGGCAGGTACGGCCAACTTTCTTCTTACTTTTAACGGTTCGTGGCATCAGCTGAAAACAAGTTATGTACTTCCTTTTTACTTAATCAGTATTATATTTTATTTTTCAGGATCACTGCAGGGAACGGCTGAAGCATTCCGTTTTACCAATCTTATCTGGCATTTTACCGATTTCACGGTAGCGCATTCGCATATGACGATGTATGGTATTATTACCTTCATGCTGTTTGCATTCATTTACACTTTGGTGCCTCGGATAACAGGTAAAGAACCGCCAAAAGCATGGGTAGGAATTCATTTCTGGCTTGCGTTGGTTGGGCTGATGTTTTATATCGTTCCGCTGATGATTGGTTCAACCGAAAAAGGATTGATGTGGATGGAGAAAAAACCGTTTATCGAATCGGTGGTGCATTCTGTTCCATATTGGTTGTGGAGAGCCATTGGAGGAACAATGATGTGGATTTCACACTTCGTATTTGCCTATAATTTCTATAAAATGGTAAACCGCAGACCGGAAATCTATATTCCAACCACGGCAGCAGAAATACTTGAAGCCAAAAGACAACTGAAAAATACAGAGTTCAACCCACAACAAAAGTAAAAATGTATAAATTTTTAAATAATCATAATAGTTTATTCTGGTCGGCACTGATATTTTTTGTGTTCCTTACAATGATTATTGCCATACTTCCGGCGCTGGAAAATCAGCGTATACAGAAGCCGCTTCCGGATGCCAAACCATTAACCAAAGATGAGGCTGCAGGTAAAGCGATTTATGTGGAGAACGGTTGTATTGCCTGCCACACCCAGCAGGTTCGGAATGTGGATATGGATAAAGTTTTTGGAGAAAGACCAAACGTTGCCGCCGATTACGCCATGAATAAGAGAACCGATATCTGGAGAAATACTGCCAACCTTTTAGGTTCTGAAAGAACAGGTCCCGATCTTACGAATATCGGCGCAAGACAGCCAAGCGACGATTGGCATTTGCTGCACCTGTATCAGCCCAGAGCAACCGTTGCTGAGAGTGTAATGCCGGCTTATCCGTGGTTGTTTCAGGAAAAAGATTTTTTGGCTAAAGGTGATGTAGAAGTAAAAGTTCCTGAGAAATTCCTTAGAAATAAAAACAAAAAAATTGTTGCCAAAAAAGAAGCACTTCAGCTGGTGGCCTATCTTAAGTCATTGAAGATGGTAAAACTGCCTGATGGTACGCCTGATCCTGAGTTTATGTACAAACAAAAAGCAAAAGCGGCAGCCGCAGCAGCAGCGGGAGAATTGCCAGATGGTGGTGAGATTTATACGGCTAACTGTGTTGCGTGTCACCAAGCTAATGGAGAGGGACTTCCGGGAGCGTTCCCATCGCTTAAAGGGAGCCCGATTGTAACCGGAGATGATTTGGAACTGTTCGTAACGATTATCATGAAAGGCTACGATGCAAGACCTGAGTTTGCTACCATGCCAAATGTTGGAGAAACGGCACAGCTTTCACCGGAAATGGTCACGGCGCTTATAAATCATGAGCGTAGCAGTTGGGGCAATACCGCAGCACCGGTAAAACTGGAAGATGTGAAAAAAATAATGGAAGCAATGAAATAGTTGAATTATGAAAAACTTAAAAAGAATATTAGCTGTTTTCTTATTGGTGTTCACAAACTTAGCTTTTGCATGCGAAGCCTGTAAGATCCAGCAGCCAAAAATAACGCAAAACATCACGCATGGTGGCGGTCCCGGAGGATATGTAGATTGGATAATCGTTGCGATTATTGCATTAATAACCGTAGTTACGCTTTTTTATTCCGTGAAATTTTTACTGCTCCCGGGAGAGAAAGATAAAAACCATATCAAGTATTCTTTTTTAGAGTGAATGAGTTTGGAGCACTTGAGTAACAGAGAGAATGATCTGAAAATATATAGAACATCACATTGCGCCCTTCGAAACGTTTAGAGAAAAAGTAAGAAAACACTGCGGTCATTGTAATTCATCTTAGATGAATCTTTGTTTACCTTAAAAATATTTTCAGGATTGTAAAAAGAAACCTTTGCGCTCTTTGCGTTTAAAAAAATAAAAAAATGACAAAAGATAAATCAAAAGTATTCCTGTTCCTCGACGACGACGAAGTGCCTCTTGCAGAATTGGAAACGCCTATTGTTTTCGATTTCGACACCTCGAAGCTGCCTGATGGCGAGCATACACTCAAAATCGTCAGTCAGTCTCCGACAGGTAGACAAGGCGTTCGTAAAATTAATTTCGTCGTCAAAAACGGTCCATCCATCAGCATTGAAGGACTTAAGGAAAACGATATTGTTGATGGTGTTCTGCCATTGATGATTAATGCGTATGACAAAGGAAACCAGAAAAGCTTCATTATTGAAGGTAGTGAGACACCGCAAACCATTCCGGCTTGGGTATGGATTATGATTATGGTGATTGTGGCTTGGGGTGCATACTACCTGATTACGTATTTCAATATTAAACCACTTTAACTTTTAGTTTTCATATTTTTTTGGAAAGTCCTGCGGATCTTCTGCAGGGCTTTTTTCGTTATTGAACGTGTTTTTAAAGTGATATAAAAAGAAAAATTTATCATTAATATAATTATATAAAATTTAAGTAAACCTTATTTTTTAGTTAAAAAATGAAATAAAAAAGGGCGAATAAATCTTTTTCCTTAAATTATACATTTGTTTGAAAAACCACTAAAAATTATCAATATTTAAATAATAGATAAAAAAAAATATAAAAAATTATCAATAATATTTTTTTATTCTCATTTTTTTATTACTATTGCAAAGTTAAAAATCAAAAATATTTTACAATTATGAAAAACAAAGTGTCGTTTTTATTGCTATCAACTGCCTTAGCGGTAGGTTGTACGGCTGAAAGAGACCAGGAAAATTTAACGGATTTAGAAGTATCTGCAAAAGTGAACAAGACTGATGTCTTTGCAGATAATCAGATTGGTAACTCGGACCGGACGATTGCGGGGCAGTATATTGTGGTACTTCATGACGGTGTGTTGGATAAAAGCGGTTTGTCTTTTGTAAAGTCGAATAGAGAAAACAGAGGAAACTATCTGCATAAAACCAACGCGCTTGCAGCCAACCTAAGAGGCAGCAAAGGTTTGAAACTGGGCATCGATAATGGTAAAATCGCTTCAGCATTTGGTTATGCACTGGAAGGGTTTGTAGCTAAAAACCTTACAGATGCTGAAGTTCAGGCTTTAAGAAATGACCCAAGAGTGAAAAGTGTAGAGCAGGATTATCTTGTTGCACTTAGAAGACCTACAAAACCGGGCGGCGGTGGAAGCACAACTACCGGACAGGAAACACCTTGGGGAATTACAAGAATTGGTGGTTTTGGTGACGGAACCGGAAAAACAGCTTGGGTAATCGATTCAGGAATTGATTTGGATCACCCGGACCTGAATGTAGATACGGGAAGAAGTGTTTCTTTTACCGGTGATAATAATCCGGATGACGGAAACGGACACGGTACCCACGTTGCGGGAACAATCGCGGCTCTTAACAATAACATTGGAGTGGTAGGTGTTGCAGCCGGTGCTAATGTAGTGGCTCTTAAAGTTTTGGGTAACGATGGTACGGGAAGCTTCTCTTGGACGATTCAGGCGCTAGATTATGTATATGCTAACGGAAGTGCAGGTGATGTTGTGAACATGAGCCTTGGGCCACAATCCCGTTATGCAGATAGTGCAGTAGACGGAGCTACAGTAAATGTAGCAGCGAAAGGAGTGAAGGTTGCAATTGCAGCAGGTAACAGCTACGATGATGCCAACTTCTATTCTCCGGCAAGAGCGACTCATGCTAACATCTACACCATTTCTGCGGTTGCTCCTGGTGATTACTGGACGACGTTCTCCAACTATGGAACCGTAGTAGATTATGCTGCTCCTGGATATAACATTAAATCAACTTGGTTGAATGGTGGATATAACACCATCAGCGGAACTTCAATGGCTTCTCCTCACGCAGCGGGAATCCTTCTTTTAGGAACTCCTAAGAGTGGTGGTACGGTGAAGTCGGCATATTGGGAATACACTAAGAAAGGTGGTGGAACACTAACTGGAAAGTACAGTGGTACAAATACATACAGTCTTTCAGTATTCCGTGAAGATAAAGATGGAAAACTCGATCCTGTAATGGTGAGATAATTTCATAATCATGTTAAACAGAAGAAGGCAGCGTAAGTTGCCTTCTTTTTTTTGTGCACCAGAGACAAAGAGTTATAAGTGATGATTGATGAGTGATGGATCCAGGGTGCAGGGTGGAGGGTACTTTGCGTTAACCGAGAAGCAATAATTTGAACGTATGGAGTATTCTCCTTGTCGACAGTCAGGTTTGCCAAGCAGTATATAGAGTAATGTGTAGGTTTTAAAGTTGGAGGATTGGGGCATTTGGGGGGTGAAGGATTAAGGATTGTGTGTTTGAGTTGAGACCGTCACTTCGAGTTAAAATCTGAAAGATTTTGTATTGAAAATTCATTACGTTCTCATTTTTTTCGACATTTCATACCCTGCACCCTGCATCCCGCACCCTGCACCCTGCACCTTGGATCTTGCACCACGCACCTCGCACCCCGCACCTCACATTCCGCACCCCGCACCTTTTATATGATTTTAAGCATTCCAATGAATAATTAAAGGATAATTTCAGTAAATTTGATGAAATTTCATTCAAGAATATTCAAATAACATTTATATGAGCAGCAAAGTAATTTTCGATCTTATCGAACAGGAAAGACAGAGACAAACCCACGGTATTGAACTGATTGCATCAGAAAACTTCGTATCGGAAGATGTAATGAAAGCTATGGGAAGTGTATTGACCAATAAATATGCAGAAGGTTATCCGGGAAGAAGATATTACGGAGGCTGCGAAGTTGTAGATGAAATTGAAACTTTGGCCATAGAAAGAGCAAAACAACTCTTCGGTGTTGAATACGCCAACGTGCAGCCGCACTCCGGTTCTCAGGCGAATGCCGCGGTTTATTTAGCGGTTCTAAAACCGGGTGACAGTATTCTTGGTCTTGATCTTTCGATGGGAGGTCACCTTACGCACGGTTCTTTCGTAAACTTCTCCGGTATTCAGTATAATGCCAATTTCTACGGTGTTGAAAGAGAAACCGGTAGAATCGATTATGAAAATGTTCGTCAGAAAGCTTTGGAGGTAAAGCCTAAAATGCTGATTGCAGGATATTCTGCATATTCCAGAGATATTGATTTCAAAAAATTCCGTGAAGTTGCGGATGAAGTTGGAGCAACACTGTGGGCGGATATTGCACACCCGGCAGGTTTAATTGCAAAAGGACATCTTTCTTCTCCATTCGAACATTGCCACGTGGTAACGACTACGACTCATAAAACACTTCGCGGACCTAGAGGTGGTTTAATTATGATGGGTAAAGATTTCGAAAACACCTACGGTCATAAAACTCCGAAAGGCGAAACCAAAATGATGAGTGCGGTGCTTGACGGAGCTGTTTTCCCTGGAGTTCAGGGTGGACCGCTGGAGCACGTGATCGCTGCAAAAGCAGTAGCATTTGGTGAAGCGCTTGATGATAAATTTACTGTTTACACAAAACAGGTTATCAGTAATGC
>CAZPQV010000093.1:0-357 GCA_964588705.1 uncultured Chryseobacterium sp.
TAGGCACAAAGGCTTGCGATAATGACGTGGCCCCCGGTCCCTACAATCGTAATATTCATTTATGTTTTCTTGTAATCTTAAACAAAAATAGGAAAAAAAAGCATTATCAGAAGTGTATAAACGTTTTTATTGATTTGAGTTAATGATGGGAACTTATTGTATTTTTGAATTCAGCAAGAGCGGCAATTCAAATAACAAGGTTTGAGTATTTTGGACTTTTGTTACATTCCACATTCTCAAATAATTAAAACTAATGAAACCGTCAAATTTTGCTTTTTTAGAAAAAATCCCTATATTTGCACTCAGATTTACGGAAATGAGATGAAAAGGCCTTCGAAAGAAAGCCTTTTTTCGTAG
>CAZPQV010000093.1:367-5790 GCA_964588705.1 uncultured Chryseobacterium sp.
CCGTAGCCTCAACCTTAACCTCAACCTCAGCAAGGTGGTGGTGCCACAATTTATCCCTATATTTGCAACAGAAAAAAGGAAAAGAAATGAAAAGGCCTTCGAAAGAAAGCCTTTTTTCGTAGCAAATATTTCCCTAAACAAACTAATAAAATGGATTTCAGAAATAAAGTAGAACAGTTGATAAACGATTTTCTTGCCGAAAGAGAAGATTTATTTTTAATCGATCTTAAAATTTCAGCGGGAGATGATGTAACGGTAATTCTTGATGGTGATAACGGTGTTTCGCTTCAGGACTGTCTGGATGCAAGCCGCGCGATTGAATTCAATATGAACCGCGATGAGCACGATTTCAGTCTTCAGGTAATGTCTGCCGGATTAAGTGAGCCGCTTTCAACACAGAGACAGTTTAGAAAAAATATCGGTAGAGATTTGGATGTTCTTTTAATTGATTCTACAAAAACCGAAGGAGAATTGGTAAAAGTTGATGATGAGAAAATCACGCTTTTACTGCGTTACCGAAAACCAAAAGAAATCGGTAAAGGAAAAGTAGATGTAGAAGAAGAAAAAGAAATCGAATACAAAGAAATAAAAAAAGCATTAGTAACAATTAAATTTTAACACAGGCTGACTGATTAGATGCGCAATCATCAATCAATCATCACTTAGCATTTATATATTATATGGACAGTATAGCGTTAATTGAAGCGTTTGGCGATTTTAAAGACGAAAAAAGCATCAGTAAAATCGATCTAATGGCGATTATTGAAGACTCGTTGAAGACGCTTCTTAGAAAAAGATTTGATTCCGACGACCACTTCGATGTAATCGTGAATCCGGATAAAGGAGATTTCCAGATTTTCCTTAATAAAACCATTGTTGAAGACGAAATGTCTGAAGACGACGACCTTGAGATTGAGATTTCTGAAGCAAAGAAAATCGATCCAACCTTCGAAGTTGGCGAAGAATATACCGTAGAAATTCCGGTAGCGCAGTTAGGAAGAAGAAGCATTCTTACGCTGAAGCAAATTCTTGCAACCAAACTTCAGGAGCATAACAACGCGGTGCTTTATGAACAGTTTTACGACAGAATCGGAGAAATTGCTGTTGGAGAAGTGCATCATATCCGTCATAAACACGTAATTTTGTTGGATGATGAAGGAAATGAATTCATTTTACCTAAAGAAAATCAGATTCCTTCAGATTTCTTCAAGAAAGGAGAGAATGTGAGAGCAATTATCGAAAGTGTTGATTTTAAAGGTTCTAAGCCGCAGATTATCGTATCGAGAACAGCACCGAAATTCCTTGAAAAATTGCTTGAGCTTGAAATCCCTGAAATTCAGGATGGAACGATTATGCTGAAAAAAGTGGTGAGAATTCCGGGTGAAAAAGCGAAAATCGCCGTTGATGCTTACGACGACAGAATCGATCCGGTTGGAGCATGTGTTGGCGTGAAAGGTTCGAGAATTCACGGAGTGGTAAGAGAATTGAAAAATGAAAATATCGACGTGATCCAATGGTCTAAAAACCCTGAAATTTTGGTTAAAAGAGCATTAGGAAACGTAACGATTAATAAAATTGAAATCAATCCGGAAGAAGAATACGCTTTGGTGTACACACCGGTTGAAGAGATATCTAAAGTAATCGGAAAACAAGGGCAGAACATCAAATTGGCTTCCTGGCTTTCGGGTTACGAAATTGATGTTTACAGAGAGTCTAGCGAAGATGATGATGTTGAATTGAAAGAATTCGCAGGTACTGATGAAGGTGATATCGAACAGTGGATTATTGATGAATTCCACAAAGTAGGACTTACCACTGCGAAGAGTGTTCTCGATAAAGATACAGACAGTCTGCTGAACATCACCGACCTTGAAGAGGAAACTATTGAAGAGGTAAAACAAATCCTGAGAGAAGAATTCGAGGATTAATTTATAACTGAATAAAAAATTTAAAAGCTTTATATTAAAGCGCTAGAGAAACAGTATATGCCAAAAATAAGATTAAATAAAGCAGTAAAGGAACTTAATATTTCAATTCCGCGTGCCGTAGAATTTCTGCAGGGTAAAGGAATTGAGGTTGACAGTAATCCGAATGCCATCCTTGAGGAAGGTGCATTTGCTGCTTTGGAGGCTGAATTCAGAAAAGACGGCGAGCAAAGAAAAGCATCTCATGAGGTGGTGATTTCTAAAGTTCCGGAAGAAAAACTGGAAATGGAGGAAGAAAAACCGGAGGTGATTCGCGCTAAAGCCAAAGTAATGCCTGAAACAAAGATTTTGGGCAAAATCGATCTTGAACCTAAAAAGGAAAAAGAAGAAGCGCCGCAACCGGAACCTGTTGTTGAAGAAAAAACGGAGGAACCACACAAGCCGGAGCTGAAAGTTCTTGACAAGATTGACCTTTCTGAATTTGAAACTTCAAAATCAAAACCTTCGAAAGAAAAACCTAAAAAAGAGCAGCCAAAAGTTGAGGTTAAAAAGGAAGAACCTGTGAAAACAGAAGAGCCTGCAAAACCTGCAGCAGCTGAAGAGGAAACCACTCACACTTTCGAAACACCGGAAAAAATTGAAACTCAGTATCAAAAACTTGACGGTCCGAAAATTCTTAAACAAACGGTAGATCTTTCTCAATTCCAGCAGAAGCCAAAAGAAAGTGGAGCTTCCGCCAAAAAGAAGAAAAGAAAGAGAATTGAAAAGCCTGGAACACAAACCGGTGGCCAGCAACAGTCTGGCGGTCAGAACAGGCCACAACAGGGAGGAGGAAACCGCCCACACGGAGCCGGAGGACAAAATCAAGGAAACAGAGGCGGAGCTAAAAAAGGAGGCGGAAGAAGAAACGAGCGCGTAATGCCGGTGGAGCTGACCGATGAACAGATTAAAAATCAAATCCGTGAAACTTTAGAAAAACTTACCAGCAAAGGAGGAAAATCTAAAGGAGCTAAACATAGAAGAGAAAAGAGAACGTTCCGTCGTGAGCAGGATGAGCGCGAAGAGGAACTAATGGCACAGGACAGAACGCTGAAGGTAACAGAATATATTACCGTAGGTGAACTGGCAAGTTTAATGGACGTGAGTGCTACAGAAGTAATTTCTGCATGTTTCTCACTTGGGGTAATGGTAACCATGAACCAGCGTTTAGAAGCTGATACTCTGCAACTTGTAGCAGATGAATTCGGATACGAAATTCAGTTTACTGATGCTGATCTTGAAGAAGCGGTTATTGAAGAAGAGCCGGATGCACAAGAAGATCTTGAGCCAAGAGCACCAATTGTTACCGTAATGGGACACGTGGACCACGGTAAGACTTCATTGCTTGACTATATCAGAAAGGCAAACGTAATCGCCGGTGAATCGGGAGGAATTACACAGCACATTGGTGCGTATAACGTGAAACTTGAAAACGGACAAAGAATTACTTTCCTGGATACTCCAGGTCACGAAGCATTTACCGCGATGAGAGCGAGAGGTGCACAGGTAACAGACATTGTAATTATTGTGGTGGCTGCCGATGATGATGTGATGCCTCAAACCAAAGAAGCGATTGCGCACGCACAGGCAGCCGGCGTACCAATGATTATCGCGATTAATAAAGTGGATAAGCCAACTGCAAATCCTGATAAGATTAGAGAGCAGCTTTCCGGAATGAATATTTTGGTTGAAGAATGGGGCGGAAATGTTCAGTCGCAGGAGATTTCAGCGAAGTTTGGTACTAATGTAGATATGTTGCTGGAGAAGGTATTGCTACAGGCAGAAATGCTTGAACTGAAAGCAAACCCTGCTAAAAAAGCGAATGGTGTTGTAATCGAAGCGTCTTTAGATAAGGGACGTGGATATGTAACCACGCTATTGGTACAGGCCGGAACGCTGAAAGTTGGAGATTATATTCTTGCAGGATACAATCACGGTAAAGTTAAAGCGATGCTGGATGAAAGAGGTAACAATATGGCTCACGCAGGCCCGTCAATTCCGGTTACGATTCTTGGTCTGGACGGAGCGCCAACTGCGGGAGATAAATTCCGAATCTTCGATGATGAGAAAGAAGCCAAATCGATTGCAAATAGAAGAGAACAGCTTCAGAGAGAGCAAACAATCAGAACGAAGAAACACCTTACGCTTGATGAAATCGGAAGACGTATTGCTTTAGGTGATTTCAAAGAACTTAATATTATCCTTAAAGGTGATGTTGACGGTTCGGTTGAAGCACTTTCAGATCAGTTGCAACAGCTTTCTACAGAAGAAATTCAAGTAAATATTCTTCACTCAGGAGTAGGACAGATTACCGAATCTGATATTCTTCTTGCAACAGCATCAGATGCGATTGTTATTGGATTTAACGTAAGAGCCGGAGCAAATGCAAAAGAACTTGCAGATAAGGAAGAAATTGAAATCAGAACTTACTCTGTAATCTACGCTGCAATTGATGAGGTAAAAGAAGCGATGGAAGGAATGCTTTCTCCGGAGATTAAAGAACAGGTTATCGGAAACGTAGAAATCCGTGAGGTGTTCAAGATTTCTAAAGTTGGAAGTATTGCCGGATGTATGGTTCTTACAGGAAAAGTAACCAGAAACTCGAAAATCAGACTTCTTCGCGACGGAATTGTGAAATACGACGGAGAACTCGAAAGTTTGAAACGTTTCAAAGACGACGTCAAAGAAGTAACCAAAGGTTACGAATGTGGATTGAACCTTAAAGGATACAACGATATCGAAATCGGTGATATTCTTGAAGTTTATGAAGAGGTTGCAGTGAAGAAGAAACTGAAATAAATTCTTTCATAAATATATTTTATTAAAGTCCGCTTAACATTAAGCGGACTTTTATTTTGATTGATTCTAAATAAGAAACAAATACTTGTTTTATTCATAAGAAGTTTATTGGCAGCCCGTTAACATTTGTCTAAAAATTGTTATCAGAAACTGAAATTCTTTTAAAGAAAGCAATAGAACTCTTTGATTTACCTAAAATTAGGTTAATAAATATTTGCAAGTGTTAAGAATTTTTAACATATTTGCGAAAATATAATATTAAATATTGTTAATATGAATGTAAAATTACGTGTGCTAAGTGCGGGTGCAGTCTTTTTTCTGGGCGCGCATTCTATCATGGCACAACAAGTGGACACACTTAAAACTCAAGAAATTGCTGAGGTAGTTGTGGTTGCTTATGGTACTCAGACCAAAGAATCTCTTACAGGTTCTGTTACTGAAGTAAAAGCAAAAGAAATCAAAGAGGTTACTGCTCCGAACGTGGTACAGGGTATGACTGGTAAAGTTGCCGGGGTACAGGTTTCTTCTGGAAACGGTCTTCCTGGTACAGCACCTACTGTTAGATTTAGAGGTATTGGTTCGATCAACGGGTCTTCTGATCCGCTTTATGTAGTTGATGGTGTTCCGTTTACGGGTTCAATCTCAGCTATTAACAACCAG
>CAZPQV010000093.1:5832-6717 GCA_964588705.1 uncultured Chryseobacterium sp.
ACTAAAAAAGGTAAAAGAGGTAGAACTCAGTATTCATTAGATTCTAAGTCTGGGGTTGCAATGAGAGGTATTCCTGAATATGCGATTTCTAACAGTCCTTCAGAGTACTACGAATACTATCACAAAATCCTTAAGAATGATGCAATTAGAGAAGGTGCTACTCCAGAAGCTGCACATCAGATTGCAACTGAAGGTCTAATCGGTGGTGGCCAAGGTTTGGGATATAACGTAACTACTGTTGCAGATTCTCAAATCATTGGTGCAGACGGTAGATTCAATCCAAATGCAAGTATTCTTTACCAAGAAGACTGGAAAGACTTCCTGTTCAGAGAAGGATTTTATACAAATACTCACTTCAGTGCTGCCGGAGCTACAGATGACACGTCATTCTACTACTCTTTAGGTTATGAGAATAATGATACTTATATGGTGAACTCTAATTGGGAGAAAATCACAGGACGTATCAAAGCAGATTCAAAACTTGGAGAAAGAATTAAATTTGGAGGAAACGTTGGATACTCATTCATGAAGCAAAATGCTCCAGATGGATATGATGGTAGTACAGCTTACTCCAACCCGTTCCAGTGGACAAGATATATTGCTCCAATTTATCCGGTTCATGCATATACTGCAAGTGGACAGCCAATTTATACTTCAACAGGAGACAAAGCTTATGATGATGGTACTGGTACTATCGCTCCTTTCGTAAGAAGATATGGTGCTCTTCAAAACCCTTATGCTACTGCAATTCATGACATTATGGTTAACAAAATTAACCAAGTGTTTGCAGGAGGATACGGTACATTCACAATTCTTAAAGGTTTAGACTTTACTTATAAGTTAACCGGTGAATACTACAACCTAAGAGGTACTTCTATGGATACC
>CAZPQV010000094.1:0-6691 GCA_964588705.1 uncultured Chryseobacterium sp.
AAACGTAAACTTGAAATCAGTGGAAGATATGATGTTGGAATTTCCAATACTTATCCAGGATTAATGACTGAAAACGGAGCTGATCCAAACATTCAAAAAAAGAAATCTCAACAGGTTGCAAGTGTAGTTTTAAGCTATATTTTTGAGTAAAATTTCACTTAAATATCAATAAAAAAGGCGGCGCATCGAAGATGCACCGCCTTTTTATCTCTTAACTCTTAACTCCATTTAATTCCTAATCCACTTCCAAAGCTCTTTCAGTGTTGCTTTATTTCCATACATCAGAATTCCTACTTTATAGATTTTTGATGCAATAAATACCATGAATAAAGTAGTTAACAACAGTAGAAGTATTGAAAGTGCAATCTGCCAACCCGGAACACCAAACGGAATTCTTGCAATCATCGCAACGGGAGAAGTAAACGGAATAATCGATAACCAAAATGCTAAAGGTCCTTCAGGATTATTCATGATGGTGATGCTTCCATACATCCCAATCATTAAAGGCAAAATTGCAAAAAGAGTAAATTGCTGCGTTTCCGTCTCGTTATCAACCGCTGAACCTATTGCTGCATACATTGCACTGTAGAAAATATATCCCAATAAAAAGAATATGATGAATACGAAAATAATCAGAGGCACATTCATCGAAAGTAAAGTGTGGGATATTTCACCTGCCATTTGCTGAAAGTCCATTTTTTCTGCAACCGCTGCTGTTTCTTCATTGCCACCAATAGGAAAGTTTTTATTCATCACCATCATTCCTGCGTTGAAGAATAGTGCAAGACCAACAGACATAGCAATCCAGACAATAAACTGTGTTAAGGCAACCATCGTTACACCCAAAATTTTTCCCATCATTAGGTCAAACGGTTTTACCGAAGAGATAATAATTTCCACAACACGATTGTTTTTTTCTTCCAAAACACTGCGCATCACACGAACACCGTAGATGATGATAAACATGAAAATCACATACATCAGAATCATGCTGAGGCCGTATTTCACACCAAAAATCATATCGCTGTCTTCCTGTTTTTGGTCGATAACGTTTTGTGCATTCAGGTTGAAACCTTTGTCGATATTTTTAATCTGAGATTCTTCAAGTCCAAGACTTTTGATTTTCTCACTTCTGATGATTTCTTCAAGGTCGTTGCTGATCCAGTTTTTGGTTTCAAACCCGATTTTTTTGTTAACTAAAAGTTTAGTTTCTTTTTCGAGCTTATCAAAATCATTATTTTCCAGTTTTGGAATGATTAATAAACCATCAGCATCTTTAGTTTCTTTAAGTAAAGTAATGAGTTGCTGTTCAGAATTTTCATCAACATAGATATATTTCAGATTGTCATCAGCTTTCAGATTATTTACAAAAAGTCCGCTTTTATCAATAACATTTATCGTGCTTGAAGTTTCATTGGCTTTAAACATGAGTGCGATTAAAGCTCCAAATCCGATAATCATCAGTGGAGCCAAAAGCGTAAGAATAATGAAAGATTTCTTTTTTACCTGCGTAAGAAATTCGCGTTTTGCAATCAGTATAATGTTCTTCATTTTCTTAATTTTTTTTGCTTACGGCATTAATAAACACTTCATTCATACTCGGAATTTTTTCATCGAATGAACGGATTTTTCCAATCTGAAGCAATTCATTCAATAACAAATTCTGATCTTTATCGTTTTTCAGTTCAAAAGAGACCAGTTCATTTTTATTACTGAAATCTGCGATTCCATGTAAAGATTTAAAATTTTCAAACTTCTCGGGAATGACATCAGAAAGGGTTACAGAGAAAATATTCTTTTTAAAATTCTCACGAACATCAAAAATTTTCCCATCCAAAATCTTTTTCGAATTATTGATTAGTGCAACATAATCGCATAGTTCTTCAACACTTTCCATTCGATGTGTTGAAAGAATAATCGTGGTTCCGTTATTTTTCAGTTTCAGAATTTGGTCTTTAATAAGGTTGGCATTTACAGGGTCGAAACCTGAGAAAGGCTCATCCAATATCAGCAGTTTTGGTTTGTGCAAAACCGTTACAACGAACTGTATTTTCTGTGCCATACCTTTAGAAAGTTCCGACAGTTTTTTCTTCCACCACTGGTCGATATTCAACTGCTCAAACCAATATTTTGCTTCGCTCAGTGCTTCATTTTTACTCATGCCTTTCAGTTCACCGAAGTAAAGCAACTGATCTCCCACCGTCATATTTTTGTAAAGTCCGCGCTCTTCGGGCATATAACCGATTTGTCGGATATGATCCGGATGCAGTTTTTTATTATTGATGAAAACTTCACCGGCATCCGCCTGCAATATCTGATTTACAATGCGGATAAAAGTGGTTTTTCCGGCACCATTCGGACCAAGAAGTCCATAAATACTGCCTTCCGGAACATCAATACTGAAATCCTTCAGTGCAGTTTTCTTTCCTGCATTATATGTTTTTGTTACGTTTTCTGCTCGTAGCATTCAATTTTACTTTTAATGATTAGTGATGATTTAACCGGAAATGTTACGGTTATACTTTGGCAAAAGTCCAAATCTTTATCAAAGTTCTAAAGATAACTTAGGCGAATGAATTCTCCTTATAAAAAGAGTCTGTTTCTGCAATCAGTTCATCCATTTCTTCAAGATTTAAAACTTCCAAAAATCTGCGTTTAAAATCTTTAAAATGAGGTATTCCACGGAAATAATTGCTGTAATGCTGGCGCATTTCAATCAGACCCACACGTTCGCCTTTCCATTCAATGCTCCATTCTGCATGTTGTCTTACGGCTTCCAAACGTTGAGCAATAGTCGGCTCAGGAAGAATTTCTCCGGTTTTGAAATAGTGTTTTATCTCATTAAAAATCCAGGGATAACCGATGGCTCCACGACCAATCATTACACCGTCGCAGGCATAGTTGTTTTTGTATTCCTCAGCTTTTTGTGGAGAATCGATATCGCCATTTCCGAAAATTGGAATTTCGATATTCGGATTGTTTTTTATTCGCGAAATATGTTCCCAGTCTGCTTCGCCCTTATACATTTGCGAGCGGGTTCTTGCGTGTATGGTTAATGCTTTGATGCCTGCATCCTGCAGTTTTTCGGCAACTTCATCGATATTGATGCTGTCAAAATCCCAACCCAAACGTGTTTTTACTGTTACCGGTAAATGCGTGGAATTAATGACAGCTTTTGTTAAACGAACCATTAAATCTACATCTTTCAAAACGCCGGCGCCGGCACCTTTACAAACTACTTTTTTCACCGGACAGCCGAAATTGATATCTACCAAATCCGGTTCAACGGTTTCTACAATTCGGGCGGACATTGCCATAGCCTCCTCATCACCTCCAAAAATCTGAATTCCTACTGGCCTTTCGTAATCAAAAATATCGAGTTTCTTTCTGCTTTTCATCGCATCCCGAATCAGCCCTTCCGAAGAAATAAATTCGGAATACATCAAATCGGCACCATGCATTTTACACAGACGGCGAAACGGCGGATCGCTCACATCCTCCATTGGAGCAAGCAAAAGTGGAAATTCCGGAAGTTCTATGTTCCCGATTTTTATCATTTTGCAAAAATACGGTTTTTGTTTTGAAATGTTTTTTGTTAGAAGGATGCTTTCACCTGCACCGAACCAATATGTATGGCCCGATCCCCGGAGTTTCTGCCTTCGTAATTCACATTCAGCATCATAAAAGAATTGAGATTCTGTTGCAGAAAAACACTCCAAACCTGGTTTTTTCCCGGTTTTAAACCATCTAGCATCTGGTTTCCAATGATGGAAAAACTCTGTCCTGTAAAATCATTATTGATGTATGAGAAATTTCCGCGGATGGATGTTTTCTGCTTTTCCCATTGTAAAGAACCCATTATCTCGAAGGCTTTTAACTGTTCATCGCCGTTAATGCGCATTTTGTTTTTTAAAGATGAAGACAGTTCTGCCTGCATTGTTTCAGTAAATTTATATGTGATTTTAGGACGGGTTTCAAAATTCTCCAGCTGATAGTTTCTCGATGCAAACATTTGTGAAGCATTTTCAATTTGACTAAATGAATTTTCCCAATCTGCGCGAAGATTTTTATTGAACCAATAACCCAGATTCACAAAGTGAGAATTTCTTCGGCTTTCCTCGTTGCTGAAATTAGCATTGATGAGATGGTCTGAAGACGTGAAACGGTAATTGCCATTCCAACCGGATTTTTCAGTTGGATTAAACTGGGCGGTTGCCAGAAAATTCTGATTTTTCAGGATTTGATTTTCCTCTCTTTCAAAAGGATTTAAGACGAGAACACGTTCGCCCTTCAAGAAGGAGTTTTGCGAAAGCAGCGACAGATTGAAATTCCAGCGTTTCAGAAAAGCATTTTCTGAGCTGAAGATTAACGAAGGATTGACGAACAGTGCCAGCTGAAGTTTATTTTTATTAGATGGCAGATAACGAACTGTGTTGGTATAAATCCTGATGTATTGTGCTAAATCGGCGTATTCTGCGACTTCAAATTCGTCGAGTTGTTGTATGCCGTCGCCGTTATAATCGGTCCAGCGGTAAATTCCCTGTCCATCGGTAACACGAATGTACTGAAATTCCCGTTGTGCTTCCTGTCCGTTTCCTAATTCGTAGAATGCCTGTAATCTCATTCCGTTCCGGAAGAGTTGCTGATTGTAGAGAATATTTCCGACCACAAAATCCTGATTTCCGGAGTGTCCCAAATCTTGGTTTTGGTAGAAAAATTTTCGGTAATGAACCAATGCATTGAGCTGTGTTTTTTCAGTTTTAATGATTTGGCTTTCAGTCATTAATCCTAAAATATGATTCATATTCTCTAAACGGTTATTCCTGATAGAATCATTATCCCTGAAATAAACTTTCGTCAGCAATTTCGTCCGTGCAGAATCACCTATTTTTTTCTGAACAAAAACTTCTTTCCAACTGAAACTGGATAAATCAAACAATTGGGATTCATTAAATTTTCTTTCATTATGCTCCATACTTCCACCAATGCCCCAACTTCCTTTTTCGGCTAATCTTTCAGCAAGAATATTACCACGGATGAATTTTGTGTTTTCGAAACTGCCTTCGGTATTCAGATGTGAGAATTTTCCTTCGGTGTTGAATTTTCCTTTTTTTAAACCAAAATCCAGATCGTTTTTTAAACCTTTATAATGCTGTTCCTCGTCTAAATAATTTATTCTGTAGTTGATAAATGCGGAATTCTTCCATTCATTTAACAAACTGAAAATAAACCGGTTTTGCGTTCGCTGACTGAATTCATTTAATAAATTAAAATCTCTTGCAAACTCCACATCATTAATTCGGTCCAGGATATGAAACCTTTTGTTAATGTGCTGATATTCAAATGACGGCGTTCCTTTCCAATTGTTTTTACTGAAAATTTTTGAGCCGAAAATTCTTCCTGCATAACCAACATTTTCATCATTTCCAATCGAAGAGAAGAGGTTGACATCGTAATTACTTAATGAGAAATCTGCACCGATTTTTCCGTTATTTATATCATATTCGGCGTTGGCTGATAAAACCTGTGCTTTATGTGGTGCCGGCAATCTGCGAAGTGCGCTGTAATCTCCGAGTCCGTTGCCAACATATTCGAAAACGCGACCGTTGGCGTTGGTTTGTTTCACTCGGTAATCACCTTTTCCATCACCAAAATAAGTAAAAGCAACCTGATAAAGTGTTTCATTTTCATCGGTTGAAAACTCATAGTAGCTGCCTGCAGCACTTTGTAAGCGACGGTATAGAATTTTATTGATATCATAGTCGGTTTCCACGCCTGAAGGTGCAAACATCAAATCAGGATTGTTTCCTGCACTGGCGAGAATCTGTTCGTCTTCTTTGCTCAGATTTAAGGCGACAGGAGCATTTTTATTATCGGTTTCTATAAACCAATTGAGTCCCGCTTTTAATCGGTCGCGCTGATGATTGATTCCTCCAGTTACTGCAAACCTCGAGTAATTTCGGTTGGTATAATTGTAAGAAATGGTGATGAAATTCTGTCTGTAAATTGGTCTGAAACTGGTAAACGTAACCTCACCAGTATTGTAATTAATGATGTAGTCTTCGTTTTCTCCGCGCTTCATGAGAATTCCGTCGATAAAAATCTGTTCCGAACCGGAGAGAATGGTAATGAAAGGTTCTCCGTTTTTTCCGTTTAATCGATAAGGTCCCTGATTTCCTTCCACACCCTGAAACCTCACACGATGAAATTCACTTCTTGCGACACCGGCAGAAAAATCGATTGAAGTTTTATTTTCATTGCCGAAAACTGTTTGGAACTGAAGTCCCATATTCCGCCTTTGGTATCTCCCGAAATAAGTTTTGTCATCCACTAAATCTAAATGTCCGGCGCGAAGGATTGAGCTTTTCTTAATATTTAACTGAATGTAAATTTTATCGAATTCTTCCAGCGTTTGGGTATATCCGTCCGCCTGAATCGGAAGATTGTGATCGGAAATTGAAGCCAAGACCGAAATATCCGGCGACAATTTACCTGAAATCTGCAGATCCATTGAACTTTGCACCGATGAACCCTGATTATTGCCAAAGGTAATCCCGCGGATAATAGAACCTTTGGAATTAAGGTCTCCCATAATTTTGGAGCGGTTGTTTTTTACAAAAACCCTTTCGTCAACAATCACTCGGTTTTGAGTTTTTATAAAATCTAACGTGTCTTTGGTAAAAAAATCTTT
>CAZPQV010000095.1:0-6579 GCA_964588705.1 uncultured Chryseobacterium sp.
CTGCATTGGTAATTCTTGCCAAATCAATGGCCATTTCCAAAGCTGCAGGTTCCTCCGGATTCGGAGATTCCACGGTTGGGAAATTTCCACTTGGAATCATTTGTTCTTTTACTAAATCAACACGTGTAAAGCCTGCCTTTTTCAAGGCTTGCGGAACAGTTGTGTAAGTTGTTCCATGGATGGATGTGAAAACGATATTCAGCAAATCGTAACCGGTTTTATCCTTTTGATAAAGGGAGTTTTCGATACAGGCATCGATGTAAACGTCATCCTGAGATTCATCAATCCATTCAATTAAATCATCATTACCGTTGAATTTAATTTCATCAAATTTTGTAGCATAAACCTGCTTGATGATATTTTCATCGTTCGGTGTAACCACCTGTGCTCCGTCGTTCCAATACACTTTATAACCGTTGTATTCCGGAGGGTTGTGTGAAGCCGTTAAAACAATTCCGGCATTACATTTTTTGTCTCTCACTGTGAAAGAAAGTTCCGGTGTCGGACGGTGCTCCTTGAAAAGCAAAACTTTAATTCCATTGGCTGTCAACACATCTGCCACCAGTTTTCCGAATTCTTTGGAATTATTTCTTACGTCATAAGCGATAGCAACCTTTTTCTCCTCGCCAGGAAACTGTTCGTGCAGATAATTTGCAAGTCCCTGCGTCGCCTGTCCTAATGTATATTTGTTCAAACGGTTGGTTCCAACACCCATAATTCCGCGCATTCCGCCGGTTCCGAATTCCAGTTCACGATAAAAACTGTCCTCAAGATCCGGAGATGCAGAATTGATAAGCATTTCAACCGCACTTCTTGTTTCTTCGTCAAAGGTATCAGTTAGCCAGAGTTTTGCTTTTTCTAAAGTCGTCATTCTTTATTTTGTTTGATGTTATTCAGTTATTAATTATTCCAATATTTTATTCTGAACATTGGTGGTTTTTTCAACTTTAAATGCCCGAATCGGATCGTTGTAATACAGAAATTTAGCAGTGTTCTGAATATTTCCTTTCAGAGAATCCTTCACATTAACCTCAGCATAATTTCCGTTTTTGGACTCTATGTCCAAATTTTCAATAAACCAATACGGTGCAATGAGATTAGCCGTATCTGAGATTTTAATCATTGCGTTTTTGGTGTTTCCACTGAAGTTTGCCAAACTGGTGTTGCTCATTTCTACTTCTGCTCTTCTCGTGTTCAATGCGCCTATAAATTTAGCATTATTTTTCAGGTTAAGACGAAAATTATCGGTCTTTATTTCTCCGGAAATGTTCAGCTCAACACTGTCGGACACAGAAATTTTTTCAGGATTGTATTTTGAAAAAATGGTGATGTTGTAGAAATCAACGCCTTCAGTTTCTCTTTTTTCTACAATGTTTAAAGTACGGTCGGAAACATTTACTTTAAGATTATTTGCAACGTTTTTATAAGTTTCAATATTCACCAAATTGTGAGGACCACGAACGTAAAAAACACGGAACTTCCCCTGTAAATTAACATTTACAAATTCTTTTACTTCGATGTCTTTACTTTCGATATCTCCTTTAGAAGTAACCTTTCCGCAGGAAACTATTACAAGGCTAAGACTGAGGATAAGGGTGAGATGAAAAAAGTTTTTCAGATAATTTTTTATTGTAAACATATTCGGTTAAATCACTTCTTCGATATGATAATTCTTATGCTCGCGATTGGTTCTGATAATCAGCTCTCCAAGGAAACCACCGATAAACAGTAACGTTCCCAGAATCATCATGGTTAAGGAAATAAAAAACCAAGGATTGTCGGCAATCAGATTTCCATAAATGCCTTTAGAAACATCAATAAGTTTGGAAATTCCCAACCACAGCGCTGAAAAGAACCCAATGATGAACATAATCGTTCCTACTGCTCCAAAAAAGTGCATCGGCCTTCCACCAAAACGGCTCACAAACCAAAGTGTAATTAAATCGAGAAAACCACGAACAAAACGTTCTGTTCCGAATTTTGAAGTTCCGTATGGTCTTGCCTGATGCTGAACCGGTTTTTCCGTAATATTTCTGAACCCTGCATTTGCCGCCAAAACCGGAATATAACGGTGCATATCGCCATAAACATCAATGGTTTTTACCACCTGTTTTTTATAAGCTTTCAGGCCGCAGTTGAAATCGTGAAGAGAAACTCCAGAAACTTTTCGCGCCGCAGCATTAAAGAGTTTTGACGGTAGATTCTTCGTCATTACATTATCGTATCTCTTCTTCTTCCAGCCGGAAACAATGTCGTAATCTTCCTTTACTACCATATCATACAGTTCAGGAATTTCTTCCGGAAAGTCCTGTAAATCGGCATCCATTGTAATGACTACATCACCTTTCGCTCTTTCAAAAGCGGCGTGAAGAGCCTGTGATTTACCATAATTTTTGGAAAATTTTATTCCGTGAACCTGAGGATGACTGATTTTCAGATTTTCAATAATGGTCCACGACAAATCGGTGCTTCCGTCGTCCACAAACCAAATCTCGTAAGACAGATTGTTGTTTTTGCAAACGGTGTCAATTCTAGAAAAAAGTTCTTCTAAGGATGCTTCCTCATTAAGAAGCGGAATGACTATAGATAAGTTTAAATGATTCAATATCTCAATTTTTAATTCAAATTAATTTTAAAATATTACAAATTTACACATTAGTTCGTGTCCTGAAAAAACTTCCGAAAAATGTTGAAAGCACGATGAAATACAGACAGAACCCAGCAAAAACATAAGCAAAATACTGCGCCGAAAACATGTCTTCTTTCTTTTTCACTTTTTCTGCAATCCTTACTTTTCCCTGTTCGTATTTGGCATTAAGCTCTTCCATTTCCTTACTGTCAGGTTTTGTAATCTGTTTTGCTTTGGCATATTCATCCTCCAGTGAATTCCTGTAACTTTCGATGAACTGATGATTGAGCAAATCTTTGGTATCGGTATCTACATAATTGATGTAAGCAAACATCGTGGCTACCGATAAAATACCACCAAAAAACATTGGTAAAAACGCTCTTCCGAAAGCTTCTTTAAACGTAAGCACCTTCTTCCATCTGCTGTACGTAGTTACCGACAAAAAAGCACCTACTCCGAATACAAACGGTACAAAAAAGGCCGTCATCATTATCGAATTTTGATAATAATCAACATTTCTGAAGAAATTATTGGTAATGAAAAATGCAATCATGATAACGGTAAAAATCATGAAACCAACAGCATACACATTTTTGAACATAGATAATTTCTGTTATTTAAGTAAATTCTCTTTACTGATTTTTGAATTTTAATTTTTTGCAGTATCTTTGCAGTCGGCAAGTCCTACACAACCAGCTCCTGAAAATCCTCCAGGGTGGGAACGCAGCAAAGGTAATCGGTTGTAGCGGTGTGATGTAGGTCGCTTGCCGATTTTTTATTTCCTCTTGCGACGTTCCGCTTTAAGCTCACTCACTGTTTTTACTTCACTCCAGTTTTCGCCGGTTTTTATCCGATGAATCTGCATATCCGAAACATCAAATCTCTTTGCAAGTTCTTTCAGCGTGCTGCCTTTGCTTAGTTTTTCTTTTATGTAAAGAACTTCACTTTTCTCCAGTTTAGAAGTTCCCATTTTTTTTAATTTTTTTACGCCTAACTTTCGGTTAAGCTTATTAATTCTGTTTGCAGGATGTTTCTGAAATCGATTGTATACCTCCTCTTTCGTCGCCCATTCCAGATTCTGAACGTGATTATTTTCCTTATTAAAATCAAGATGGATGACCTGTTCTTCTCCCTCTTTCTGCTCCAAAAAAAGTTCGGCAACCGCACGATGAATCAAAAAATGAAAATGAAACGTTCTTTTTTTATCCGTATTCCGAATGTAAGAACTCCGTTTGCTGATTACTGATTTTCGTTCGTTGTCCAGCTTTTCAATCTCTTCCATTTTATCGGCAAGCAGAATATCTTCTTTTTTCAAATCCCGAATTTGCTCCTGAATAAGTGAAACTTCAAGATTATAAGCATCAATTTTTTCCTGAACTTTTGCCGTTCTTGGTTTAAAGAGTTTAATTCGGATGATCGGATAACCTTCCTGTAGACTTCCTGAAATAATTTTACCGTCAGGACTTAATTGAGATACAGATTTCACCCTTCCAAAATTAGAAACAAAAATCTTTCTTTGGTGTTCAAAACCAAAATCAAGAGGATATTCTTTCCAAATTTCATTACGCATATTACAATTCTATTTCCTGACCTAAATTTGGCAAAATAAGTTCTACATTTTTTTCTTTAAATACTTGATGAGCCTCATCGTGATTAATCGTAATCGGAGGAAAAGTATCGAAATGACAACCGATAACTTTGTCAGTTTTCAAGAGTGCTGATGCGGCAAAACTCGCTTTTCTCGGACACATCGTATAATGCGAACCCACCGGAAGAACCGCTGCGGAAATTGCTCCAAAAATCCTTGGAAAAAGCTCCATATCTGCCATAATTCCTGTATCGCCGGCGAAGTAAACATTTTTATCCGGAAAACGGAACATATATCCTGCCGGCTGTCCACCATAACTGCCGTCCGGAAAAGAACTCGTATGCGACGCAGGAACCATTGTGATTTTTAAATCCTCAATTTTTGCAGAACCGCCAAAGTTGATATCAATTGAATTTGGATGACCGAAATATCCACAAATTTCAGGTTGCCCGATGACAGCAGCATCAGGATGATGTTCCAATACTTCTTTTACATCGGCAATATGATCGCCGTGTGCGTGAGTGATGAGAACATAATCTATTTTTTGAGCTGCTATATCAAACCCGGATTTATCCTTTTGATAATTGTAGAAAGGATCACTCATTATATTTTTTCCTTTGTAAGTGAACAGAAAGCAGTTCTGCCCAAGAAATTTTATTTTCATAATCTTTTGTTTGTTGGTTATTTAATTATTTAAAATAATTCAGGCCAATAGCCAATAAAACACTCATTGCCAAAGTCATAATTCCGATTTGCTTCAGGAACTGATCCAGTTCTTTAGGATGTTTCGTCTGCAAAATTCTTCTTCGCATTGCTGCCATCGGAAACAGCATTATCATTACGATGAATGCATAATAATTTCCTGTTTCGTGGAGTTTATTCATCATTAGAAAAACCAAAACCAAGAGAATCGGCAACTGAAGGAGAACCATCTGATAGACCATCGCATATTTATATCCCAAACGCAGTGCAAAGGTTTTTTTGCCAGAAACTCGGTCGCTTTCCATATCACGCATATTGTTCATGTTAAGCACTGCGGTGCTCATCATTCCGATTGCGGTGGCAAGTAAAAGAATATCCCAATGAAATTCTTTTAGAAACAGAAAATAACTACCACAAACGGATACGAGTCCGAAGAAAATAAAAACCATCAAATCACCCAAACCAAGGTAGCCATAAGGTTTTTTACCAACCGTATATCCAATAGCCGCCAAAATACAGGCAACGCCCAATCCTACAAACGTGTAGAATTCGTTCATCAGATTATACTTGAAAAACGCCTGATAAAGCAGTGCAACTGTCGCTAACAACGAAAGTACTGCAAACAGAATCATCGCATTTTTCATCTGTCCTGCCGATATTCTTCCGGATGCTACGGCTCTTTGTTCAGCTTCATTTATTCTAAGTTTATCGGTTCCTTTTATACCGTCACCGTAATCGTTTGCAAAATTCGAAAGCACCTGATACAGCAAAGTCACCAAAATTGCGAGTACAAAAATCGTCCAGTCCCAAACGCCGCCGTCCTTTTCGAGTCTCCATTTCGCAACGAAAGAACCTACAATAATTCCACTCATAGAAAGCGGTAAAGTCCTTAAACGTGCGGCTTTAATCCAATCTGTCATAAAATTTAGATTTCAGATCTTAGATTTCAGATTTCAGACCAACAAAAATCTGTTGTCTGATGTCTGACATCTTGAATCTATTAAGATATCCACTGATTTTCTCCGAAGTCCGGTTTTCTCTTTTCAAGGAAAGCATTTCTTCCTTCTTTCGCTTCTTCCGTCATATAAGCCAAACGTGTAGCTTCTCCTGCGAAAACCTGCTGCCCAACCATTCCGTCGTCCGTTAAGTTCATCGCAAATTTCAGCATTCGAATCGAAGTTGGAGATTTGGCAAGAATTTCCTGCGCCCACTGATATGCGGTATCTTCAAGCTCTGCATGTGGAACGACTTCATTTACCATTCCCATTTCAAAAGCTTCCTGAGCCGAATAATTTCTGCCCAAAAAGAAAATTTCACGGGCTTTCTTCTGCCCTACCATTTTAGCCAAATATGCCGAACCGTAACCTCCGTCAAAACTTGTAACATCGGCATCGGTTTGTTTGAAAATAGCGTGTTCTTTACTTGCTAACGTTAAATCACAAACCACATGAAGCGAGTGTCCACCACCAACTGCCCAACCGTTTACCACGGCAATAACAGCTTTCGGCATAAAACGGATTAAACGCTGAACTTCCAAAATATTCAGTCTATGACGACCGTCGTCTCCCACATATCCCTGATGTCCGCGAGCTTTCTGATCGCCACCGCTACAGAATGCGTGCCCTCCGTCTTTCGGACTTGGACCTTCTCCTGTTAATAA
>CAZPQV010000096.1:0-6492 GCA_964588705.1 uncultured Chryseobacterium sp.
GGTTTGACATCTTTTGTGGTAGCTGGCTCACCAAATATTACTCTACTTAAGGTTAATTTTGATTATGACAGTGTTACTCCTGTAGATAAAATTATTGAAAACAATCCTCTAGACGTCACAATGTGGGATAATACAACCAATACCATATTGGTTCCTGAACAACTGCTTGGACAAGCTATTGGTATAAATATTTCCTTAAAATATGCTGCTGTTAATTCAAACTCTGTTTCATCCAGAGTAGCTGCATATACCGGTGATGCAATAGTTGGTACAAATGGAAACTATTTAAGTGGTGGCACTAAACTGAAAGATTTATTTTTCAAAAAAAATGCTCAAGGTATAATTCCTTACGTAAGAGATGAATTGGTTTTAAATCCAATCATTGTTACTCAGGATATAATCGATTACGGAATTAAAATTTTTATCGGCAATTCCGGCAATCAGCAAGATTCCTATTATGAACCTACTCTAACCGTTAACTATGGATTGGTAAATGTTACTTTATAGATTTTAAAAACACAAATGATGAAATAATTATTTTACACAAATGATGAAAAAAAAGCTCCGAAATTCGGGGCTTTTTTAATGATATATTTCTGAATGTTTTTTTATAACTTTAATAGATGAAATTCTTTCCCTTACTCTTTTTACTGTTAACCCTAAATCTTGGTGCTCAGGAAGGATTTCGATTGCAGACCGATAAAAAAACGGTTATTCCATTTCAACTGATTAACAATCTCATCTTTATTCCGGTGAATATCAATGGTGTGGATCTTACTTTTCTGCTGGATTCAGGGGTGAGCGAAACATTGCTTTTCAGTCTCGAAAACAAGGAAGTTAATTTCAAGAATGTCGAAAAAATGACCTTCTCAGGCTTGGGAGGATCTTTAGAAATTGAAGGTTTAACATCCATCAACAACCGGGTAAACATTGGTGGAAACTTCGTTGATGAGCAACACCAGGTTTATATCATTTTAGATGAAGATTTTAATATTTCTTCTCATGTTGGGATTCCTGTAAACGGCATAATTGGCTATCATTTTTTCAAAAATCACAAATTAAAAATTGATTATGTCAGTAAAAGGATTACTGTTTTAAGTGAGAAACAGTTCAATAAAGAAAATAAAAAATATGAGGTTTTACCCATTCATATTGAGGGAAATAAACCTTATATAACTGCCGATGTAGAACAGGTTTACGAAAGAAAAACTTCGAAACTTCTCGTCGATTTAGGAAATAGCGATGCCATTTGGCTTTTCCCAAGTTTAATTGCCGGTTTTGAATATAACAGACCGAATATTGATGATTTTTTAGGACGTGGTTTCAATGGCGATATTTTCGGAAAACGAAGCCGTATTCATAAATTCTATCTTGGCTCACATACGATTGATAAACCTTTGGCAGCAATGCCTGACGAGTATTCAATTCAGCATTTACGAATAATTCCGGGAAGAAAAGGCTCTGTCGGAAGTGAAACACTCCGTCGTTTTACATTGATTTTTGACTATCCTGAAAACAGACTCTTCATCAGAAAAAACAGAAATTTTAGAGATCCTTTCCATTTTAATATGAGTGGTTTAGACATTAAACACGATGGCATGTTTTGGGATAAAGATATGGTGGAAGTAGAAAATCCAAACCGAAGAGAAAACGCCGGAAATGACAAAGAAATTTTCATAAATCAGAATAAATTTCAATACCGTTTTGTTCTGAAACCATCTTATTCTGTGGCAGGAACCAGAAGCGACTCGCCTGGCTACAAAGCGGGAATACGGAAAGACGACAAACTGATTTCCATTAACGGAAAGAAAACCGGAGACTTGTCTTTACAGAAAATAAATGAGATATTGAGGTCTGAAGAAGGAAGACATCTGCGTTTCGTAATAGAACGTAAAGGAAGAGAAATGGCATTTGATTTCTATCTTGAAGACCCAATCCCATTTTTAGAATAACCACCGATGAAAACAGAACAAACCACTCTCGATAAAATAAGAACCCGTCCCCGTTTTAAGATCTACACAACTCTTTCCAGAGAAGAATTCGAATCGCACTTAAAAGAAGATTTGCAAAAAAGCAGCGACGAATTTGAAGGAAACGTAAATCGTGAAGGTGCAATTATTTCGGTAAAAAGCAATGATAATCCTTATTGGAAACCCACACTGTCACTAAGGTCTGAACTAAATGAAAATGAAAACACCATCATTCGCGGCGTGTTTGGTCCGACCTCAGCAGTATGGACATTTTTTATGTTTCTTTATTTTGTTTGGAGCATTCTATGGATGGTGTTTATCACACTTTGGTTCGTTGGGAAACAGATTAAAACTGATGAATACAGTTGGGGACTTCTCTGGTCTTTTATTATTTTGGGAGTTGGCTTTGCAACTTATTTAGCTGGAAAAATCGGACAAAAACTAGCAAAAAAAGAAATGAACCAACTTCGAAATTTTGCCGTAGATTTTGTTTCAATTCATGAAAAAAAGGAAGTTTAAGCCACTTCCTTTTCGGCATTTATTTCTTCTGAATCGGTACTTAATTTAATTGGTCCGCGCACTTCCTCAGAGTTTTTCTGTTCCTTTAAAATTTCATCTAAATGAGGTGAAACCAATTCGTTCATTTCCTGCTCAGAAATATCATTAGCTGTGGGATTTTCCAACAATTGCAGCCACGGTTTCGATTTAAAATCTGAATCTCCGAAAACCATTACCGGAGTTCCTTTCGCTTTTACTGTTTGTCCCTTATTGGTTAAAATCCACTGATCTGCCCAACTGTACATCCATTTTGCATCATTTTCCAAAAGTCTCAGGCATGAATGCGACGCATGAAATCCGGGTAAATCATACTGATGCCAACCGATTCCCATCGTATTGTGAACATTGAAATTCCATCTTAAAATCCATTCGGAATTGGAAGTGCTTATGGCAACTTCTTTTTTCCAGTTGGTAAACATCAGACCTTTTTTAGTGGGAGTTGCTTTTTTTCCCATACTTGAAGGACCCCATTTGATAAGATTTCCATTTTCATACAGGGCATAAGCATGAATGTCATAAGAGAAAAAAGCCATCTTTTTAACGTCTTTAAGATTTTCAACTTTGGCTGGAAATGGCGAATATTTCAGAAAATCCTCTTCAATTTTTTCAGGGATAATCAATGTATCTGCTCTCCAGCGGTTTTTATTATCCAGGCGGTTTAAAGCCAGAATTGTATACCGTTCTTCTTCAGAATATTTCTCAAGAAAAGCTGCCATTACAGAGTCCTTATGTTTTCCTTCTCCAAAGGCAAGCGCCTCGTATTTAATCGTATCTCTTTTAGGAATCAGTGCAGCAATACTGTCCTTAATCCTTGCAGAATCTACCGCAGCGCCGGGAAAATTTTCCTCAGAAACTGTAATATTCTCCTTTTTACACTGCACCAAAAATAATGCTGCCAAAAGCAACATCCAAAATAAATTATTTCCCTTTATCAGTTTCATAAAAACTATTTGAACTGTGAGTCTCAATAATGATACCAAATAAACTTAAAGATAAAATCGTTAATATTAAATTAAAAAAATCTCCGAAATTTCGGAGATTTTTTATCTTTCTAAACGCGCCGACAGCACGAATTTATATTTACTCCCATTCAATCGTTGCCGGTGGTTTGCTCGAAATATCGTAAGCAACGCGGTTGATTCCTTTCACCTCATTGATGATTCTGTTTGAAACATTTTCAAGGAAATCCCAAGGCAGTTTACTGAATGTTGCCGTCATAAAATCGATGGTATTGGCAGAACGCACCACCGCGGTATATTCATAAGTTCTTTCGTCGCCCATCACTCCAACGGATTTTACAGGAAGTAATACCACAAAAGCCTGCGAAACCTTATCGTAAAGATTATTTTTGTAAAGCTCTTCAATGAAAATATCATCCGCATTTTGCAGAATTTCAACTTTCTCAGCATCGACTTCACCTAGTACACGAATTCCTAATCCCGGTCCCGGAAACGGATGACGATAGACTAAATGATGCGGAATTCCCAATTCCTCACCTACTTTGCGGACTTCGTCTTTAAACAGTTCACGCAGTGGTTCTACCAGTTCCATTTTCATATCTTCCGGAAGACCGCCAACATTATGGTGCGATTTAATCACTGCGGAAGGCCCTTTTACCGACTGACTCTCAATCACATCGGGATAAATCGTACCTTGCGCTAAGAATTTTGCACCTTCAAACTTGTGTGCCTCTTCATCGAAAACGGCAATAAATTCTTTACCGATAATTTTACGTTTTTCTTCGGGATCAGAAACACCTTTCAGTTTGGATAAAAAACGTTCGGAAGCATCCACCATATCAATTTTCATATGAAGATGTTCGCCGTAATTTTCCATTACTTTTTTGCCTTCATCTTTACGAAGAAGTCCGGTATCTACGAAGATGCATTGCAGCTGATCGCCAATAGCTTTATGAATTAAAACTGCAGCAACCGATGAATCAACACCTCCGGAAAGACCCAGGATTACTTTCTCATCACCCACCTGCTTTTTGATATCTGCGATAGTTCTTTCAATATATCCTGAAATTCTCCAGTTTTTCTCGGCTTTACAGATGTTCAGGACGAAGTTTTCAAGCATTTTGGCTCCTTCTTCGGTGTGCGTTACTTCCGGATGGAACTGAACGGTGAAAATGTTTTTCTTTTCATTTGCCATCGCCGCAATAACATCGCTTCTGCCTGATATTTCAAAACCTTCCGGAACTTCTTCCACTTCATCGAAATGGCTCATCCAAACCGTAGATTTTCTTGAAACTCCAATGAATAATGGGTTGCTTCTTAAGATTTCAAATTCAGATTTTCCGTATTCGCCTTTTACGCCTTTGGAAACTTTTCCTCCCAATAGATGTGCTGTAAGCTGCATGCCGTAGCAGATTCCTAAAATTGGAATTCCGGCATCGAACAGAGCTTTATCTACGAGATGTGCATCAGGAGCATTTACAGAACTTGGACCTCCGGAAAGAATGATTCCCACAGGATTTTTTGCCAGAATTTCTTCTAAAGGAGTGTTATATGGAATGATTTCGGAGTAAACTTCCATTTCGCGAATTCTTCTTCCAATAAGTTGGTTGAACTGCGATCCGAAATCGAGAATGATGATACCGTTGTTCATTTATATATTTGAATTATTTGAATTTGTAAAAAAATTTATTATACCCACTGTTCCCTAGCCCTGATGGAACGGTATGTTTGAGCTCTCCCGATGCTTCGGGAAGCGAGTAGTGACAGCATCCCGCACGTGCGGGACGGCTTCTAATTATTAAAATAAAAAGACGTGAAAATTCACGCCTTTATAATTTAGAATTTTCCAATGTCCTCTCTGTAGAAACCGTAGTCGAACATGATGGTTTCCGCGTCCTGATACACCAAACTTCTCGCCTGTTCGTAAGTGTTTGCCGTCGCAACAAGGTTTAGAACTCTTCCGCCGGTGGTAACCACTCTGCCGCCGCGCAAACCGGCACCGGCAAAAAGAACCTGGCTGTTGGTAGCTTTATCGAGATTTCGGATTTCGAAACCGGTCTCGATGTTGCCCGGATAACCGCCGGAAGCCATTACGAGACAAACCGCCTTTTTGTTGGCGAATTTCAGGTCTATATCATTTCCTGCAAGACAGTCTTCGATGACATCGAGCAGATTATTTTCGAGAAGCGGAAGAATCACCTGTGCTTCAGGGTCCCCCATTCTCATATTGTATTCGAGAAGGTAGCAACCGTTGGAAGTAACCATTAAACCAAAGAAAATGAAACCTTTGAACTTCAGAAGTTCTTCATTCAGTCCGTTTAAGGTGGGCTCCAAAATATTTTTCTGAAAATCGTCGAAATGCTCTTTTGTGAATTCCGGACTTGGAGCAACACTTCCCATCCCTCCGGTATTAGGTCCTTTGTCGCCATTTCCTACTTTTTTGTAATCTTTGGCTGCAACGCAAGGATAAAGATTTTTTCCGTTCGAAAATGCGATGATGGACGCTTCAAAACCTTTCAGATACTCTTCTACAATCACTTGAATCCCGGCATCGCCGTGAACTCTCGCAATCATGTAGCTGTGCAGCACTGCTTCTGCCTGTTCCAGATTATCGCAGATGGCAACTCCTTTTCCGCTCGCCAAACCGCTTGCTTTTATTACCAGAGGAAACTTCTGTTTTGCAACATAATCCTTTGCTTCAAGATAGGAGTCGAAAACTACTGCCTGAGCTGTTTTTACGCCAAATTGTTGCATGAATTTCTTAGAGAACGCCTTACTTCCTTCCAGTTTTGCAGCACGTGCTTTTGGTCCGAAAACCTTTAAGCCATGTGCTTCAAACTCATCTACAAGCCCTTCCACCAAAGGAGCTTCGGGACCAACAATGGTAAGGTCTACTTTTTCTTTGTTTGCAAAATCTCTAAGTTCTTTAATATCGGAGATTGCAACATTTTTTCCGATCGTTTCGGTAGTTGCATTTCCTTTTGCAAAAAACATTTCGGTAATTT
>CAZPQV010000097.1:0-3283 GCA_964588705.1 uncultured Chryseobacterium sp.
TTATTCAAAAGAAGTCAATGTTTTATTTTCTCGAACAATTAAGAAATTAAGATTTTTTTAATTATCAAATAAATTTGGATTTAGCCATGCTTAAATTGACTAAGTCAATTCTTAATAAGCAAAACTTTTTTGGCTTGATTTTTTAAATTCCTTAATGGTTAAAAGCATTTAAATTACCTCCAAAAATTTCATCGTATCCACATTATCCGCATAAGTGTCCAATCCAGGGTTTTGTGCTTCTCCGTAATTAACAGAATCCAAACCTAATTCAGATTTTGCAACAACGCATTGGATGTCTTTTTCATTATCATTGATGAATTTTTTCACTTCATCAATGTTATTATATCGCGAGAAATTAATAACAGAAAGCGGACTGAAAAGCGCATCATCTTCTTTGAGCATTACAAAATTATTATCCCAGAATTTTTCCTGATTTAAAAGATAAATCGCCTTGTTATAATCGTAATTATTGGCGTAACTGTTATGATTAATAATATCTCCAAATTCAATGAAATTTTCAAAAAGTCTGTCTAATTTGAAATCCTGTGGAATAAACAATCTCGTTACATTTCTACAACCCAAACCAAAATATCTGAAGATATCTTCTGCCAAAAGCTTTAGCTCATTGTCGGTTTCATCTCCTGTAATCACGGCGACAGAAGTTCTGTTTTTTCGGATAATATTGAGATGATTTTTAAAATAATAATCTAAATATCTTGCGGTATTGTTACTTCCTGTGGCGATGACAGCATCGAAATTTTCAAGTTTTTCTACCAATTCGTATTGGATATGTCCTTCAGAAAATTCATTCCATTTATCCAATAAAAAAGGGATGATTCTTTTATCTTTTGACGACAGTTTAATTAAAGGAATATTTCCACTCAAAACCACCGAAAGCACATCATGAAAACCAACAAAAGGAATATTCCCTGCCAGAATGAGCCCCACTCTTTTCGGAGAAGCTGATGTTTTATAATTTTCAAGCCATTTGCCAATGTTTTCTTCATTAAGCAAATCCGCCCACTGATTTAAAGCAAATCTCAAACTTTCCTGCGTAAACCATGGATTCTCCAATTGCGATTTTTTCAGCAAATCACTAAATTCTAAATCATTTTGATTAAAATCAGATTCGTTTTTTTGAAGAAACTCTTTAATATATTTTGCAAGCTCAGTAAGCCCTGAAATTTGTTTTTTGGTCGTCATTATGCCTTAAAATTCGTAGATTATTCGTAATTTTGTGCAAATTTATAAAATAAAAATCAGCAATGGCGATTATAATAACAGATGAATGCATTAACTGTGGCGCTTGTGAACCCGAGTGTCCGAATAATGCAATTTATGAAGGAGCCGTAGATTGGAAAGCGTCTGATGGAACTGCTCTGAAGGGAATGGTAACGATGAAATCAGGACTGACGATTGATGCAGATGCGCCACAGGAACCGGTGAGTGATGATGTTTACTTTATTGTTACAGATAAATGTACGGAATGTAAAGGCTTCCACGAAGAGCCGCAATGTGCCGCAGTTTGCCCCGTAGACTGCTGTATTCCAGATGAAGACCACGTCGAAACAGAAGAAGAACTGCTGCAGAAAAAAGCGTTCTTACACGACGAATAATGAAATAATAATTTTCGGCCTCGTTATCATAATGAGGCCTTTTTTTCACATAACCCAAACACCTTTTTTTCTTGTATGAAAAAACATAATTTCAGCGCAGGACCTTGTATTCTTCCACAGGAAGTTTTTCAAAAATCTGCCGAAGCCATCCTCGATTTCAATGGAATGGGATTGTCTATCCTGGAAATTTCTCACCGCAGCAAAGATTTTGTCTCGGTAATGGACGAGGCAAGGGCAATCGTGAAAAGGCTGATGAATTTGGGTGACGAATACGAAGTGCTTTTTCTTTCCGGTGGAGCAAGTCTCCAGTTTGTGATGGCGCCTTTCAACCTGATGAAACTGGAAAATGGAAAAGCCGCATATCTTGATACCGGAACCTGGGCTTCCAACGCCATCAAAGAAGCTAAAAAATTAGGAACGGTCGATATTGTAGGTTCTTCAAAAGAACAGAAATATTCATTCATCCCGAAACATTATAAGGTTGGGTCTGAGTATGATTATTTCCACTGCACATCCAACAATACCATTTATGGAACTCAGATGAAAACTTTTCCAAAGGTTGATACACTGATGGTTTGCGATATGAGCTCAGATATTTTTTCAAGGGTGATTGATTTTTCACAATTCGACTTGATTTATGCCGGAGCACAAAAAAATATGGGTCCTGCAGGAACTACTTTAGTGGTGGTAAAAAAAGAAATTCTTGGCAAAACCGGAAGAGATATTCCTTCGTATTTGGATTATTCACTTCACATCGCGAAGGAATCAATGTTCAATACTCCGCCTGTTTTTCCTGTTTATGCATCATTGCTTACGCTTCAGTATTTAGAAAAACATGGTGGAATTGCCGCTGCTGATGAACGAAACAATGCTAAAGCAAAACTGCTTTACGATGAAATCGACAGAAATCCTTTATTCGAAACTTATTGCAAAGACGAAGACCGATCACTGATGAATGTTTCTTTCAATATCACCGATGAAAGTAAAAAAGAAGCGTTCGACAATGCCTGGAAAGCTGCAGGTATAAACGGACTTAACGGACACCGAAGTCTTGGTGGTTACAGAGCAAGTTTATACAATGCCCTTCAACTTGAGAGCGTTCAGGTTTTAGTTGATGTTATGAAATCAATTTAATTTTAATGAAAGTTTTAGCAAACGACGGAATATCAGAATCGGGAAAAAAAGCTTTGCTTGCCGCCGGAATTGAATTGGTGGAACACCGAGTTTCGCAGGAGCATTTGGCTAGAATCATCAATGAAAATGAAATTGATGTTTTGCTGGTAAGAAGTGCGACAAAAGTAAAACAGGAACTTATTGACGCCTGCCCTACTTTGAAAATCATTGGAAGAGGCGGCGTTGGAATGGATAATATTGATGTTGAATATTCACGAAGCAAAGGTATTAAGGTGATTAATACTCCAAAAGCATCATCACGCTCGGTTGCTGAAATGGTTTTTGCACATTTCCTGTCGCTTGCAAGATTCCTGCACGAATCCAACCGAATGATGCCTCTTGAAGGCGAAACCCAATTCAATGCTTTGAAAAAATCTTATTCCAATGCGTACGAACTTGAAGGTAAAACGCTTGGGGTTATCGGTTTCGGCGGCATCGGAAAAGAAGTAGTAAAGATTGGAATTTCACTGGGTATGAAAGTGAAAGTTTGTACC
>CAZPQV010000097.1:3293-6417 GCA_964588705.1 uncultured Chryseobacterium sp.
CAAAGACAGAAACCATTTCGTTGGAATTTTTCGATGGTCAGAAAGTAAACTTCGAAATCACTTCAACCAATGATATGGACGGGTTTCTCAAAGACCTTGATTTCCTAAGCATAAATACACCAAAAACCAAAGAATACATCATTGATACTCCTCAGTTTGAAAAAATGAAAGACGGTATTTTCATCGTCAATACCGCTCGTGGTGGTGTTATCAATGAGGTTTCCCTACTCGATTTTATTGAGGATGAAAAAGTTGCAGGAGCAGCTTTAGACGTTTTTGAAAACGAACCAAATCCGGAACTGCCATTACTGATGAATCCAAAACTCTCGCTTTCCCCTCATTTAGGAGGAAATACAGTAGATGCACAGGAAAAAATAGGGACAGAACTTGCTACACAAATCATAGCACTAAAAGATAAGATATAAACTACGCGTATGCCAGTATTCAAACCGTTTCGTGGAATAAGACCTTCGGATGATTATGTAGACCGATTTCCATCCCGGCCACTTGATAATTTTTCGCTGGATGAACTTCATAAAAAAGCACAGGAAGACTCATCCTATATCCAAATGGTAAAACCCTATCTTTTGAGCAAATCGAAAGATGTAAACCGCAACCTAAGAAAAGTAAGAACCAATTTCGAAGAAATGCTGGATGATAAAAAACTCATTCAGGATAATTCATCTTACTATCTTTACGAGCAGATTATGCCCGATAAAAGGGTGTTTCGTGGACTTTTAGGCTTGGTTTCTGTTGAAGATTTTTTTGATGGAAAAATTATCCGTCACGAAAGTACCATTCCACAGAAAAAAGAAAAATTGGCTTATTATCTTGATAAAGTGGAAATTCAGGCAGAACCGGTGATGCTTACTTACGCCTCAAATTCAAAGGTTGAATTGCTGATGAGTCACGAAGAGAAGAATGTTCCGGTGGTAAATTATGAAGATGCTAAAGGCGTAAAACACAAAATTTGGCGGATTGATAACCGCTTAAAAATGCAGCAACTGAAGGAAGCTATCGAACAGGTTGAAAACTTCTATATTGCCGATGGGCACCACAGGATTGGTTCTGCGGCACTGAATGCTAAAAATCAGAAAGCCAAGAATAAAAAACATACTGGAATTGAACCTTACAATTTTGTTTACAGTTTCATTGTTTCCAACCAGTCTATTAAAATTCATGATTACAACAGGGCTTTAACCGATTTAAACGGCTTGAAACCGAAAGAATTTCTGAAAGAACTCGAAAAATCTTTCTTAATTCACGAAAAGGGTGAAACGCCATATTTTCCTTCGAAAAAATTTCATTTTTCACTTTATTTGGAAGGGAAATTTTACTCGCTCCACGTAAAGCACAATCTCCGTTCGGAGCAAATGGATATGAATCATCTCGATCACCATCTTGTAGACGAACTGATTTTTAAGAATATTTTAAAAATTGAAGATACCGACAGCTCTGAGAAAATCGGATACATTAAAGGAGATTCTACCGTTGAAGGGATAAAATATCTGAAAGAAGTTGTGGATTCAGGAGATTATATTGCCGGCTTCGGGCTTTATCCTGTAAGTTTTAATGAAATGATAAAAATTTCGGACAATAAAATTATTATGCCTCCTAAGTGTACTTATATTGAACCAAAATTAGTTACCGCACTGGTGATGTATGATATGAAATAATTTTTTATTTTCGTTACACCAAAACAGTAACATGAAGAAATTACTTATACTTCCGCTCTTTTTGGGCGGAATTTTATTTGCGCAAACCAAGGAAGATTCAATTCAGTTTAGAAAAATCGCTAGTCACATTCTTACAAAAGGAGAATCGTATAACGATTTGAGAGATCTAACAAAAAATATTGGCCATCGTTTAAGCGGTTCCGAGAGCTATGAAAAATCGGTAAAGTGGGCCGAAGCAAAATTGAAAGAAGCAGGAGCAGATAAGGTTTGGCTTCAGGAAGTAATGGTTCCGGTTTGGGTTCGTGGCGAAGAATCTCTTCATATAAAAACTGCCAAAGGAAAATGGCAGAATTTAAAAATGCTTTCTCTGGGAAATTCCGAAGGCACCGGTGGAAAAGATTTGGTTGGAGAAATCCTGATGATAAATTCCTTCGAAGAATTTGAAAAACTTTCTGATGCCCAGGTCAAAGACAAGATTGTCTTCTTCAATTTCGAATGGCGCCATGATCATGTTGAGCCTTTTAAAGCGTATTCTGAAGCCGCAAAATATCGTGTAAATGCTGCTGCCGAAACAGCCAAAAAAGGTGGTAAAGCAGCATTAATCCGTTCTCTGTCTTCTGCTTTTGATGACGAACCTCACACAGGTTCGATGAGATATGCAGAAAACATAAAGAAAGTTCCTGCAGCTGCGATTGGAAACACTTCTGCTGATGATTTGGCAAAACTGCTGAAAAAAGAAAAAGTAACTGCAAAACTGAATTCCAATTGTGGGATGAAAGATGAGCAACTCTCCTATTCCGTTATTGGCGAAATTACCGGAAATAAAGACCAAAGTGTAATTGTTGTTGCCGGACATTTGGATTCCTGGGATGTTGGTGAAGGTGCGCATGACGACGGTTCCGGAATTGTCCAAAGTATTGAAGTGATCAGAACTTTCAAAAAATTAGGAATTAAGAATAATCATACCATCCGTGCGGTTTTATATGCTAATGAAGAAAACGGCGTACGCGGTGGAATGAAATATTATGAAGAAGTAAAAAACTCAGGTGAAAAGCATCTCTTCGCTTTCGAAAGTGATGCCGGAGGATTCTCGCCGCGGGGAATGGCTCTCGATATGCCGGACGATAAAATTGAAAGCATTAAATCTTGGGCAAACTTATTTTTACCTTACGGAATCTACGATTTTGAAAGACGTGGAAGCGGCGTTGATATTGGACCTCTCAAAAGATTAGGAGTCCCACTTTCAGGATTATTTCCTGATCCTCAGAGGTACTTCGACATCCATCATACCCATGAAGATGTTTTTGAAAAAGTAAACCGAAGAGAACTTCTTCTTGGCGCTGCTGTAATGACGCAACTCGTTTATATGATTGATAAAAACTGGTAAAATAAAAGAGCAGATATTTCTGCTCTTTTTTTATTTCACGAAAAGTCTTTCATCAAAACTG
>CAZPQV010000098.1:0-6402 GCA_964588705.1 uncultured Chryseobacterium sp.
TGTCCGATGTTACAACCAATCGTTTTATCCTTCATTTTCTTGAAGTGCTCTCCAGTTACGATATTGAAGTTGCCGGTAGTCGTAATGATGATATCAGCGTTTTCAACCACGGAATCCAGTTTTTTAACTTCATAGCCTTCCATTGCTGCCTGAAGCGCACAGATTGGATCAATCTCAGTAACCGTTACAATTGAACCTGCACCTCTGAAAGAAGCTGCAGTTCCTTTACCAACATCACCGAAACCACAAACCACAACTCTTTTTCCAGCAAGCATCACATCTGTAGCTCTTCTGATCGCATCTACAGCAGATTCTCTACATCCGTATTTGTTGTCGAATTTCGATTTTGTAACCGAGTCGTTTACGTTAATGGCAGGCATTACCAAAGTTCCGTTTTTCATTCTTTCGTAAAGTCTGTGAACTCCCGTCGTTGTTTCTTCAGAAAGCCCTTTGATGTCTTTTGTTAATTCAGGATATCTGTCGAAAACCATATTGGTAAGGTCTCCACCGTCATCAAGAATCATATTAAGAGGTTTTCTGTCTTCACCAAAGAAAAGTGTTTGTTCAATACACCAATCGAATTCTTCCTCATTCATACCTTTCCATGCATAAACAGGAATTCCAGCAGCAGCAATTGCAGCAGCAGCATGATCCTGAGTCGAGAAAATATTACAAGACGACCAAGTAACATCGGCGCCCAATGCAACAAGAGTTTCAATAAGAACCGCCGTTTGGATCGTCATGTGAAGACATCCTGCAATTCTGGCCCCTTTCAAAGGCTGTTGCGGACCGTATTCTTCACGAATTGCCATTAATCCTGGCATTTCTGCCTCAGCAAGCTCTATTTCTTTTCTTCCCCATTCTGCAAGGGAAATATCCTTCACTTTGTAAGGAATGTATTGTGTTTTAGTTTCCATCTAACTATAAAATTTTTGCAAAAATACGACAAATTCTGTTAACAGATTTATTACGATTACATTCATTAAAATTATCAATTGAATTAAATATTATAGTTAAAATGATGAATTAAATAAATATTTCCAATAAGGTTATTATCATATATCAATGGTTTTTCAGCACTTATTCCGTATTTTTGAAGCATGGAAATAAAGGATAAAATCGGCATGCTTTTCGAGCCGGAACTATTAGAAGAAATTTTGGCTGTAGGAAAAATAAAAAAAGTAAATGAAGGCGATACCATCATCAGTTTAGGTCAGCCTATTGTTTATATGCCCATTGTTCTCGAAGGAACCCTAAAAGTTTCTATGACCGATGATGCCGGAAAAGAACTCCTGATGTATTATCTGAATGCAGCCGACGGTTGTGCTATGACTTTTACCTGCTGCATGCAGGAGCAAAAAAGTGAAATTATGGCGGTTGCTGATGAAGATTCCGAGCTGTGGCTGATTCCAGTAGAATATATGGATAAATGGATGCAGAAATACCCTTCGTGGAAATCCTTCGTAATGCTTACCATGCAGAACCGGTTCTACGAAATGCTTCGCGCGTTGGATATGGTAGCGTTCAACAGTCTCGACACCCGACTTTTAAATTACCTGAAGGAAAAGTCAAAAAATACAGGTAAAACCGTTATTAATATCTCACACGAGCAAATCGCCAACGACCTCGCCAGTTCCAGAGTGGTGATTAGCAGGATGCTGAAAAAACTCGAAAACGAAGGCAGAGTACTGCTTTACAGAAATCAAATTAAACTGCTGAAGGATTTGTAATCAAAGTAACACTTCTCTTCATTTTTGTTTAAGAACTTTGCAAAAAGTTTTTGATATGAAGAGTGTTTGTCCTTCAAGTTTATTTACCGAAACCGAAAAAAATCTTCTGTTGGATGTACGCGAGAATTTCGAATTCGATACTTATCGTGCTATTTTCAGTCATCAGATTAATATTCCTTTCAGCGAATTTGATGATGAAATTAATTCTTTAAGCAAAAATCAAAAAATAATTCTGGTTTGTAATAACGGACTTCGAAGTCGTACTGCTGCTCAGTTTCTGAAAGAAAGAGGTTTCCATAATGTTTCCTATATCAACGGTGGTTTGGTGAAATGGCAGCAAAACGATTTGGGAATTGCCGGAAATCCGCCGGATCTGATTTCGCATTCACTTTCTCTTACCAAAGAATGCAGCTCGCAGTAATGTTTTTTACATTAAAAATTTTGCTTTGATAATCACTAAAACAAAAGATTATGTTTACCGAAGATTCCTATTTTGAAGAAATCAGAAACTCAGAATTTTCACGGCTCGATGATACGCAGCAGGTTTATCTGGACTTTACGGGAGGGAATCTTTATCCCGAATCTTTAATCAAAAATCACAGCAAAGTCTTGCTGGAAAATGTTTTTGGTAATCCACATTCTACGAATCCGGCGTCTCAGCAATCTACCGTTTGGGTTGAGAATGTCCGCAAGAAAGTGATTGAGTTTTTTAATGCAGAAGACTATTACTGTGTGTTCACACAGAATGCCACTCACGCGCTGAAAATAGTAGGTGAAAGTTATCCATTTACCGAAAAATCATATTTCCTGATGCTGGCTGACAATCACAATTCCGTGAATGGAATCCGAGAGTTTGCGATGAGAAAAAGTGCTGGATTTTCGTATTTGCCTATTAATTTTTCTGATTTAAAAATCAATGAATTTGAACTGAAAGAAGTTCTTTCAGCGCATCAAAATTCCGACAGTAAACTGTTTGCATATCCTGCTCAATCCAATGTTTCAGGGGTTAAACACAGTTTGGAATGGATAAAAGAAGCGCAGGAAAACGGATGGGATGTGTTGGTTGATGCCGCAGCTTTTGTTCCGACAAATACGTTGGATCTTAAACTTTATCAGCCCGATTTTGTGACGCTTTCATTCTATAAATTGTTCGGTTATCCAACAGGAGTTGGTGCTTTACTGATTAAGAAAAGTAAATTTCATAAACTTCAAAAACCCTGGTTTGCAGGAGGAACAGTGAAGATGGTTTCCGTGAAAAATCCTAAATATTTTTTGGTTGATAATCACGAAAGGTTTGAGGACGGTACCATTGATTATACCAATCTTCCGGCCATAAAAATGGGCTTATGTTTTTTGGAGGATGTAGGTCTCAGCCGTATTCAAAAGAGAATCTATGAACTTAGAAAATATGCTTATGAAGAGCTAAGTTCACTGAAGCACAGCAATGGAAAACCATTGGTAAATCTGTTCGGTCCCACCAACCATGAGAACGTCGGCGGAACACTAATTATGACTTTCTTCAATAAAAACGGTGAAAAATATCTGTTTGAAGAAATCGAAAGAAAGGCAAATGCCAAGAATATTTCCATCCGTTCCGGTTGTTTTTGTAATCCCGGAATTGATGAAATTACCAACGAAATTTCCGAAGAAGAACTTGCCAATTACTACAAACATACCGATGATGCCGACTTTCAATCGATGGTTAATTTCTTAGGAAAAATGCGTGGCGCCATCAGGGTTTCCTTCGGTATTGCAACTTTGAAAAAAGATATCGATTATTTCATTACATTTTTAAAAGATCTTATTGATCAATAATTAAATATTTAATAGTTTTCATATTACTTTTTAGAACGGCAGGATTTATTCTGCCGTTCGCCTTTTTCCTCTATTTTGCAGTAGAAATGTAACTCAAGTAACATTCTGAGCTCTTTCTTCACGGTAATTTTGCACCAAAATAAATCGGAATATGAAGAAAGTCTTTATTTTGGCGTTTGTTGCAATGGGATTAGTGTCGGTTTCGGCACAGGATACCATCCGCATTTCAAAATCCAATCTCGAACAGAAAATCAATTCACAAAACCTTCAGGTAAAACTGGCAGAAGCGGAAGTCAATTCTGCAAAAGCAGATCTATTAATGAGCAGAGCTGCGTATCTCCCTAATGTTACGGCATCGTACACCGGAATTACAACGAATAATCCTTTGATGGCGTTTGGTTCAAAACTCAATCAGGAACGAGTGGTAATGGAAGATTTTAATCCGGCCAAACTCAATGATCCCGACAATATTTTCAATTTCGCTACCAAGCTGGAAGTTCAGCAACCGATTTTCAACAAAGATGCGGTCTATATGAAGAAAGCTGGCGAAGTGAAAGTGGATGTTCTGAATCTGAAGAAAGAAAGAACCGAAGATTACCTGAAGTTTGAACTGAACAAAGCGTATATGCAGTTGCAGATGGCGTATAAAGCTGTTGAAGTTTTGGAAGAAGCAAAATCTACGGTTCTTGCCAATAAAAAAGTCATCGACAATTATTATAAAAACGGAATGATTCAGAAATCCGATGTTCTGGATATGAATGTTCGCGTTGCTGAAATCGAAAGCCAGATTCAGTTTGCGAAGTCGAATGTAAATAACGCATCAGATTATATTTATTTCCTTTTGGATGAAAATGCGGATGGAAAAGTATTTGAACCCACTGAAAAACTGACCTATCAGGAAAATATTCTTTTGGATCGTCCGAAACTGAATGTTGACCGTAAAGACCTTCAGGCGTATAGAAAATCTTTAGAAGCTTATGATCATTTGATCAAATTTTCGGAAGCGAAATTTTTACCGAGAGTGAATGCCTTCGGAAGTTTTGAACTGTATGACAACAAACCTTATGAATTCAATGCCAATGGTTACTTGGTAGGAGTTCAGGTGGCGTGGAATGTTTTCGACGGAATGAAATCGAAATCAGAAATCGAAAAGCAAAAAGCCGAACTGCTGAAATCTCAAACTGAAATCAAGCAATACCAAAAGCAAAGCGAACTTGAACTGAACAAATCATACCGACAGGTTTTGGATGCCGATAACAAGGTGAATCTTACCAAACAGGCGTGGGAACAAAGCGCGGAAGCATACAGAATCCGTAAGAACCGTTACGCACAGGGACTTGAGAAAGCCAGCGACATCCTAAATGCCGAAACTTTAATGTCGAAAAAAGAACTGGAATATCAGCAAGCCATCTTCGAATACAACACCGCTTTGGAATATTTCAAATTTTTGAATTAAAACTCCCGCAGATTAAGCAGATTCCCGCAGATTTTTCTAACAAATCTTTTTGATTTTCACTAATGAATTCTTTGCAGACTTTGCAGAACATCTTGGATGTTCCTTTGCGAACTTAAAAATATTTTCAAGCTAATTATAAAAAAACCTTTGCACGCTTTGCGTTCAAAATCAGAAAAATTAACATTATGAATACAATAAAAACAGGAATTTTATTAGCGGCGCTTGTAGCGCTGGGCAGTTGCTCATCCGACCCAAAAGAAATTGCTGATAACTCCAAACCAATTCAGGTTACCGTAAGCAATTCCGGCGTTACTGATGAACTTGGATTTGCCGGCGCCAGTGGAAAACTCGTGGCGAAAAACTCAGTAAATATTTCAACCAGAGTGATGGGACACATCACCAGCTTACGAGCCGATGTGGGCGATTTCGTTCGTGCCGGAGAAGGTTTGGTAAGCATCAGCAGTACCGATATTCAGGCAAAAGGAGGTCAGGCAAACGCACAGATTGCTCAGGCACAAGCCAATTATAATATCGCTGCGAAAGATTATCAGCGTTTCCAGAATTTATACAATAACGAAAGTGCTTCACAGAAGGAGCTTGACGATATGCGTGCACGCTACGAAATGGCAAAAGCCGGACTGGATGCGGCAAGCATGATGAAAAGCGAAGTCAACGCACAGGGAAGATATACCAATATTTCTGCTCCGATTTCCGGTATGGTAACGGCAAAATACGCAAGTCAGGGAGACATGGCAAGTCCTGGAATGCCGATTCTTACGATTGAAAGTTCAGGAAATCTTCAGGCACAGGTGTTGGTTTCTGAGCAGGATATTACTTTAATCAAATCCGGAATGCCGGTTAAAGTTTTGATGAAATCTACCAACAAAGAAGTGGTGGGAAATGTTGCTGAAGTCAGTCTTTCCGCGACCAACACCGGTGGACAGTATTTAGTGAAAATCAATGTTCCGCAGAGCAGAGATTACCTTCCGGGAATGTATGTAAATGTGCAGTTTCCTTTCAAAAGAAGTGGTGGCGTGAATCAGGATTTCCAGCAGTCGGTGACCGTTCCGAAATCGGCTTTAGTTGAAAACGGGCAGTTGACGGGTGTTTACACCGTAAGTTCTGCCAATACCGCAATGTTGCGTTGGGTAAAAACCGGTAAAGATATGGGCGACCAGGTTGAAATTCTTTCCGGACTGAACGCTAAAGAACCATATATCGTTTCCGCCAGCGGAAAATTGTTTAACGGCGCAAAAGTAACCACAAAATAATATCGGGATACGGGATACGTGGTTCGAGATAACTCGGAACCCGAAACCCGGAACTCGTAACTCAAAAATATTATGACCTGTTGTGCATTTAGGAATTAATAAAGAAAAAGATTGTCCATTTGATTAAAAA
>CAZPQV010000099.1:0-6240 GCA_964588705.1 uncultured Chryseobacterium sp.
TCTCGGAATCTGCAACGGTTTTCAGGCGCTCGTAAAATCCGGGCTACTTCCTTATGGAGAAATCCGTGATCTGGATGCGAATTCACCAACTTTGGCCCACAATGCCATCGGAAGACATATCTCGCAAATGGTGAATGTAAAAGTGGTAAACGATGATTCTCCTTGGTTGAAAGGAACGAAAGATCAGATTTTTACCATTCCGATTTCACACGGTGAAGGCCGTTTTATGGCTTCGGAAGAAGTGTTGACCGAACTTTACAAAAACGGTCAAATCGCAACGCAGTACGTTGATTTGGATGGAAATGTCGCTCATGGAATGCCGTTTAATCCGAATAATTCACTATTTGGAATTGAAGGAATTACCTCTCTCGACGGAAAAATCTACGGAAGAATGGGACACACAGAACGTTTCTCTGAAGGTCTCATGAAAAATATTCCGGATGCGAATTACCACAATATATTCAAAAACGGGGTTGAGTATTTTAAGTAGTCGGAAGATGGAAGTCTGAAGACGGAAGAAAACTTTACATGAATAGGAGCGGGCTTTAGCCCGCTCTATTTTTGTAGTGTCATTGGCTTTAGTTAAAATTTATTCGTGAATTTGTGGCAAAAAAATCTGTGTAAATCCGCGTAATCTGTGTGTAAAATAACCGAAAGTGAAAGAAAAATCCGCGTAATCAGAGCAATCTGCGGGAAGGAAAAAACCGAAGTTAAAAGAAAAATCTGCTAAATCCCTGCCTGACGACAGACAGGTGCGTGAGCCTAAAACACATACTTCCAATACACCAAAACCCCAACAATCACCGCACAAAACGCTGCCAAAAGAACTGCACCTGCTGCAATATCCTTTATAAATCCAATCCTTTCATCAAAATCCGGATTAATAAAATCACAGATTTTTTCGATCGCTGTATTTAGAATTTCAGTCACCAAAACGAAAAACATCACGATGATGATTAAAGCGGTATCGAGTTCATTCAAACCAAAAAAAACAATCAGAAACAGATTGACAATCAATGCAAAAAGATGAATTTGAAAATTTCTTTCGGTTCGCATCATCCCAAAAATTCCCCGGAATGCATTACCAAAACTTTTATGAATTGGAGGTTTTCTCATTATTTAACAAAGATATTATTTAAACATAACAGCCGCAAAGAAAAGCATGAATTTCACAAATCATGAGTCAAAAATAATCAGAATGAATCTTGAGTTCTTCATGTAAAATGTCTTGTTTTATTGTGCTTTAAAAAAAGCAATTATTTTAATGATTATTGTTGATAACTCCGTCTTTTAATTTTCTCTTTTCGTCTTCAATTTCATATATTTGTCAAAATAATAATTAATCTATGAAGTTTATTGTTTCGAGTGGAGAATTGCAGAAGGCGCTGCAAACGGTTAGTGGTGTGATTTCCAGCTCACAGTCAAGACCGATACTGGAAAACTATCTTTTCGAATTAGAAGAAAATAACTTAAAAATAACAGCTTCCGACGGTGAAACTACTTTGGTTACAACAGTGGAGGTGAAGTCTGATGATACAGGAAAATTTGCGGTTCCTGCAAAAATTTTCCAGGATTTCGTGAAAACTTATGGCGAACAGCCGCTGACACTTTCTGTAAAAGACAATGCGGAAGGAACAGGAAGCCTGCTTGAAATTCTCGACGAAAAAGACAACTTCGCAGTAGCGCTTGACAATGCTGAAGATTACCCGGAACTTCCTGAATTCGACGCTGCACAAAGTGTGAAAATTCCTGCTGGAGTGCTTTCAGAAGCCTTAACCAATACACTTTTTGCAACTTCAAACGATTCGCTTCGTCCGGTAATGACTGGTGTTCTGTTTCAGTTTGGCGAGGATGAAACCAATTTCGTTTCAACCGATTCGCACAGGCTGGTTGTTTACAAAAGAAAAGACCTTATTGCAGAACCGATGGAATTCATTATGCCGAAAAAACCATTGAATATTTTCAAAAATATTCTGGCTAATTCCAATGATGATGTGACGATTGAGTTCAATGAAAATATGGCGAAATTCACTTTCGGAAACAATGTTTGGATTTGTAGATTAATTGATGGGAAATACCCGAACTATTCCGCGGTAATTCCAAAGGAAAACCCGAATGTGCTGACGATTAACAGAAACCTTCTTCTGAATGCCATCAGAAGAGCATCGATTATGTCGAACAAATCAACGAATCAGGTGCGTTTCAAACTATCCGGAAATATTCTTCATCTTCACGCTGAGGATACCGAATATGCAAACAAGGCAGATATGCAGATTCCTTGTGATTACAACGGTGATGATATCAATATCGGATTCAGTTCAAAATTCCTTACAGAAATGCTTTCTGTTTTAGGTTCAGACGATATTACGATGAAAATGTCTCAGCCAAACCGTCCGGGAATCGTAGAGCCGGTAGATGGACTGGAAGAAAACGAAAATCTTTTGATGCTTTCTATGCCGGTAATCGGGATGTAATTTCCACGATTCAATAAAAAAGTAAAAACATAAATAGAGGTCTGAAAGTTTTTCGGGCCTCATTTTTTTAATTATGATTATACCACAACAGCTAAAGCGCGATTTCGAACATACCAAGAGAAAAACCGGTAACGACGAGGTTTATCACAAAGTGATGAAATCTGATTTTGCGGAATATGGCGGATTCTGCGATTTGTATTTAGATGCAGTGAATGGGCAGATTGAAACCTCCAAAGTGGTTTTGTTAAATGATTTTGTAGCGACTTATAAAACTTTTATTCCTGAAATTTTAGATTATTTAAACAACAGTCTCACTCCCTTTGAAAAGAAAATTAAATGGTTGATTGACCGTGCAAAATTCACCATTGATGTGATTGATATTCCTGCAGAAAATTCGAAATATGATCTGGTGATGATTTGTGGTAAAAGTTATAATTTTTTCTTTGTGAAAGGAGAAATTGCACTTCGTGTTGAGTTTAAAGACAATGCAATAAAGAGCATCCAACGAAAATCTGATATTACTAAAGATAATGGCTAATGCTGTTCAGTTTTTTGTGTAAAATTCCCGATATTTGCAACTTATTCAGACTCATAAAATATCTGAAATCTTAAATTTGTCATCTGAAATTTATAAGAAATGAAAATCTCAAATAACTGGCTGAAAGAATACATCCAAACCGATTTGAAAACCGAAAAGATTGGTGAATTTCTTACCGATATTGGTTTGGAAGTGGAAGGCATTGAAAAATTTGAAAATATAAAAGGCGGGCTCGAAGGCGTTGTTGTAGGAAAAGTTCTCACCTGTGAAAAGCATCCGAACGCCGATAAACTGAAGAAAACAACCGTAGATGTTGGAAACGGAAAGGTTCTGGAAATTGTTTGCGGTGCACCGAACGTTGATGCCGGACAAACCGTTCCTGTAGCGGTTGTTGGAACCAAAGTTTATAAAAATGGTGAAGAACTGGTGATGCAGAAAGTGAAAATTCGTGGTGAAGTTTCTGAGGGAATGATTTGCTCTGAAGATGAACTTGGACTGAGCGATAATCACGATGGAATTTTGGTTTTGGATGAAGAAAAATTCAAAGTAGGAGACAATTTTGCAGATTATTTCGATATTGTAAGCGATGAGGTTTACGAAATCGGATTAACGCCGAACCGAACGGATGCGATGTCGCATTTTGGTGTTGCGAGGGACTTGAATGCATTTCTTACATCCAATGGTATGAAGCCGGAATATGAAAAGCCGGTTTCACAAACTTTAGATATTCAGGGAGAAACTGATTTTCAACTGGAAGTTGAAGACAGCGAGCTTTGCCCAAGATATATTGGTGCAGTCATTGAAAATGTAACGGTAGAAGAGTCTCCGGAATGGTTGCAAAACCGTTTGCAGGCGATTGGTTTAAGCCCAATAAATAATGTAGTAGATATCACCAATTATATTCTTCACGGACTTGGACAACCGCTTCACGCATTTGATGCAGATAAAATTTCAGGTAAAAAAGTGAAAGTTGGCGTGAATTCCGAAGGAACAAAATTCAAATCTTTGGATGGATTAGAGCGCACCTTGAACGGTTCTGAAATTATGATCAAAGACGGCGCCGATAATCCAATGTGTATCGCAGGTGTTTTCGGTGGAGAGAATTCGGGAGTTTCTGCGGAGACCAAAACTATTTTCCTTGAAAGTGCCTATTTCAATCCGGTTGCAGTGAGAAAAGGTGCTAAACATCATGGTTTGAATACGGATGCCTCTTTCCGTTTCGAGAGAGGTGTTGATCCTAATAACGTGAGAACAGCCATCACTTATGCTATCAAATTGATTGAAGAAATTACCGGTGGAAAAATGGTAGGTAACCTGCTGGAGCATTATCCAAAGAAAATAGAAGGTTATTATGTTGTACTGAGATACTCGATGCTGGATCAGATTTTAGGAATTAAAATTCATCGTGAGAAAGTAAAAGAAATCCTGAAATCACTTGAAATAAAAATTCTCAACGAAATCCCAAATGGACTGGAGCTTGAAGTTCCAACGTTCAAAGCAGATGTCACAAGAGAGATTGATGTGATTGAAGAAATTCTTAGAATTTACGGATATAATAAAATCGATTCTCCTCAGAAAATTGCATTTACCCCGGTAAAACTAAGTTTAGAAGATCAGGACGAACTTGAAAATTATTGGGCAAGAATGTTGCAGGGCAATGGTTTTAATGAAGTGATGAACAACTCGCTGACTTCTGTAAAAGACGAAACTGATGCAGTAAAACTGCTGAATCCTTTAAGCGGAGACCTTGCGTTCATGAGAAAATCGCTGATGGAAGGTTTGCTCGAAAATGCGGAATACAACATCAATCGTAAAACTTCTGATATCAAGTTTTTCGAAATTGGAAAAATTTATCATAAAAAGAAAAATTACGAAGAAAGAAAGCAGCTCGCACTTTTGGTAACCGGTCGCGATAAAGCAGAAAACTGGCTGATGCCGAAGTCTCAGACTGATTTTTATTATCTGAAAGGTTATGTTCAATTACTATTAAGCAGATTAAATTTAAATCTGGAAGAAAAACCAATTGAGGACGAGCGTTTTGCAGATGCGATTGAATTGGTTGCCGAAGGAAAAACACTGGCAAGACTTGGAAAAGTTTCTTTACAAATGTTGAAAGATGCCGATATTGAGCAGGATTGTTATTACGCTGAAATTGAGTTGGAAACAGCTCAAAATTTAAGAAACAATGATAATCTGAAGTTTAAGGAGATTCCTAAATTCAACAGAATCAGAAGAGATTTGGCATTGTTGATTGATAAGAACTATTCTTACGCAGACCTTTACAAAACGGCGAGAAAGAATCCTTCAAAATATCTGAAAGGGATTAACCTGTTTGATGTTTATGAAGGTACAAACCTTCCGGAAGGCAAGAAATCTTATGCAATGAGTTTCGAACTTCTTAACGAAGAAAAAACTTTGGAAGATAAAGATATTACCGAAGTAATGAACTCGCTGATCAATTCGTTCAAAAAAGAGTTTAATGCCGAGTTGAGATAAAATCTTTTATAAATATTGTTAAAAGTGTTCCTGTTGGAACACTTTTTTCTTTTCCAAGGAAATAAACGGTGTGAAAAGCCGTTTCAAAAAATTATATTTCTTAAATTTGAAATTCTATAACTCTTAGAAATGAAAAAATACATATTGACATTATTGGTAGGAATCGTTTTAGTTGCCTGTACAGCTGTTCAGAATACAATTTCGAAAATTGGTTCGCGACAGGCGGTCATTGCCAATACACAATGGGTTCTGGCAGATAATGTAAGCGGTAAAAAGCCAACGATGGCACTTGAAGTTGGAAAAGTTACCGGAAACGCCGGTTGTAACAATTATTTTGGTGAACTGATTTTAGATGCTTCCAACGGGACGTTTATCGCAAGAAATATCGGATCTACGAAAATGGCATGTGATAATTTGAATGAGGAAAATAATTTTTTCCAAATGCTTGAAGCTGCCAATAAATATGTGATAAACGGAAACGTTCTGGAACTTTATAAGGATCACCTGCTACTGATGAAATTCAACAAAACCAATTAATAAAAAAAGGAACTCATTTGAGTTCCTTTTTTTTGTTCTGATATTTATTTGTTATTCGTCGTCTTCCTCTTCGTCGTATTATGCGAGTTCTTCATCGCACCATTGGAACGCCTGTTCAACAACTTTAGTGGCTTCGTCGGCCATAGTTTCTTCATCGTCACCTTCCAAATCGTCCAACCATTCCACTTCTTCCTC
>CAZPQV010000100.1:0-6221 GCA_964588705.1 uncultured Chryseobacterium sp.
GCACCTTCGTATTCGGCATTGTTAGCCAATGTTCCCGAACTCCTCAACCAAGCCAAAGCTCTATTACTTGCATCGTATTCTACCGGCAGAGTTACAAAAGCAAATGCAGTTGTGAGCGCAAACATGATAACACCAATCAGCAATAAAGTTTTACTTCCACTGGTTGCCATCACTACTATACCTGCCATTAAAACAAACTGAAGAAGTTTGGATGAAAGACTTACCGCCGGCACCATTTTCGAACGAAGCTGTAGCATTGAATAACCTACTGCATGCTGCACAGCATGGCCGGTTTCGTGCGCTGCAACCGCTGCTGCTGCCGCATTTCTCTGCATATAAACACCTTCCGAAAGGTTGATGGTTTTGTTCTGCGGATTGTAATGGTCCGTCAACTGACCAGGAACAGAAATCACCTGAACATCGTGAATACCGTTATCTCTCAACATTTTCTCGGCAATTTCTTTGCCCGACATTCCGTTCATCAGATGAACATTAGAATAGTGTGCAAATTTCGATTTCAGCCTGCTCTGTACAATCATGCTGACAATGAAAATAACACCAATAATTAGATAATAACCACTCATATCAATAATTTTACTTGTTTAAATTAATTGCATTTTTTTATGGAAAAACTATGCCAAAGTTTACTCTTTTTTTTATATTAATAATTATCTTTGTTTGTTCAATTCAGCACAATGTCAGAAGTCATTATCAATGAAGTAAAAACTCCGGATGATTTAAAAAAATTCATCACTTTTCCAATGGAGCTTTACAAAAATAACAAAAATTACGTTCCGTCATTAATAAAGGATGAAACCGAAATCTGGGACAGCAGTCAGAATCCGGCACTTAACTACTCAGAATCAAAACAATATCTTGCCACAAAAAACGGAAAAATTGTTGGAAGAATTGCAGTGATGATCAATCATAAAGAAGCAGAAGAACTTGGAATTAAAAAAGTGCGCTTCGGATGGATTGATTTTATCGATGATTATGATGTTTCTAAAGCGCTGATTAACCAAGCTATTGAATACGCCAAAGAAAAGGGTGTACACAAGATTGAAGGACCTATGGGTTTCACAAATCTCGATAAAGCCGGAATGCTAACTTTCGGGTTCGACAAGCTCTCGACGATGATCGGCATTTACAACCACGATTATTATCCAAAACATCTCGAAAAACTTGGCCTTTCTTTAGAAAAAGAATGGGTGGAATACGAAATCATGTTCCCTGAAGTTTTACCGGAAAAAGTGGTAAAATTCAACGAGCTTATCAAAGAAAAATATAAACTGAAGGTTTTAAAGTTTACTAACAAAAAAGAAATCCTGCCCTACATAGAGCCGATGTTTCGCCTTTTGGATGAAACTTACAATACGCTTTCAACCTACACTCCGATTACCGACGAACAGATAAAAACTTATAAAGAGAAATACTTCGGATTCATCGATAAAGACTTCATTGTTTGCATTGCAGATGAAAACGACAAACTGGTTTCTTTCGCCATTACAATGCCTTCATATTCCAAAGCTCTGCAAAAAGCGGAGGGAAAACTTCTGCCGTTCGGATGGTGGCACTTTTTGCAGGCCGGAAGAAAAAATGACCGCGCAAATTTCTACTTAATCGGTATCCATCCGGAATATCAGAAAAGAGGAATTACCTCAATTATATTCAAAGAAATCTATGATATTTTCAAGCGAAAAGGCGTGAAATATTTAGAAACAAATCCCGAATTGGTTGAGAATAAAGCGATTCAACTTTTGTGGCAGGACTACAATCCGGTGAACCATAAACGAAGAGCAACCTATAAACTGGAATTTTAATGAAAAAACAACTTTACATTTACGCTTTTTTCATTTTGCTGTTTGCGGTTTACAATATTTTCTTTCAGGTAGAAGATCAGAAAACCAATGCTGTTATTAATATTCTGCTTTCCAGCTTTTTATTTCTGTACCTTGCTTATCTCGCTTATTTGATTTTAAAGAAAATAAAAAAAGGTTCAGGAAAATAGTTATTTATAATCATTCTAAATATTAATTAACTGATTTTTGTTTCTTCCTTTTTTAAAGTAAAATTTTCTATGTCACTCTTTATTTCCGTAACTTTGCTCAGTTGGAAAACTTTGAAGTAATGAATTTACCAGAAAATTACATCCCGATTCTTATACAGGCAATCGTTGGTTTAGGTTTCGTTCTATTATCAGTTGTTGGGACGCATTTCTTAGGTCCTAAAAGAACAAAAGAAAAAAATGTAAAAAGCGACAGTTTCGAATGTGGAATTGAAGTGGAAGGAAACGCGAGAACCCCTTTCTCCGTAAAGTATTTCCTTACGGCAGTTCTGTTTGTACTGTTCGACGTCGAGATTGTATTTTTCTATCCTTACGCCGTAAATTTCAGAGAATTTGGTGTAGAAGGATTCTTAGCGGTCCTTGCATTCGTAAGCGTGTTTTTCCTTGCATTCCTGTATGTGTGGAAGCGCGGCGCTTTGGATTGGGACAGATAATTTAACTAAATTAAATCTTTGTAAAACTTAGAAAGGTTAACTTTAAAAAGAAAATTATGTCAGATAATAAACCGGTAGTAAGAATGGATGCAACGCCTCCTGAAGGATATGAAGGTGAAGGTTTTTTTGCTACAAAACTAAGCAGCGTAATTGGACTGGCAAGAAGTTACTCGCTTTGGCCACTGCCTTTTGCAACATCGTGCTGCGGAATCGAATATATGGCCTTCCTGAACCCTACCTACGACGGTTCGCGTTTCGGAATGGAAAGAAACTCATTCTCCCCTCGTCATGCAGATATGCTGATGGTGTGCGGAACAATCTCTAAAAAATTAGGACCGGTGCTTAAGCAGGTTTACACGCAAATGGCGGAACCACGTTGGGTGGTGGCTGTTGGTGCATGTGCTTCAAGCGGTGGTATTTTCGATACTTATTCTGTTCTACAGGGCATTGATAAAATTATTCCTGTTGACGTGTATGTACCAGGATGCCCTCCAAGACCTGAGCAGATTATTGAAGGCGTAATGCAGGTACAGGCATTAGCACAAAGCGAAAGCATCAGAAGAAGAGATATGCCGGAATACAAAGCATTACTGGAGTCTTACGGTATCGATTAATTTTAGATTAAAAAAGTTAAGGGTAAAAACCTGAAACAAAATAAATTATGACTAACGAGTTTGTTTTAGAAGCGATTAACAGAGAATTCCCGGAGAGCGTGGTTTCTTCATCAGAACCGTACGGAATGCTGACTCTGGAAATCAAAAAAGATGATATCAAAAAAGTGGTTCATCATTTAAAAGATTCTTCACTTGAAATAAATTTCCTTACCGACGTTTGTGGAATCCATTATCCGGAGGATCAGGAAAAAGAACTTGGAGTAATCTATCACCTTCACAATATGAAAACGAATTTCAGAATCCGTCTGAAAGCATTTACACAAAGAGAAGGTGCAGAGTTTGATACGCTTACGGATCTTTATGCCGCTGCAAACTGGATGGAGAGAGAAACTTTCGATTTCTACGGAATCAAATTCAAAGGACATCCGGATTTAAGAGTTATTCTTAATTCGGAAGATTTGGGATATCATCCAATGCTGAAAGAATACCGTTTGGAAGACGGAACAAGAACCGATAAAGACGATAAGAAGTTCGGAAGATAAAAACGCTTAAAGCCCAATGCTTAAAGCTTAAAGCCAAAACTTATGAAAGACAACGCATTATCAAACATCATAAATCAGTATCAGTCTGAAGAGCATATCGACGGACAGCTGTACACTCTTAACCTTGGTCCTACTCACCCTGCAACGCACGGTATTTTCCAGAACGTTCTTACGATGGATGGTGAAAAAATCATTCACGATGAGCAAACTGTAGGTTATATTCACAGAGCGTTTGAAAAAATTTCTGAAAGAAGAAACTTTGCACAGATCACTACACTTACCGACCGTATGAACTACTGTTCTGCGCCAATCAATAACATGGGATGGCACACCACGGTAGAAAAACTCATCGGTTGCGAAGTACCAAAAAGAGTAGATTACATGCGCGTAATCATGATGGAATTGGCACGTATTGCCGACCACATGGTTTGTAACGGTGTAATCGCAATGGATGCCGGTGCAATTACCGGTCTTACCTATCTGTTCCGCGAAAGAGAGGCAATTTACGAAATGTATGAGCAGATCTGCGGTGCCAGAATGACGACCAATATGGGAAGAATTGGTGGTTTCGAAAGAGATTTCTCACCAAAATTCCACGAACTGCTGCAGACTTGGCTGAAGAAATTCCCAAGAATCTGGGGCGAATTCTGTGCTCTGAACGAAAGAAACAGAATTTTTATGGACAGAACCATCAACACCGGAGCAATTTCTGCTGAAAGAGCTCTGAACTATGGTTTCACTGGTCCAAACCTGCGTGCAACAGGTGTCGATTACGACGTGCGTGTTGCCAATCCTTATTCATCATACGAAGATTTCGATTTCATCGTTCCGGTGGGAACTTCAGGTGATACTTACGACCGATTCATGGTTCGCCAGCACGAAGTATGGGAAAGTTTGAAGATTATTGAGCAGGCTTACAAAAACCTTCCTGATGGTCCTTTCCACGCTGACGTTCCGGAATTCTACCTGCCAGAAAAAGCAGATGTATATACTAAGATGGAATCATTAATCTGGCATTTCAAAATTGTAATGGCAGAAACAGAAGTTCCAGTAGGCGAAGTTTACCACGCGGTAGAAGGCGGAAACGGGGAATTAGGATTCTATCTGGTAAGTGACGGTGGAAGAAGCCCTTACCGCCTGCACTTCAGAAGACCATGTTTCATTTATTACCAGGCATATCCTGAGATGATTAAAGGCGGAATGATTTCCGATGCAATCCTTACTATGTGTTCTATGAACGTAATTGCAGGAGAACTGGACGCGTAAAAATAAGATGTCAGACGTCAGATTTCAGATGTCAGACAAAAATTATAATAAAAGAAAAATCTGATGTCTGTTATTTGACATCTGAAATCTATAAAGAAAATGAGCGAAACGATTGCTTTTAGACCTGAAACCTTAGAACAGGTAAATAAAATTATCGCAAGATATCCGGAAGGAAGACAGAAATCTGCCCTCATTCCAGTATTGCATCTTGCACAGAAAGAATTCGGCGGATGGCTTGATGTTCCGGTAATGGATTATGTAGCTGATATTCTTAGCATTAAACCAATCGAAGTGTATGAAGTGGCAACATTCTACACCATGTTCAATATGAAACCGGTTGGTAAATATGTTCTGGAAGTTTGCAGAACTGGGCCTTGCCTTACAAGAGGAAGCGAAAAAATCCTCAACCATATCCGTACAACGCTTAATATAAAAGACGGAGAAACTACTGAAGACGGTTTGTTTACACTGAAGCCTTCAGAATGTCTTGGAGCTTGCGGTTATGCACCGATGATGCTTCTTGGCAAATTTTATCACGAAAATTTAACAACAGAAAAAGTAGACGAAATCCTTGAACTTTGCAGACAGGGAGCGCTTGCTTTGGATTAATGAATATAGAAATGAGTAAAAAACTTTTACTTAAAAACGCTCACGTAGAAGGCATCCGCTACTTTGATGTTTACCGTAAACACGGCGGATACGAAGCAGCTGAAAAAGCACTGAAAATGACTCAGGAACAGATTCTGGAAGAAGTAAAAACTTCCGGGCTTCGTGGTCGTGGAGGTGCAGGATTCCCTACAGGAATGAAGTGGAGTTTCCTTGCCAAACCTGAAGGCGTGCCGAGACACCTTGTAGTAAATGCCGACGAATCGGAGCCGGGCACTTTTAAAGACCGTTACCTTATGGAGCATCTGCCTCACCTACTGATTGAGGGAATGCTTATTTCGTCTTATTGCTTGGGTTCAAATACTTCATTCATCTACATTCGTGGAGAGTATGCATGGATTCCTGATATTTTGGAGCAGGCCATTGAAGAGGCAAAAGCTGCAGGATTCCTTGGAAAAAATATTTTAGGAACCGGTTTCGATTTAGAAATTTATGTTCAGAGAGGTGCCGGCGCTTACATCTGTGGTGAAGAAACCGCCCTGCTTGAATCTCTTGAAGGTAAAAGAGGAAACCCAAGACTAAAACCACCTTTCCCTGCCGTAAAAGGACTTTGGGAAAGACCAACTGTTGTAAACAACGTAGAATCTATCGCAGCGGTGGTGCCGATTATTGACATTACCGGTGCAGAATATGC
>CAZPQV010000101.1:0-6190 GCA_964588705.1 uncultured Chryseobacterium sp.
GTCCGAGTGGTTGAAGGAGCTACCCTGGAAAGGTAGTATACGGGTAACTGTATCGAGGGTTCGAATCCCTTCCTCTCTGCAAAATCAAAAAGCCGTTGAAATTTTCAACGGCTTTTTTGCTTATATAATTTCACCTCTTCCTACTGATTTGGACGAAGCTACAGGATTTTATCACCCATCACTCATCACTCATCACCCATATCTTAGTACGAATCCTCGTGTACCGAAAGCACCGCTCTTCCGCTCGGATCGTTCATTTTCTTAAAGGCCTCGTCCCATTCCAAAGCGATTGGTGTAGAGCAGGCCACAGACGGAACGGAAGGCACCGTTAACGCGGCAGTTTCACTTGGGAAATGTTCTTCGAAAATGGTTCTGTATCGGTATTCTTCTTTGTTTTGCGGTGTGTTGATTGGAAATCTGAAATGTGCATTGGCCATCATTTCATCCGTTACTTCTTTTTCGGCTATGTCTTTCAGCGAATCAATCCAGGAATAACCAACGCCGTCGCTGAACTGCTCTTTCTGTCTCCAGGCGATTTCCGGCGGAAGCAGATCTTCAAAGGCTTTTCTCAGGATGTATTTTTCAATTTTTCCTTCAGCTTTGTTAATCATTTTATCCTGTGGATTCACGGCCATCGCAATATCCATAAACTCTTTGTCGAGGAATGGAACACGGCCTTCAATGCCCCAAGCCATCAGTGCTTTGTTGGCACGCAGACAGTCGTACAAATAGAGTTTAGCGAGCTTTCTTACGGTTTCTTCGTGAAATTCTTTCGCATTCGGTGCTTTGTGGAAATACAGATATCCACCAAAAAGCTCATCCGAACCTTCACCGGAAAGCACCATTTTTATACCCATCGATTTGATGACTCTTGCCAAAAGATACATTGGTGTTGAAGCTCGAACCGTGGTTACATCATACGTTTCCAGATGATAAATCACATCGCGAACCGCATCCAAACCTTCCTGAACGGTAAAATTCACTTCGTGATGCACTGAACCGATATGATCGGCCACTTTTCTTGCAGCTGCCAAATCCGGAGAGCCTTCCAAACCTACTGCAAAACTGTGCAGTCGCGGATACCATGCTTCCTGAGTGTCGTTGGTTTCAATTCGCTGTCTCGCATATTTCACAGCAATCGCTGAGGTAATGGACGAATCCAGACCGCCGGAAAGCAGGATTCCGTAAGGAACATCGCTCATCAACTGGCGGTGCACCGCATCTTCCAAACCTTTTCTCAGTTTTGAAATATCGGTTTCGTTGTCTTTCACATTTTCAAATTGTTCCCAATCGCGGCTGTACCATTTTTGCATTTCAAATCCTTCTTCACTGTACAGAAAATGTCCGGGAAGAAAAGTTTCTATTTTATAACAAATACCTTCCAACGCTTTCAGTTCAGAAGCTACGTAATAGTTTCCACCTTTATCCCAACCGTGATAGAGCGGACAAATTCCCATATGATCGCGACCGACAAGAAATACATCTTTCTCGCTGTCGTACAGTGCAAATGCAAAAATTCCGTTCAGTTTTTCGAGGAAACCTTTGCCGTCTCTTTGGTAAAGTGCTAAAATTACCTCGCAGTCGGATTTGGTTTGAAATTCATATTCAGGGAATTCTTTTCTCAGTTCCTGGTGGTTGTAGATTTCACCGTTTACGGCCAATACAATTTTTCCGTCGGTGCTGTACAGCGGTTGCTTCCCTGAAGTAGGATCTACGATGGCCAGTCGTTCGTGAGCCATGATTGTTTTGTCGTTCATAAAAACGCCGCTCCAGTCGGGACCGCGGTGTCTTATTTTTTTGGACATTTCCAGTATCTGAGGTCTTAAAGTTTCGGTTTTCTGTTTCGCATCAAACAAGCATACAATTCCACACATAACTAATTATTTATAAATGATAAATATTATTTCGATTAATATTATTCTGCAATAATATAACCAAAGTTTATAAAACAAAAATAAATATCTTAATTGATTTATAATTTTCTAAAATTAATTTATAGAAAGAAATATTTTAAGTTAAAAAGAGAATTTTAACGATTTTAATGGATTTTTTTAAGCTAAAATGAAAATGCCACGAAAACACCAATTAATGATTAGTGCATTCGTGGCATATAAAAGTATTTGATATCTTATTTTGAACGTTCAATCAACGCCATGTAAAACCCATCGTAGCCGGTGCTTGGCATTATTTTTTCGTCACGGATAAGTTTGAAATCCGGGTTGTTTTTCAGGAAAATTTCTACCTGTTCGTTGTTTTCAGACGGTAGGATAGAGCAGGTGGCGTAAATCATTTTTCCACCTTTTTTCAGAATTTTAGAGTAATCCTGAAGAATCTGCTGCTGTTCACTTTTGATTCTGTCGATAAAATCCTGGTCAATTTTCCACTTGCTGTCCGGATTTCTTTTCAAAACTCCAAGTCCCGAACATGGCGCATCAATCAGTAATCGGTCGGCTTTTTCGTGAAGTCTTTTAATGACTTTATTGTCCGCAATTAATCGTGTTTCGATGTTGTGAGCTCCTGCTCTCTTCGCACGGCGTTTCAGTTCTGCCAATTTCCAGTCATAAATATCAAGTGCAATAATCTGACCTTTATTCTGCATTAATGCTGCCAAATGAAGTGTTTTTCCACCGGCTCCGGCACAGGCATCCACCACGCGCATTCCTTCCTGAACATCCAGCATTTCTCCAATTTTCTGTGAACTGGCGTCCTGAACTTCGAACAGGCCGTCTTTAAAAGCTGAGGTTAGAAAAACGTTTTTCTTTTCTTCCAGTTGAACAGCATCGGGATAATCTCTCAGCGAAAAACTTTCCACGTTTTCTTCTTTCAGTTCATCAACCAATTCTTTAACGGAAGTTTTCAGCGTATTAGCACGAAGCACGGTTGGCGCCTGTTCGTTCAGAGCGTCCATTTCTCTTTCCCACGATTTTCCAAGTTCTTTCTCAAGAGTTTCTGCTAACCATTCCGGGATAGAATGTTCTACAGCTTTTGTAGGAACGGTTCCTTTTTTCAGCTTAGTCAGAATGTCGGCGATTTTAATGCCTTCAAATTCTTCAAATTTCTTGTAATGTGTTTTGCTCCAAAGAAGATATGCCAAAATCAGTTTGTAGATATTTCCCGGTTTTACGCCTTCGCCCATATAATATTCGAGGCGTTTTTTCCAACGGATAATATTGTAGAAAATCTCCGAAACTACGGCACGGTCGGCGCTTCCCCATTTTTTGTGCGATTTCAATAGTCGTTCAATGACTTTATCGGCATATTTATTTTTTTCGAAAAAGGTTTCCTGCAGTGCATCATGGATTCCGATGAGCAAATTTCTGTGTATAAGTTCCATTGTTGAAGATTTCAAATTTTCATGATATTATTTTATCTGAAAATTTTTGCAAAAATACGGTTTTTGAAATGACTTAATGGCTTATATCTTTTCTTACTTCCGACTTCGTGCTTCAAACTACCAACTTCAAATCAAAACCCTATATTTGTAAAAAAGTAAAATTATGAGTGAAGCGGTTCATTGCCCAAAATGTAATTCAGAATATACCTACGAACAGGATAATCTGATGGTTTGTTCCCAATGTTTTCATGAGTGGGATCCGGCTGAAGCCGGAAATGAAGATAAAGTTTTCGACAGCAACGGAAACGAACTCGTGAACGGCGATTCAGTGGTGGTAATAAAAGACCTTCCGGTAAAAGGTGCGCCAAAACCGGTGAAAGCAGGCACGAAAGTGAAAAATATCAGACTGCGCCCCGACAGCGACCACAATATCGACTGTAAAATTGATGGTTTCGGATCGATGGCTCTGAAATCTGAATTCGTGAAGAAAGCGTAAAATTTTGAAGATTTTTTTAAAATATTAAAGTTCACAAATTTGATTTGTGAACTTTGTGTTTTTACTTCGAGAATATTGTATCGTAAAAAATAAAAAAAGGAAAAATTTGGACAGTGTTCAACTTTCAGAACGTCATTGCAGAATTGCTAATTTCAGTTCTTAAGGCAGAAAGAGAATTAACCAAAGATTTCCTTGTGTGGTTGGAGTAACAAATTTACAGAAACTATCTCAAATTCAGTGCCATATCGAAACTGAAACCAAAAAATTTTATCCACAAATTAACATTAACCTGCGAATCTAACTTTCACACTGTCATGAAGTTGCCTTTCTGAATAGACCACGAAAGGAACATCGTGGAGTTTAATCTTGTTCCAGTAGTGGCTTCCTGCAAAACGGCTTTCCAGAACCTTAGCTTCTTCACCGTCTTCTGAAAACTTAATTTCATTAGGAAACCAGAGGTTTTTAGATAAATTCAAAGCGTGTTTCTGTTCTTGCGAAAGTACATTCACTTCCCCGAAAAGTCTTGCTACATACTCGTTGTAAGGGTTCTTGTAGGTTTCTTCGGGACTGTCATTCTGTATCATCCTTCCGGACTGTAAAATCACGATTTGGTCGAGCCAAGGCATTACTTCCTGAATTTCGTGCGTTGAAATAATCAGAGAAATATCATTTTCTTTAACATAATTAAAGAGCCTTTCCCGTAATTCAATTTTCCTTGAAAAATCAAGATTGCTGAAAGGTTCATCCAGTAAAAGAAGTTTAGGCATCACGGAAAGCGCTCTTGCGATTGCAACACGCTGCTGTTGTCCACCGCTTAGAAACTGCGGTTTTATATCAGCATAATCTTCCATTCCAACCACATTCAGAAGTTCCATCACTCTTTCGCGCTTACTGCGAAGATTGATGTTCGAAATGAATTTTCCGACATTATCGTACACCGTGGAATAAGGCATCAGGTCGTAATGCTGTGCTACAAATTTCATTTCTTTCTCTCCCGGAACAATGTTTCCTTTCGGGCCGAGAAGTTTCTTTCCATCCAAGATAATTTCGCCTTCCTGCCAGTCCAAAAGACCATAGATTATGTTTAAAAGAGTAGATTTTCCGCATCCGCTTTCACCGGCAAGTGCAATGATTTTTCCTCCTTCAATATTCAGGTTTAAATTGTTGAAAAGTTTGTTTCCCGGAGCGTATGAAAAGTGTAGATTTTTAACTTCAAGCAGCATATTACAAATTTAACACTTTGTTTCTTAAATTGAAATATTTTTTATAGTTTAGCGAAAAATAAAAACATTTTTAAGTTATATGAGAAAAAGAATTCTAATTCCATTATTTTCTGCGGTAATACTTGGTTCTGGAATCATTTCCTGCGGAAAAGACAAACCTTTAACCAGCGAAAGCAATGAGGTTGCAACAACTCAGGAAGGGCAGCTTTATCAGGTCGATACCCTTAACAGTAGAATTGAATGGAAGGGATTCAAAGTATTTAAGTCTGAAAACTCCAGTCATTTTGGAACGATTAAGTTTGAAAGCGGCGATGTTACCGTAAAAGACGGGAAACTCGAAAGTGGAAAATTTGTCGCTGATATGACTACGCTTGAAAATGTAGATTTAAAAGATGATGCTGAGCAGAAAGCAAAACTGGAAGGGCACCTGAAAAGTGGAGACTTCTTCGAGATGGAAAAATTTCCAACCGCGTCATTTGAAATTACAAAAGTGTCTGATGCTCCTGCAGGAGGCGATTACAACACTTTACTTGAAGGTAACCTTACCATAAAAGGCATTACAAAACCGGTACAGTTCAACGCGAATGTTTCTGTAAACGAACGTGAAGTAAGTATTGCAACGGAACCAACCGATATTATGAGAGAAGATTATGGTGTGAAGTTCCAGATTCCGGTTGCAAACGGCGTTATAAAGAATGAAGTAGAACTTCAAATTCTGATTAAAGCCCTTGAAATGAAATAAATTTTATTTATTTAAGTGTAATAAGTGATGTGCAAAGACGTGATTTTATCGCGTCTTTGCTTTTTTAGTTTGTGACGAATATTGTAAATTTGCACCTTAGAGAATTAAACGAAAATGTTAGAAAAGATTGACGAATTACTGCTTGAAGTTGGTGCTTTCACTGCAACAGGTAAAGATGAGATAGAACAGTTCCGTATAAAATACAGCGGAAAGAAGGGTATATTGAACGATCTTTTCGATAAGTTCAAAGAAGTTCCAAACGAGCAGAAAAGAGAATTCGGGCAGAAACTGAATACTTTAAAAAATGCTGTTGCCGACAAAATTGAAGCGCTGAAGAGCTCTTCTGCAACAGGAATTATTGTTGAGAAAGAAGAGCTTACAAAACCGGCTTTTCC
>CAZPQV010000102.1:0-6014 GCA_964588705.1 uncultured Chryseobacterium sp.
GTCGCAAACACCGTCGTTATCAGCATCTCCTTTTTTACATACTTCGATATCCTGATTTCTGTCAGCAAGAACGTCTAGCTTGTAGTAGATTTCTTGTAGTGGGTCATGCCAGAATAAGTGAGACTGGTGTTTTCCAAGTTTTAAAGTAAGACCTAAAGTTGCGTTGAAGAAGTTGTCAGAAACCTGATCTTCTCTTCTGTTGATATTGCTGTATTGTTCGCCGCCTCCGTCAAATTGGTCATCACCAGTTACTACGTACATTAATCTACCTTCAACATCTAATCTTCTGTTGATTTTGTACTTAAGTCCAGAACCAGCCTGTCCAAAAAGTGAGTGATAAGTGAATGGTTTTACTTCAGTCATCAATCTTTGTCCGTTAGCATCTTCAGCATAAGCTCTATAAGCTAATGTACCAATACCTGCATAACCATGAAGTGCCCATCTGTAATTTGACTTGTTGTCAACTCTTCTAAGAAGATTTGAGAAGTTGATGTCTCCTAAGATAGAGATTGCATCGTACTGAGTTCTTGCTCCAACACCTGTTCCGGAAGTAATGCTGCTTCCTGCAGCTCCATTATCGGTTTTTGTATTGAATGCTCCCTGTCTTGTTTCCCCTCTGTCATACTGAAGGTTTAATCCAAAAGCATGAGTAATGGCTTTGTCAACACTTAAGTATGCTGAGTATCCAAAAACATTCTGTCCATTACCGTTTTTAATAGAAGTTAAATCTGCAGATTGTACTAATGGAACACCTGCACCAAATGAGATTGCCCAATCATTAAATCTCTTAGACTCCTGTGTAAAAGGTGATACATCTGCTGATCCAGAGGAGAATGTATTAGGATATTCCCCAGTGTTTACAACTGCTACAGTGTCCTGTGCAAAAATAGCAGTAGGTAAAGCTAAAGCTAATGCAAGGCTTGCTAAATTCAGTTTCATAAAATTTTATTTTTTATTGTTAATAAATGATTTTTATTTTTCTTGGAAGTAAACTCTTCTGTTTGCTTCATTTTTCCATTCCGGGCAGTTCGTTGCCGGTTCGCATTCCGGATATTTTAAATCAGTTTCTCCGCGTCCTTCTGCAATTAGCATGCCAGAAGAAACTCCTTTATCAGTTAAATATTTAACCACAGCATTTGCTCTTCTTTGAGAAAGATTAAGGTTATACGCATCAGATCCTCGGGTATCGGTGGCTCCGATTACTAAAAACTGTGAGTTAGAATCTAAAGTTTTGATGATATCAGCCGCTTGATTTAATTTATCGAATGACTGTGGTCTGATAACATCACTGTCTAATGCAAATTCAATACCCTCAAAGTTTTTGTTAATTTCAACTATCGAAGCTTTTGTGTCTACGAACGGTGAAGTAGGACAACCGTTATTTTCTACCGGTCCAGGAACCGTTACACATTTATCGTAAAGGTCAATTACTCCGTCTAATTCCATGTCCAATGCCACACCAGCACCGTCAACTCTTGCTCCTGCCGGAGTATCAAGCTGTCTGTCCCAGTCATCACATACTCCATCGTTATCACCATCACCTTTTTCACAAACAACCAGATTTGCAGGCATATTCTCTAAAGTATACGTTTTGTAATATGCTTCCTGCAGTGGGTCATGCCATGCAAGATGGGATAAATGTTTGCCAAGCTTAAAGGATAAGCCAAGAGTTGTTGTAAAGAAGTTATCGGAATTATTCTTTTTAATAAAGTTGTATGGGTAATCAATTTGTCTCGGACCACCTGGAGTCAAATCGCTTTCCCATCCACCACCATCAAATTCATCATCGCCTGTAATGATATACATAGCTCTCGCTTCCACATCTACTCTTCTTGAGATTTTGTATTTTAAACCTGCACCCCCCTGATAAAAGAATGATGCAATTCCAAAATCCTGTTTAATATCCATTGGGTTATTCCATCTTGTAGAACTGTCCCATAAAAGGGTTTCATAACCTTGGAATCCAATTCCGGCATAGCCATGTAATGCCCACCTGTAAGGTGAATGATTATCAACTCGTCGAAGTAGGTTAGTGAAGTTAATGTCTCCAAGAAGGCTGACTTGTTGAAATTTAGTCCACGATTGTCCTAACCCCCAAGCAGGCTTAATCATTGCACTTTGATTGGTTTTGCCAGTCTGATACTGCAAACTTAGTCCAAAAGTATGACTGATTTGCTTATCTAAACTTACATAAGCGGCCCAGCCCCAATCGATGTCTTCTCCTTTACGATTTGAAACTAAATCTGCAGACTGCATAAAAGCCCCGCCTCCACCAACGGAGATAGCCCAATCGTTAAATTTTCTGGCTGAATTGTCGAAAGTCTCTACGTATCCGGCACCTGATGAGAAGGTATTCGGGTAGGAATTTGAACTCACGGCAATAGTGTCCTGAGCGAACATTGCTACAGGCAATGTCATGATTAATAATAAACTTAATTTCATATTTTGAGTTTTTCTAATGTTCTAATTCTTTCAGCAGCACTTGTGAGAACTCACGCTCATACAGATGCTTTTGATGCGGAATTATTAGCTTTTCACAGACAAAACGAAGATTGGAATACTTGACAATATCTATATCAATTATCCTATCTTCATAACGTCCGATAGCCTTGCTATCCTTTGACCTCCCCATTTCATTCTCGATGCTTTTTATCGCATCCAAGAGTCGTACTGGAGATAGTTTTGTCCTATATACTAATGCAATATTACAAAAAAAATTATTACTGTCAAATTCTACAGGTGCAGTTTTTAAAATTTCACTTTTACTTAATATAGTGCCTTCTAAATGCTCCAGAAGTGCAATTGCTTTTTCGAGATTTTTTTCAGGATTATTTAAATTACTTCCCAGTAACAAAACGACATCATGTTGCGACATATTGTTCAAAATAATAAATTATGAATAATTTTATTAAAAACGTATTAGCAAATATAGTAGCTATACTGATCGTTTTTGGTGTTTTTATCATGTTTTTTGTCTTTATGCTGATTATTGGCTCAATGAGCGGAAGCTCAACTCCTAAAGTGAAAGACAATTCAATACTGACTCTAACCCACAATATAAATATAATTGACGGGCCAACGGAAGACAATGAAGGGTTCCCTCTTTTCTCAGGTGATATGCCAAAAAATGTCATGATTTATGATATGCTTGAAGCTATTAAAAAAGCAAAGACCGATGACAAAATCAAAGGCATAAGCATAGAAAGTGATATTGTGAGAGCAGGAATTACCCAGCTCGATGATATTCGTGCGGCTTTGGAAGATTTCAAGAAAAGTGGGAAATTCGTTTATGCATACGGAAATGTTGTTTCACAGTCTTCCTATTATTTAGGATCGGTTGCAGACCAATATTACCTGAACCCCGTAGGTGGAATTGAACTTAAAGGATTGGCTACTGAAGTTGTGTTTCTCAAGAATTTCGCTGATAAATATGGAATTGGAATTGATGTCATTAGACACGGAAAATTCAAAGCGGCGGTGGAACCTTTTATGAGAAACGATATTTCTGAAGAGAATAAGGAGCAGCTATCAACACTCCTTAATGATATTTGGGGAAATACAACAAAGAAAATTCAGGCCTCCAGAAAGATTGATGCAGCGCAGCTGAAATTAGTAACCGACAGTCTTTATGGCATTATCCCTGAAAATAACACCAAGTATAAACTTGTTGATAAGCTTCTGCAAAAATCTGAATATGAAAACATCATCAGAAAGAAACTGAATTTAAAAGAAAAAGATAAACTGAACCGAGTTTCTTTTAATAAGTACATTGATTCATTCAAAAAAGGGAAGACATCAAAAGATGAGGTGGCTGTGCTTTATGCATCCGGTGCAATTTATAACGGAAAAGGTTATGATGCTATTTATGCTGAAAATTATGTGAAAGAAATTAAGAAACTGCAGGAAGATGATAAGGTAAAAGCTGTGGTTTTAAGAATAAACTCTCCGGGTGGAAGTGCCAATGCATCTGATGAAATTTTATTTGAACTTCAGCAACTTAAAACTAAAAAGCCTCTGATTGTTTCTTTTGGTGATTATGCGGCTTCCGGAGGATATTACATCGCCATGGCAGGAGATAGAATATATTCTGAACCAAATACTTTAACGGGTTCCATTGGTGTTTTCGGAACTATTCCAAATTTTGAAGAGTTGGCGAAAAGAAACGGAATAAGATCAGATATTGTTCAAACCAATGAAAATGCAGCTTATTATTCTACATTTCATGGCGTAACACCGCATGGACTTGCAATGATGACGAAAAGCGTTGAAGAAACTTACAAGCGTTTTACCAGTCACGTAATGAAAAACCGTAAAATGACTTTCGAGCAGGTTGATGCAATTGGTGGAGGACGTGTTTGGTCCGGTGTTCGTGCGAAAGAATTAAATCTTGTGGATGAGCTTGGAACTTTGAATGATGCAATTGCCTACGCTTCCCAAAAAGCTAATGTAAAAGATTTCAGTGTAAAATCTTATCCTAAGAAAATGTCAACTTTTGAACAGTTGATGAAGGATTTCAGTGGAGGAGAGGATCTGGAAACAAAATTTATAAAGAATAAACTGGGTCAAGAGAATTTCAATATTTACAAGCAGCTTACAAACCCGGAATTGCAGAATCGTGTGATGATGCAACTTCCATACTCCATATCATACTAAATTGAAAAACCGGTTTGAATCTCAAACCGGTTTCTTTTTAATTAAATTTTTATTATCCTCGCTTCGTTGCGATACCGTATAGCCAAAGTACAATAAGTGCACCTACAACGGCAAGAGCCATACTTCCAATACTGAAGCTGTCAACTGTTCCTAATCCCAGTAAAGTTCCAATCCATCCACCTACGAATGCGCCAACGATTCCTAAGATAATTGTCATAAGCCAACCCATTGCTTGGTTACCTGGCATGATAAACTTTGCGAGTGCTCCGGCGATAAGACCGAAGATAATCTATGTAAGAATACCCATAATTTTAATTTTTAATAGTTAATATTTAATATTTAATGATTTGTTTTTGATACATCTAAAATTACACCAAAATAAGTTAAAAACCATTAAAATTTTAAAATTAGTGGAAATTTTACAAAATCTTAATTTCGAAGACTATCTTCTTTTGAAGAAAGAATTCACGAATTCCTCACCATTGAAGAGTTGTAGATCTTGCATTTTTTCTCCTACTCCAATATATTTTACAGGAATTTGAAACTGATCTGAAATTCCAATAACAACGCCACCTTTCGCAGTTCCGTCGAGTTTGGTAACGGCGAGTGCATTCACTTCTGTTGCAGCGGTAAAATGTTTTGCCTGTTCAAAAGCATTTTGTCCTGTAGATCCGTCCAATACCAAAAGAACTTCGTGCGGTGCATCCGGGATAACCTTTTGCATCACTCTTTTTATTTTGGTAAGTTCGTTCATCAGGTTCACTTTATTGTGAAGTCTTCCGGCGGTATCGATAATTACAACATCTGCATTCTGTGAAACTGCACTTTGCACGGTATCAAACGCAACAGAAGCCGGATCGGAACCCATATTTTGTTTCACAATCGGAACGCCAACTCTATCGCTCCAGATGACCAATTGGTCAACAGCAGCAGCTCGGAATGTATCTGCAGCGCCAAGCACTACATTTTTTCCTTCGGATTTGAATTGATGCGCCAGTTTTCCAATGGTTGTGGTTTTCCCAACACCGTTTACGCCAACGACCATGATGACGTATGGCTTTTTAGTAGTGTCGATATTTCCAGTTCCGGCGTGTGGATTTTCAAGGAGAAGTCCGGTGATTTCTTCGCGGAGAATTTTATCAAGTTCGTCGGTGCCGACATATTTGTCACGCGCAACACGGTCTTCGATTCTTTCGATAATTTTGATGGTAGTGGCTGCACCAACATCGGATGCGATGAGAACTTCTTCGAGGTCATCAAGAACTTCGTCGTCTACTTTGCTTTTGCCGACAACGGCTTTGGTCATTTTTTCGAAGAATCCCTGGCTTGATTTTTCCAGTCCGTGGTCCAGCGTTTCTTTT
>CAZPQV010000103.1:0-5306 GCA_964588705.1 uncultured Chryseobacterium sp.
GTTGCCAATTGGATCGACTGTTTGCTTTTTGAAGCGGTTGTTGGCATTGGTTTCAGTAGTAGTGGTTATCCTTCCACTGTAGGTATTGGTAATGATTTTACCTGTAAACGCAGTAGCCTGCACCGGACGCGAGTAATCGTCGTAGGTAATGGTATTCCACTGGCTTGGGGACTGACCTTCGGCATAAGGTTCGCTTTCTCTAAGTTTCCTTCCCAGTGCATCAAACTCCACTGTTTTTGAAATATAAGAACCGGATGAAAATCCTTTAGTAGTGGACTTGTAGTTTTGACCTATCTTATTGGTATAGCTGATGCTTACACTTCCGTCTGCACCGGTTTGGGTTACTTTGGCATCACCATTATAAAGTTTTTCGTACTGATAAGTCGTGGTTCCCGTAAGGTTTCCGACAGAAGTGAGCAACTTGCCCCAGTTGTCGTAGGTGTTTGTAACGATAACCCCGAAAGGATCTGTTTGTTGGGTGATTTGCCCCCAGTTGTTGTAGACAATATTGGTTTCCAGATTCAGGTTTCCGGCAATTTCGTTTTTCTTGGTGACGAATCTTCCGGCTGCATCGTAAGTTGCATTGGTTATTCTGGTCTTGGTATCAATACTGTTGCTGATGACTTTGGAAGTAATGTTTCCAAATCCATCGTACGAGTAAGTCTCTCTAATCCATTGGACATTATTTCTATCATAGGTGGTTTTTGTTTTCAGCAAGTTGTTTTCGTAGGTATAGTCTTCCTTTGCACCTTTGCTGTCACCATAAACCTGCATGGTTTCTTTTTTCCAAAGCGGCTTACCAATGGCATAGTTGCTTCCGGCATTAGTGTTTGGCGTATTATAGCCAACTTCCAAAGTTGTAACGGCAAAGCCGTCATTTACATTTGTTGTTGATTTGGTAGGAAGGTAACGGTTGTCATAACTCACCACTGTATGTACAGTCTTGATGTCTTTCTGAAAGTCTTTAGAAGTTGTGATATAAGGATTGATTGCCGTAACAATTTTTGGCTTGTCGGCATCTGAATAGGAAGATACTGCATTACCATTGAGTAACTTGTCAATTTTATACTGATACTCCCGGTATGACAATAACTGCGAATTATTCAGTGAAATATTTGATGGGAAAACAGCGTTTTCATCCGTAGTTTTTATACTCCAGTCTTTAAGTGGCAAAGCCTCATTTACAGGATTCATTTCGGCACCGCTCCATATTTTGGTGTTTTCGAAGCCGTCAGCAAAAAACGTGGATCGCGCATACTGGCGGAAACCAAGAAGTCCTCTTCCTAGTAAATGTCCAACCATATCTCTATAACGAAAATCTTGTTTTCTAGCACCTTGAATTAGCCTTGATACCACTTCATAATTTACATTCTCAGTAATATTTACGTAAGGGTACTGTAAAGGATTAGTCTCATAGTAAGATTTGTAAATATTTGCTGATGCAGTTAATGGTGCATATTCAATATCCGTTTTAACACCGCCTTGTGTTATCGACTTAATTTTGGAGATTTTATTTAATTTATTACCTAAATCCCAAGTAATGAGCTTTGTCTTGTGTAAGATTAAAAAATCGGTATTTAGCTGTGCAACTCTAAAGTTTCCGAATAGAGGGATATAATGTTCACCATACATTGAATAGTTTATATCTTCACCATCCCAATTCAATTCTTTAGGATTAATTTGATAAACCTTAGCAAAAATAGGTTTTCCATTAGAATCAACTCCTTCGTTTCTAAAGTAGTTAAAACCATAACTAGAATCTGGATTATTCCAATCAAAAACACCGTCTCTATACCATACCTGAGATTCAAAAATGATAAAATCCGTTTTACCATCCTTATTTAAATCAGGAGTTGCGTAAGTTCTTTGTGTGTTACGATTTTTTCTTGGCGCGCCTTGATGAACAGGTTTATACAGGAAAAGATTTGAATACAGCTCTTTCCTAAATCCATTTCCTGTAGAAATATACATTCTCCAGTCTGATGAGTCTTCGGCAATTGGCGCTAGAATATCCGTTTTACCATCTCCGTTGAAGTCACCTAAATAGGCAATCTTTTCAAACGATTCTTTAGTAGTTGAATTGACTTGATTAAATTGATTCAAGTTATCCATTTGATAGATTGTAAGATTTGTATCATTAATCTTCAATAAATCGGATTTTCCATCTCCATCAAAATCAATAACCTTTATCTCATCTGGAAAATTCGAATCAACCAAATTAGCATTGTTGTAACTCCAGTAAAAATTCTTCTTGTTCTCCCTTACAACATATTCATTTCCTGTTTGAGTGTATGCACCAGTTTCATCCCATTGCCAATGTCTTGTTAACTGCAATTGTTTAATAGTAAGGAGCATATCAGAAATCCCATCACCATTAAAGTCCGCATCTTGTGCTATCGCAATCAATTTATGAGTATATACCCAAGGTTTACAGATCCAATTACCTTCGTCGTCATAGAACCCAGGACATCTATTACCGAATTCATCCCACTGATTAGGTGGAATAGTCGGTAGATTTTCATCAAATAAATTAGAATATTGACTTAAATCGTAAGTTCTGGAATATAGTAAGTTACTGTTTGTTGAATTTACATATTCATAGGCATTTACAGTTATTTTTTTATTGGGGTAGTCAGGTAAAAAAGTCAAAATAGCCTGTTTATTTAATAACACACCATTTTTTAAAAAAGTTGCTGCAATTAACGGGGTTCCCTGAATGTTTAGATCATAAATCTGGTTATTGTTATCAAGACGACCTATCATGATTTTATTATCTTTTATAAAATCAATCTTTCCATCGCCATTGAAATCACCGGAAATTATACCTTCGCCATAGATATCATCAAATCGTGAATTTTGTGTAAAAGTTGTTGGAGGTGTAAAGTTATCGGTTTGATTTTCAAAAGTAGCCGCATTAGCAGGTTGGTCTTGTGAATTTTTCTCTATAATAGTATCTACAAATTGGTAATTTGTCCCTAACTTTTTATAATTAATCTCATATTTTTTAAATTGTGTACCATTACTTCTTACCACAATATTACTTAATAAACGGTCCTGGATAAATTTAACACCATTTATGTAAGACTCTTCTTTTAAGTCACGGTTAGTATAGATGAATTCTATTTCATTAAAGTGTGATTTGCTCAATACTTCATTCCCACCCCAACTGATTTTTTTGATGATACTTGTTCCAGCTGAAGTAAGGTTAAAACAGTCACCCTCGAATTGCCCCGTAAAATAGTTAAATACACAATTTGATGATGGTGTTACCTGGTCGTAATCATATGTCAAATAGTTTCCCTGTGCATCTATCCATTTGACAATGTTGTACTCTATTGGTGTTCTTGCATTACTTGCTCCAGATTCGACTGCTCCATACCATGCTTGTGAGCCATCCTCAAATGTTACTAACCAATATTCGGGACCATTCCAGGGTTGACCATATATTGTTCCAAATGACTGTATTTTTACATTTGAATATTTTTCTGTTACATACTCAGCACCGTTTCCACCATATATTCCAGACTTGAGTATCAGTCTCTGCCCATTGAAGCTGTAATGGTCTGTATTATCCAATTGAACGCCTTTAACCTCCCCGTCTCTTTCTATAGTTTTTCCCACTCTGGAAATGGAAGTTATTCCAGAGATGCTCCATCCATACCCAGCGATTCCGTTTCCTGAACCACTCGTATAGACCAGATTAATTTGTGGCGCGATACTTTTTACTCCCGGCGGAAGTGCGATAGGAAGTGTATATTGTAACTGCCCTCCACCATTAACCTCTATACTCCCTTGTGTATCATGAAAGCTATTTTGAGCAAAAAAAAGATTGGAAAGATATATAAAAACAAGTAGATAAAGTTTTCTCATGTCGTAAAGTGTATTAGTGTTATATAATATTTCTGCTGTAAACACGGCCGTCCTTTAGTTGAAATTTGATGATGTAAACGCCGAGGTAATAGCCCTGCATATCCACTTGTATCTCCTTGTTAAGGTTTTTAATGTTTTTCTGAAAAAAATTCCAGTTGATGGTCTGGTGTTCATAAAGACTCACATTTTCAATTAGCTCATCTAGAGCGTCTGTCCAACGTACGGTGAGAACATCTTTTACAGGTACGGGAAATAACTTAATTCCTGTCCAAAACTGTTCTTCTTCCTTCGAAATTTCTCTTAGAGAGAATTCAGCAGCATTTTTCTGAGTGCTGGTCTGAGAATTAGGAATTATTACGGTACCTCTGTATTTTTGATTTCCCGCCTGATCATAGTCAAAATAAATGTTGGTTTGGGAGAATGAAGAAACTCCCAAAAAAATTCCCAAAAGGAGTAAAATTTTAGTTCTCATAATAAATATCTTTTTTAGTACACAATAACTGTTGAGTTAAACTACGGAGTCACTTCTGGCTTTATCTAGTGGAGAATATCAAGATTCATTGGATAGCCTTCATTTTCCACAATTTACAATTCTTCAAAATACTTAAAATCTCGTTTTGTAAAAATAGGCCATGTATTTCTGTAAACCCTTTCAGAAATAACACTAGAATTATAGCCTTGCTGAAATAATGAAGATATGTTTAAAATCAGATTATTTTTTACAGGAAGTACATCAGGTTTACCCATAAACATGAAGTTGCATTTGAAAATTTGCCCGAAAAATATGACTGAATAAAGAATCACAATGAGTATAAGTATAATTCTTTTCATATTGTTGTACTTTAGGAGTGCTATATAGACAGTTTGTACTTACAAGTTTATGCCTTCCAATTTCTGTTTTAGAAAACAATTTCACTGAATAATGTTGGATATAACCATACTTATTTTGAACATATTAAAGTTAAAGTATTTAATAAGTTAAAAATCAAAAATCTTGACGTTTTATGCTGTTTAACTTCTTATTCTTATGAAAAGCCTTGTTTAATGGAAAGTCATGATTATATGATTTTTGTCAGTTTAAAAACTAATGAGGCTAAAGCACATAATAATTGTAAAATATTGTCCTATAAATACCAACTTTAATATTTGTGCTTTCCACTTTCATAACTTGTAACCATACATTTTGAAACACAATTTTTTTTCTATTCTTTACATTGGATTCGCCTTCAACTATTGTAGACCACTTACCGACTCTCTCCATTTTGTTTCTTCTGATTTTCAAAAACCTATTTATTTTTGATACCGTCTTGTTTTGGAAATTATACTTTTTTTTCAGAAAAAACAGAAAAACAAGTTCCGCAGTTTTTCTCCCCTTTTTGCAAAAAAGGCAAGATCGTCTTTGGAAATGCAACTTGAAAAGTTGTATATACAAAGAA
>CAZPQV010000103.1:5316-5894 GCA_964588705.1 uncultured Chryseobacterium sp.
TTGCTAAATGAAAGTTTTCAGCGATTAGAGGTTTAAAAATTGTTTATAATGGGCTTCTTTTGAGAAGTTTTTGCTTTTTTAAAAAGAAAATACTCAAGAGTTGTTTTTGAATGGGTCTATTTTACTCAGGTTTGGAAAATGAGTATAGCTATTTTACATAGGTGTTGAAAAATCCTATGATTAATTTACTCAAGTTCGATAATAACCTTACTTAACAGTGTTCCAAAACTGAAGGTTTTGAGATTATTTAGGTCAGCTTTTGTAAGTAGAGAAACGTATTCCATTTGGAGGGTGGATTCCATTTGCGCAGGTTTAGCAAATGAGTTATAATTATTTTACGCAGGTTACAAGGATACCAACAATTGTTTTACTCAGGTAAGAATGATCAACATGGTTTTGATGACGCACAATAAAAAAAATTTAAATTACTCAAAGGCTAGTAAAATTGTTTTACGAGGACATAATTTGCTAAGGTTTTGAAAAAGAGGTAGTATCTCACTAACTGTGTAAGTTGAAAAGTTATTCTGAAAAATTTTGAGCCCTCAAAGCTCAAAAAATTTTTCGGAAATAACTTTTTA
>CAZPQV010000104.1:0-5715 GCA_964588705.1 uncultured Chryseobacterium sp.
CGTAAAAATCGGTCAGAACAACGTTATCGCCGCACACGCCGGTATCGCAGGTTCTACAACCATCGGCGACTGGAACCAGATCGGTGGACAGGTAGGTATTGTTGGGCATATCAATATTGGCAGTCAGGTGAAAATTCAGGCGCAAAGTGGTGTGAATGCCAATGCGGAAGACGGAGAAATCCTCTATGGATCACCGGCAATCAGTGCGGGAGATTTCAGAAGAAACTATGTTCATTTCCGGAACCTGACTGAAATTGTAAAAAGAATTAATAATTTAGAAAATAACTCAAAAGATAAAACTAATGAGTGAAATGCAAAAAACTCTTAAAGAAGCAGTATCGCTGTCAGGAATCGGCTTACACACCGGTAAAGAAGTTACGCTTACAATAAAGCCTGCGAAAGAAAATACAGGGTTTGTTTTTGTAAGAACTGACCTTGAAGGAAATCCTCAGGTGGAAGCAGATGTAAACTACGTTACCACTACCGAAAGAGGAACAACTCTGGAGAAACTTGGAGTAAGAATCCACACCTGCGAGCACTTGCTTGCAGCTTTAGTAGGATGTGATGTGGATAATGCCATCCTCGAAATGAACAGTGCGGAGCCTCCAATTTTGGACGGTTCTTCGAAATATTTCGTTGAAGCCATCGAGAAAGCCGGAGTTGAAGAGCAGAGCATCCCAAGAGAATATCTGGTAATAAAAGAGGTTTTAAACTATATTGATCCGGCATCAGGGTCTGAAATTACGATCATTCCTGCAGATAATTATGAAGTGACCACCATGGTCGATTTCGGTACTAAAGTGCTGGGAACGCAGAATGCCACATTAAAAGATATCACCGAGTTTAAGGATGAAATTGCTTCGGCAAGAACGTTCAGTTTCCTTCATGAACTCGAAATGCTTTTGGATGCAGGTCTTATTAAAGGAGGAGATATTTCTAATGCCATTGTTTATGTAGATAAAGAACTGACTCCTGAAACTGCGGATAAACTGAAAAAAGCTTTTGGAAAAGATGATGTATCCATCCGCCCGAACGGAATTTTAGATAACCTTACTCTTAATTATCCAAACGAAGCGGCACGCCACAAACTTCTGGATGTGATTGGAGATTTAGCACTTACCGGAGTAAAAATCAAAGGGAAAGTGATTGCCAATAAGCCAGGACATTTTGTGAATACGCAGTTTGCAAAGAAACTGAACCGCCAGTGGAAACTTCAGAAAAGAAAAAACGTGCCCGATTTTGATTTAACAAAACCACCGGTGTTCGATATCAACGGAATTATGAAACTGCTTCCGCATCGTCCACCATTCTTATTGATTGATAAAATTCTTGAACTTTCAGATTCACATGTCGTGGGGTTGAAAAACGTTTCGATGAACGAACCTTTCTTTGTAGGGCATTTCCCGAAAGAACCGGTAATGCCGGGCGTTTTGCAAATTGAAGCGATGGCACAAACCGGAGGAATTCTTGTTTTGGCAAACGTTCCTGATCCGGAAAATTACTCTACTTATTTTGTGAAAATAGATAAGGTGAAATTCAAGAAAAAAGTAATTCCGGGAGATACAATGATCTTCAAGATTGAACTTATCGAACCAATCCGTCGCGGAATCGTTCATATGCAGGGTTACGGATATGTTGGCGACAGCGTTGCAGTTGAGGCCGAACTTATGGCGCAGGTTGCAAAAACAAAACTAGATTAATAGCCAATGGTACATCAGTTAGCCGCAGTTGACAAACGTGCAAAAATAAGAAAGAACGTTATTGTAGAACCGTTCACCACCATCGCAGGAGATGTTGAAATTGGAGAAGGAACCTGGATTGGGCCGAACGTTACCATAATGGACGGAGCAAGAATCGGAAAAAACTGTAAGATTTTTCCGGGAACGGTAATCTCTGCAATCCCTCAGGATTTGAAATTTGAAGGAGAAGATTCGCAGGTTATAATCGGTGATGGAACTACCATCAGAGAATGCGTTACTGTAAACAGAGGCACTAAAGCACTCGGCTATACTAAGATTGGAAAAAACTGCCTGATAATGGCAACGTCTCACATTGCTCACGACTGTATTATCGGTGATAATGTTGTAATCGTGAACGGATGCGGTATCGCAGGACATGTTGAAATTGGTGATTTTACAGTAATGGGCGGACTTTCGGCCGTACACCAGTTTTGCAAAATTGGTAAACATGTGATGATTTCCGGAGGAACACTGGTAAGAAAAGATATTCCACCGTACATCAAAGTGGCTAGAGAACCAATGTCATATGCAGGAATAAATTCGGTAGGATTGAGAAGAAGGGGATATGCAAATGATAAGATTTTTGAAATTCAGAAAATTTACAGATATCTTTTTCAGATGAAAATGAATGTCACGCAGTCGATGGCACTTATTGAAAAAGAAATGTTGCCAACCCTTGAGCGCGATGAGATTCTTGAATTTATCAAAAACTCGCCTCGTGGAATTGTGAAGGGTTACGGAACTGGGAAAGAATAATTAAGTTGCGAGGTAATCAAATTTTAACCTTAACCTTAACCTTAACCTTTACCTTTACCTAAGGCTTTAAAATATTAAACAAAAAATAAAACGATAAAATTATTGAATGGCAACAACAGCGGATATCAGAAAAGGTCTTTGCATTGAGTACAGCAACGACATTTACAAAGTTATCGAATTTCTACACGTAAAACCGGGGAAAGGTCCTGCTTTCGTTAGAACAAAACTAAAATCTGTAACCAACGGAAAAGTGATTGATAATACTTTTTCGGCAGGACACAAACTGGATGAGGTAAAAGTAATCACCAGAAAATTCTCTTATTTATACGAGGACGACAATGGGTTTCATTTCATGAATAATGACGATTATACTCAGATTTATATCAATAAAGATATGATCGAAAATTCTCAGTTCATGAAAGAAGGTGAAGAAGTAACCATCATCTTGAAAGAAGCGGACGAAACTCCACTTTCGGCGGAAATTCCTCCAACCGTTTACCTTGATGTTATTGAAGCAGATCCGGGTGTGAAAGGAAATACAGCAACCAACGCACTGAAAAATGCAATTGTTGAAACCGGTGCAAGAGTTTTGGTTCCACTGTTCATTGAGCCGGGAGACAAAATTAAGGTAAATACCGAAGATGGTTCTTACCTGGAAAGAGTAAAATAAAAATTGAAGAAGGAAGCGGGAAGTTGGAAAATTTCCTGCTCTTTCTTTTTTGTACCAATTAATCTTGGGACTTCGGTCTTCTAGCATTCAACTTTAAATCATGACTTTCAATCAGCCACAAAATCTTAAAACCATTGCAGAACTCATCGGAGCAAAATTTGTTGGCGATGAAAATTTTCAGGTCCTCGGAACCAACGAAATTCATATGGTGAAAGCCGGAGAGATTGTTTTCGTCAATCATCCGAAATATTACGACAAAGCCCTCAATTCACCTGCAACCATTATTTTGATTGATAAAGAAGTGGATTGTCCGGAAGGAAAAGCACTTTTAATTTCTGATGATCCTTTCAGAGATTTTAATAAAATCAATACTCATTTTACAAGGATTTCTAATTTTAGGGAAGAACTTCACAATACTGAAATCGGTGAAGGAACCTTCATCCATCCATCAGTAACCATTGGAAATGATGTGAAAATTGGTGCGAATTGCCATATTTTTCCAAACGTAGTTATTGGTGACAGAACTGAAATTGGTGATAATGTGATTATTCAGGCGAATACTGTTTTAGGTGGAGATGCCTTTTATTACAGAAAACTGAACGGAAGCTTCGACAGATTAATTTCTGTTGGAAATGTCGTGATCGAAAATAATGTTGAAATCGGAAACGGCTGCACGATTGACCGTGGCGTAACGGATTCAACTATTATTGGTGAAGGATCTGTTTTGGATAATCAGATTCAGATTGGACATGATTCCGTTATCGGAAAAAAAGTTTTAATTGCCTCGCAAACCGGAATTGCAGGATGCTGCGTGATAGAAGATGAGGTTACGATTTGGGGACAGGTTGGAATGGCTTCCGGTGTCCGTGTTGAATCGGGAACGGTTTTATTGGCAAAATGTGGTGTAAACCGCGATCTGAAAAAAGGAACTTATTTCGGCCCGATTGCAGAAGAATTCCGTGACTATTTAAGAAAAGAAATCAAACTTAAGAATTTGTAAATTCTCGGATTCTGTCTTTAATAATCAAATTTTATTGAGTAAATTTGTAAGAATTAAATTTTTAAAAATAAATTAAATAAATAAAAAATGTCAGTATTAGTAAACAAAGATTCTAAAGTAATCGTTCAGGGATTTACAGGTAACGAAGGTACGTTCCACGCCACTCAGATGATTGAATACGGAACTAATGTAGTGGGAGGTGTAACTCCTGGAAAAGGAGGTACAGAGCATCTTGGCAAGCCAGTTTTCAATACAGTTTCAGAAGCTGTGGAAAAAGCTGGAGCTAATGTTTCTATCATTTTCGTTCCGCCTGCATTTGCTGCAGACGCAATTATGGAAGCTGCAGACGCGGGAATTAAAGTAATTGTTTGTATTACCGAAGGAATTCCTGTTGCTGATATGGTAAAAGTAAAGTCTTATATCGCTGACAGAGATACAACGCTTATCGGTCCTAACTGTCCGGGAGTAATTACTTCTGATGAAGCAAAAATCGGAATTATGCCGGGCTTCGTTTTCAAAAAAGGTAAAGTTGGGATTGTTTCAAAATCGGGAACTTTAACTTATGAAGCTGCAGATCAGGTTGTAAGAGCAGGTTACGGAGTTTCCACAGCTATCGGTATTGGTGGTGACCCAATTATTGGAACGACGACTAAAGAAGCTTTGGAACTTTTCATCAACGACCCTGAGACTGAAGCCGTTGTAATGATTGGTGAAATCGGTGGTTCTCTTGAAGCTGAAGCTGCAAGATGGTATAAAGAAAGTGGATCTACAAAACCAGTTGTTGGTTTCATCGCAGGGCAAACAGCTCCTAAAGGAAGAACAATGGGACACGCCGGAGCAATCGTAGGTGGTGCAGAAGATACAGCACAGGCAAAAATGGCCATAATGAGAGAAAACGGAATTAACGTTGTGGATTCTCCTGCTGATATCGGTGCTACTGTTGCTAAGGTTTTAGGATAAAATACAAATACCAAACACAATACTTATGAGAAAATTAATTTTTGGTGCTCTAGTTCTTGCTGCAGTTTCAGTAAGCGCACAGATTGACCTTCGAAACACAAGATTCGGGGTAACCGGTGGTTATAACTTTTCAAGAGTGAGTAATGCACACAATCCTTCAGGTCCTATGCACACAGGACAGGGCGGTTTAATGGCGCTTATTCCGATTGACGGGTACGATATGTTTTACATTCAGCCGGAAGTGGTTTACTATGGAGCAGGAGAAACCGGAAAGGACAAAGAAGCGGTTGGAAAACCAGGATATGATGCGATTTATGCCAATAATTACATCAGTGTCCCGTTGTATTTCAAAGCTTATTTTTCTGAAAATGAAACTGAGTTTTTCGGATTACTAGGACCAAGATTTAATTTTCTAATCAGTCAGAAAGTGGAAAATCCTAGCATACAGGCATACACTATCGAAGGTGATCAGTATGCTAATGGTAAAGCTAATGGTTTTGAAGTTGGTGTTGGTGGCGGAGTTGGTTTCAGCTACAAACGTAAACTTGAAATCAGTGGAAGATATGATGTTGGAATTTCCAATACTTATC
>CAZPQV010000105.1:0-5713 GCA_964588705.1 uncultured Chryseobacterium sp.
CCATAGTTTCTTCATCGTCACCTTCCAAATCGTCCAACCATTCCACTTCTTCCTCTTCCACATTCAGGATAAATCTTGGATATTCGGTATGAACTACGAATAAATCTTCCGGCATTTCGGAATTGTCGGCTAATAAAAACTTAGGTAATTTCATTTGTTTAAAATTTAAATCTTTTCAAAGATAAAGAAAAAAGCCAAATGATTTTAGTTCAAATTTTTAAATTTTGTTAAAATTATTTCGCAAACATCTTCGCCACTTTCTCCGCTTTTTTGCTTTCAGAATAGTCGTAGAAACCTTCGCCTGATTTTACGCCCAGTTTTCCGGCCATCACCATATTCACCAACAGTGGATTCGGTGCGTATTTCGGGTTTTTGAAACCGTCGTACATCACATTTAAAATTGCCAGACAAACGTCAAGCCCGATAAAATCTGCCAATTGTAGCGGTCCCATTGGATGCGCCATTCCCAGTTTCATAACGGTATCAATTTCATCTACGCCAGCAACGCCGTTGTAAAGGGTTTCGATAGCTTCATTAATCATTGGCATCAGAATTCTGTTGGCCACAAATCCAGGATAATCGTTCACTTCTACCGGAACTTTTCCTAATGTTTTCGACATCTCGTACACCGCATCGAAAGTCTCTTTGGAAGTGGAATATCCTTTGATAATTTCCACCAGTTTCATGATCGGAACAGGATTCATGAAATGCATTCCGATTACTTTTTCTGGTCTTTTGGTGGCAGCTGCAATTTTCGTGATAGAAATTGAGGAAGTATTGGTTGCCAAAATACAGTTTTCCGGAGCGAATTCATCCATCTGCCCAAAGATTTTCAGTTTCAGATCCTGATTTTCGGTCGCAGCTTCCACAATTAAATCAGCGTTGGTCGCAGCATCTTTAAGTTGCGTGAAAGTAGTGATATTTCCTAAAGTTTCGGCTTTCTGTTCTTCAGTCAGGTTGCCTTTTGCAATAATTCTGTCCAGATTTTTTGTGATGGTATTCATTCCGCGGTCAAGTGCTTCCTGCGAAATATCTACCAAATTAACCTTGAATCCGGTTTGTGCAAAAGTATGTGCGATACCGTTTCCCATGGTTCCGGCGCCGATAACTACGATGTTTTTCATTGTTTTTTGTTTGATTTTGAAAGGTCTAAAGATATGAAAATTGCCTCGTTTCCGAAAGATGCAATCTAATAATCGCGAGTGTATGATTTCTTTTCTTCTAAGAAAGTTCCTTCATTTTCCGAAGTTTTGAATTTTGTTTTAATGTAATCGCGCTTTCCATCAATTCTATTGATGAAAACAGAAAAATGAAGATGTGGACCAGTGGAATACCCCGTATTTCCGCTGTAACCGAGGAATTGTCCTTTTTCGATTTGATCTCCCTCATGAACTTCTGCGCCGTCGTATTTCAGATGTGAATATTCTGCAAAAGTACCGTCGCTGTGCATGATCAGAATAAGATTATTGAATTTTGCGCAGGAAATATCCGGACAGTTTCTTGTGTTATTTTCAACAACTTCTACAACCAGGCCTTCACGCGCAGCGAAGATTTTTTCTCCGGTTTTCAAGTTGAAATCCAGTGCATCCGAATCTTTGTGCGACAGTTTTCCGCGGTAACCCTGAAAAACAAGCTGTGTTTTTCCGGTTTCGAAAGGCAACCAATACACGTATTCTTCATCAAATTCCTGCTGCAAAGCATTGCCGAAGTTGGATGTCATCTGATAACTGAAACGGTTCGCAGCATTGGTGTTTATTCTTGAAAATCTTGTAATTTCGATCCTCTTTGATTTTGCAGGAACCACCACAATTTCACTTGAAGCTAAGGTAGATTTCATATTCTCCAATTCAAAAGTGAATTGGGTCGAAACCGGCATCCATTCATTATTGTCTGCATAAACCACGGCTTCTTTTCCCTGAATTTCGAGGTAATAGCGGACGTTCCATTTCTTTTGAGAGAAAAGGTTTAATGAAAAAAATATCAGTAATAATAAAAGAAAATTTTGTTTCATTTTGTAAACTTCAGTCTTCGATCTTCGTGCTTCCAGTCTTACGAAATCAGTTTCATAATCTCCAACGCCACTTTCAGAGCCTCAGTTCCATCTTCCAAAGAAACCTCTACATTTTTGTTTTCTGTAATGGCATCAGCAAAAGAATTCAGTTCATCCAAAATAGCATTATTCGGCTGAATGTTCGGATATTCAAACAGAATCTGGTTCTTTTCACCATCCGCATTTTCAATAATCATATCGAATGGAGTTGGGTTTTCCGGTGCTTCTTTCATTCGAATCACTTCGGCTTTTTTCTCCAGAAAATCAACAGAAATATAAGCGTCCTGTTGGAAAAATCTCGATTTACGCATCGCTTTCATCGAAATTCTTGACGTCGTAAGATTGGCAACGCATCCGTTTTCAAACTCAATTCTTGCATTGCAGATATCCGGTGTTTTCGAAACCACACAAACACCCGAAGCGTGAATATTTTTCACTTTAGATTTTACCATAGAAAGTAAGATATCCAAATCGTGAATCATCAGATCCAAAACCACTGAAACATCCGTTCCGCGCGGATTGAACTCTGCCAAACGGTGAATTTCAATAAACATCGGATTCTGGATGAAATCTTTGGTCGCGATAAAGGCAGGATTATAACGCTCAACGTGTCCAACCTGCGCTTTGATGCCGTATTCCCGACATTTATAAAGAATTTCTTCGGCCTGCTGCAAAGTTTGTGTCACCGGTTTTTCAATGAAAAAATGTTTTCGGTTTTCAATCGCTTTCATCGCGTAATCGTAGTGGTACAGCGTTGGAGTCACGATATCCAGCATATCAATCTGCGACAGCAATTCATCAAAATTTTCAAAATATTGGTATCCAAATTCGGATTCTAATTTTCTGCCGTTTTCAGCATCTGCATCATAAAAACCAACCAATTCATATTTCTCACTCTGATTCAGCAATTTTAAATGAATTTTTCCGAGATGTCCGGCACCGACTAATCCTGCTTTAAGCATAGAAATTTACTTTTTTGTAAAATTAATTTTTTAACGCAAAGAGCGCAAAGATTTTCTTATAAACTTTGCAAACATTTTTAAGTCCGCAAAGATTCATCAAAGATCAATTGTAAAGATCACAAATATTTAAACTTGAATCATAAATGAAAATCTTTGATTTTCAACTTTGCGGACTTTGCTAAGTGAATCGACTTAGAATAAAACGTAATCCAGATTAATTCTTTGCGTTTGATAAACTTTTAGGTTATTTTTGTGACATGCACGATTCATTTCTTCACAAAGGCAAGCGTAAAAAACTCGTAGAATATCTCCGTGAGAATATTGGTATTTCCGATGAAAATGTGCTGAAAGCCATCAACGAAGTGCCACGACATCTGTTTATCGAAAGTATTTTTGAAGATTATGCGTACGAAGACCGCGCTTTTCCGATAGCGGCGCACCAAACGATTTCTCACCCTTCAACCGTTGCAGAACAAACTGAACTTTTGCAGGTAGAACAGGGTGAAAAAATTCTTGAAATCGGGACGGGAAGTGGCTATCAAACTGCGGTTTTGGTAGCGATGAAAACTCTGGTTTACACCATTGAAAGACAGAAAGACCTTTTTGATTTTTCACATAAAAAACTGAAAGAAATGCACCTTCGACCAAAATTTCAGAGTTTTGGCGATGGTTTTGCCGGTTTGCCGACTTTTGCTCCTTTTGATAAAATAATTGTCACTTGTGGAGCAGAAATTCTTCCTACAGAATTATTAAAACAACTGAAAGTAGGCGGGAAAATGGTCATTCCAATGGGACCGACCGATGAACAGATCCTCTACCGATTCACTAAAGTTTCGCCAACTGAATTCGAAAAAGAAGAATTTGGCGCCTATAAATTTGTTCCGATGTTAGGAAAAACAAACAAATAAGTGGAATGCTAGTCATAAAAAAATCCTGGAAAATTTTTTCCGGGATTCTTATTTTATCTTAAAAATTATTTCTGAAGTTTTCCTGAATAAATGTTTTCTTCTCCTTTACCAAAAAGGAATTCTTCACCTTTGAACCACATGAACTTTCCGTTTGCATCCTCATATTTTTCTCCACTTGCGGCACGCACCTGCTTCATTTCGAAGATTTCTCCGGTGATTTCGTTTTTAAAACTTAACGTTTCATTTGCATCCGACAGGACTCTGAATTTTGCGTCACCATCTTCGGATACATACACTCTGCCTTCATCGCCATAGTTCATTGGTGGTGTACCTACAATGCTGTCGTTTATTGCAGTGCTGTCGGTTGCCACCGTGGTTTGGCCGACTACCGCAACCGAATCAATAGTCGTTTGATCGTCTGTCGCAACTTCAGATTTTTTACAGGCAGTCATTATTAAAGCCGCTGCCAAGGCCATTGTGAAATATTTCATCATTATTAAATTTTAAGTAGGAGCATATACAATATCGTTACCAATAGTATTAATTTCCTGAAAAGTGATTTTATTGATAGACTGATTGATTTTCAAAAATTTTTTCCGGTCTTTTTTCACGGTTAATCGCCACCAATGTAAAGTCTCCTGATACCGCTTTTTCACGACTTTCACCAAACATTTCCTCAACATACATTTCTACGTTTACTTTCAAACTTGTGTTGCCCACATATTTTATTTTACCAATTAGTTCTACAATGGTATCAGCCGGAATTGGTTTTTTAAAATCGATGCGGTCACAACTTACGGTCACAAATGATTTTCTGGCAAATCTTGTGGCGGTCATGAAAGCAATTTCGTCCATCATTTCCATTACGGTTCCGCCAAACATGGTATTGTGATGATTAGTAATGTTTGGGAAAACGACTTTAAACACACGGGTTACAGAATTCTGAATTTTTTCTTCGTAATTCATTTACTTAAATTTTTAATTAAAAACTTGAAATGAACAGAAAAAGGAAAGAAGGAATTTCTTACCGGAATTTCTGCTTCAAATCGCGAAAGCACTTTTTCGGATCAGGGGTCTGACTTTTCGCTGTGCGAATTACAGTTGCGCGACAGTCCGTGATTTGCACACGGTTCACCTTTTAGTTATCCGAATTATGAGGCAAATATAGTCTTTTGTTTTATTAAACATATTAATATTCGTATTTTTGGTCATATTTCAATTCAAATAGCATGACCTTTCAACAGCAGATTCAACAGGGGATTCCGACGGAATTGCCGCAACCAAAAGCATACGAACCACAAATTAATCATGCACCGAAGCGCAAGGAAATTTTAAGTGAAGAAGAGAAAAAACTCGCGCTGAGAAATGCTTTACGCTATTTCGAACCTAAATTTCATGCAGAACTGATTGAGGAATTCCGAAAAGAACTGGAAGATTACGGCAGAATTTATATGTACCGTTTCCGTCCGGATTATGAGATGAAAGCAAGACCAATTTCCGATTATCCGGGAAAATCAGAACAGGCAAAAGCCATCATGCTGATGATTCAGAACAATTTGGATTACGCTGTTGCGCAACATCCTCATGAACTGATTACTTATGGTGGTAATGGCGGCGTATTCAGCAACTGGGCACAGTATCTGTTGACGATGAAATACCTTTCTGAAATGTCAGACGAGCAGACTCTGGTGATGTATTCCGGTCATCCTATGGGATTATTTCCTTCACATAAAGATGCACCGAGAGTAGTAGTGACGAATGGAATGATGATTTCAAATTACTCGAAACCGGAT
>CAZPQV010000106.1:0-5380 GCA_964588705.1 uncultured Chryseobacterium sp.
ATTTGTAACGATAAAACAACAAAATGTATACAGAAATATTAAGAATAATCGAAGGCGGATTAAATAAGGATATAAGGAAGATTAATAATTACTCTCGTATTCTCGCCGAAAAACTTGAAAAAGACGGGGAACCAAAGTTGGCTAAAATGATTTTTAGAACACTAGAAAACAAGCCTTTGTCAATGGTCGCACTAGATTCATTAATCTCAACACCTGTAGATCAGGAAAGTAGAATGAATATTGTGGACATACAAATGCCTTCTGAAAATGAAAATGATTTGGTTTTGTCCCCAAATGTTAGTAACAAAGTAGAAGACTTCATCAATCTTTATCAGCATCAAGGAGAATTATTAAAAAACGGACTTGAAATTTCTAATTCTTTATTATTGTATGGAGTCCCTGGAAGCGGAAAGACAACAATTGCAAAATACATTTCTAATAAAACAGGATTGCCGTTAATTACAGCAAGGTTTGATGCTATTGTATCGTCATTATTAGGAAATACATCAAAAAATATTCGAAAAATATTTGAATATGCTGATGAAAAACCATGTATCTTATTTCTGGACGAATTTGACGCTATTGCTAAAGCAAGAGATGATCAATACGAACTAGGTGAGTTGAAAAGAGTTATAAATAGTCTACTGCAAAATATTGACACGTTTTCGAAATCAAATCTATTAATCGGAGCTACGAATCATCCTGAATTGTTAGACAAGGCAATTTGGAGAAGATTTAACACTCTCATAGAAGTTGGTTTACCAAATCAAAATGAAATTCAAAAATTGATAGTTATTTTCAGCAAGGAAACTCCTAATGATTTTTTAACTGATGAAAAGAAAATAAATAAATTAATACAAAATTTAGATGGTAAAACGCCATCTTATATTAAAACCTTATTTAATAATGTTTTAGCCCAAAAGATCATAAAAAACAAGAAACAATTGTATTATGAGGATATTTTACTTGAAATTTTTGAATCAAAAAACAAAGATTATATGATTGAAGATATAATTACATTCCTCAATGAAAACGGCGTTTCCCAAGAAAAAATAACACAGATATTAAACATTTCTATTAGACAAGTAAGAAATAATTTAAAAGTAAAATAATGATGGAAAGGAATTTACCAATAAAGTTTTTTCAGAAGAGAAATAACGATGAAAGAAATACCGAAGGCGGTGGAAGTTCGACACCTCCTAAATGGTTTGATGAAACTGTTATTCCAAGAAAAGCGGAACATTTTATAGAAACTTTAAATGGAATCTCAGAAGATTTAAAATCAAAACAAAAATCTGGAAACTACATTCCAAGTGTTGTAAAGCTAACGCTAAATAATGATGCTTTGGCAAAGACATATAGAAAGGAAGTTGCAAACATTTTTAATACTCAAAAGTTAAATGTCTTTGGGCTGAACAATAATGACAAAGTATTAGTTAAGATTGAAAATAACGATGAACTATCCAAGATAAGTACTAAAATTGCAGCTGCAAAAAAAACCTTAGCAAGTCAAAATTTAAAATTAGGAATCGGTGCAATTGAAGAAATTGAAGAGTTCGAACCGGAAATTGATGTGAATATCGAAGATATCGAAAATGAAATCCTCAAAGTTAAATTATTCAATTATGGTGATTCCGAATTAAATATGATGGTGGTTCGCGCTTTTGAAAGATTTTGTAAAGAAAAAGATATTGAATATAGTAGAACTGTATACTCTGCTGACTTAAATATATTTAAAATCCAAAACATAACTCTAGACGAATTTTATGAATTAAAAGAATTCGACGGTGTTCAGCTGATAAGTGAAATGCCGCTCTACTTTGTGACATTAGATGAACTTGATGAAACCGAAGTTATTGAAATTAAGGAACCTGCGGACGGAAAAGAATATCCTATCGTAGGCGTTTTAGATTCGGGTATTTCTGAAATACCACATCTGAAGCCGTGGTTAGTTGATGAAAAATTTAGTAAATACCATTCCGACGACATTGATAAAGGTCACGGAACTGCCGTTTCGGGTGTTATAGTGTACGGTGACGAACTTGAAAACGAAAGGTACACAGGGCTCGAAGGCGCTAAACTTTTTGAAGCAATTGTTTTTCCAAATACAAAAACGCAGAGCATCAGTGAAGATGAACTTATTGAGAATATTAGAGAAGCAATAAGCACTAATAATCACATAAAAATTTGGAATTTATCTCTTGGGACTAATAAAGAAGCAGATTTAAGTGAATTTTCTGATTTTGGTAAGGCACTGGATGAAATACAAGACGAAAACAATGTGCTAATTTGTAAATCTGCAGGAAATTGTGATAATTTCAAAAGAAATGCGCCTAGAAGCAGAATAGCACAGTCTGCAGACTCAATAAGAAGCCTTGTTGTAGGTTCAATTTCAAAAAATAAATTAGCTACAGATTTAGCGGAAAAAAATAATTCATCACCTTTTTCTAGAATAGGACCGGGTCCCTCTCATCTTATTAAGCCCGATGTTGCACATATTGGCGGGAACGCAGGTTTCAATGAAAGAAACCACGTAATAATAAATGGTATTAAAACATTCTCTGCTGACGGAATGACTAAATCAATTGTTGGAACAAGTTTTTCAACACCAAGAATTACATCTATAGTTGCTGGTATTGACAACGCACTTAACGAGGAATTCAACCCCTTATTGCTAAAAGCATTGACTATACATTCATGCAAATATCCTGAAGAAATGAAAATTAGTATTGATGAAAAACTAAGACATGTAGGTTATGGAATTCCATCAACAATACAAGATATCATTTTTAATCAACCTAACGAAATCACACTGATACTGCAAGATGTTATCGAAAAAAGTAGCTTTATTGAAATACTGGATTTTCCTTTTCCGCAATCAATGATAGATGATGATGGATATTTTTATGGTGAAATAACTCTCACTTTGGTTACATCACCAATTTTGGATTCAAATCAAGGATCAGAATACTGTCAATCGAACATTGATGTAATGTTTGGGACTTATGATGACAAAAGAGATAGGGACACATCAAAAGCAACTGTAATAAATCCAATTGGTCCTGATGGAAACAAAAATCTACTTACACATAGTTTATATAGCAAAACTGCTATGAAAGACGCAGAAAATCCATACAACAAAGAAAGAGTTTTGATTGCCTACGGGGATAAGTTTCAGCCAATAAAGAAATGGTCGGTAAATCTTGATGAATTCACGCCAACTAATAAAGAAAAATATTTAAAATCTCCCAAAAATTGGTATCTAAAAATTGAAGGACTATTTAGACAAGCAATTGAAAGCAAATCTGAATTGCAAAGAATTACACCAAGTCAAGAGTTTTGCTTGGTCGTAACTATTAAAGATACAAAAAAGGAAGGCAACATATATAACGAGGTTACTCAGCTACTAGATAATTTCAATTTTATACATCAAAACGTAAAATTAAAGGAAAACGTTAGAATACAGTTCAGAAATTAAAATAAATTGATAGAAATGTAGAATCTGAAAAAGGTTAAAACACTAGATAAACTTTGCATTGACTAACCAAAATGATAACCTGGACATCTTATGATACATTTAAAATGCTAGAAAATTAGAATATTTAAAATTACGATTAGCAGAAATACAAAACAAATCCAGAATTTATAACTAGAAATAAATATGAATAAAATAAGATGAGTAATAATTTACAACATAATAGCGTACAAAATAATGGGCTGATACAACTAAATCAATTCGAAGACGAAATTAAGAATGCACTAGCTTTTCACTCTCTGCCTGTAAGTAATGTTTTTGTAGACGTTAATGAAAGAAGCAAAGTTTTCAATAATTTAAGTTATGTCTTAAATCAAATTTCTAATGAAGAAAAGGTTCAATCACTATACTTGTCAAAATTTATTGCAAGTACTGCTGTTGGGCTTTTTGATGCATCGTTAAATTATCTGTGGGATGAAACTATCTTACAAATCAGAAAAAGAGTATCACAATATGACATCGAATATTTTTACGACAATGCTGTTTCCGGGGAAAGACGTAAACGAGTAAAGGATGAAAATGATCTTGATAAAATAGATGATTATGATCTTATTAAAGGGGCAAAAGAAATAGGATTAATTTCTGATTTAGGCTTTAAACATCTTGAATATATTAATTCCATGAGGAATTGGGCTAGTGCTGCACATCCAAACAGCAGTGAAATTACAGGTCTGCAATTAATTTCCTGGTTAGAAACCTGCATTAAAGAAGTTATAACTTTACCCATTTCAAATGTTTCCATTAGAATTAAACATTTATTACAAAATGTAAAAACTGATACAATCTCTAAAGATAATGCGCAAGAAATTGCTATTTTTACTACTACTCTAACTCAAGAGCAAATAAACAATCTTGCTTCAGGTTTTTTCGGTATTTATGTGAGGTTAGATACAGATAGTCAAACACATCAAAACATTAATCGTCTATTACCTGAAATCTGGGGAAGAGTTGATGAAGATATTAAGCAATCTTTTGGATTGAAATACGCACACTTTGCAGCAAATAGCAATCAACATGAAAAAAAACTGGCAAGACAGTTTTTGCAAAAAGTAAATGGAGAAAGCTATATTCCTGATGAATTAAGAGCTGTGGAAGTTGACAATACAATTGATAGTTTACTTTCTGCTCACAGGGGTTTCAATAACTTTTATAATGAACCTCCTTTTGCACGACAGCTTCTAAGAATTTTGGGCGACCCTATGAAAATACCAAAAATTGTTGAAAAAAAGTTAATCTACTCTATTGTTGAAACTTTTTTAACAAATGGCAATGGTATTGCAGTAAATGCCAACGAAATTTACATTGATATTTTATCGAAACTGGATGCCCATCAAGCTAGTATCGCTGCCCTTTCTTTTACAGAAAAATCAATTTCAAGTAGATTACAATTTAGAATTAGTGAAAGGAAATTTAAAGAAATGCTTGAAATAGTTAAGCCAAGTATTACCTCTCCTCCCGTAAATGATTTAATCAATTACATTGAAAACAATTATAAAGGACAATTCCAATATCTATTACATGACAAAACTGTAAAAACATCATTAGAAAGTTTAAAAACTCTTCTAAAATGATTCAAATGGTAGAAACAAAAAATTATAAAATCAGACGTCCCACTATAGTGAAGGCGACTTTTAATATTATCTCTTCCTATTAAAAATTTTTGGTTCATACTCAATCGAAATTGAAGTCATTTCCTTTTCAAATCTTTGTTGTCCAGCTGTATCAAAAAGCGCAGAATTTTCAACTTTTCTTTCATTTAGATAATTGTAATTTGCATTATCCTTCAACTTCATCTCCTTCTCCTCCCTATACCTCTCAACCAATCCTTCCCTAACCTCCGGCAAC
>CAZPQV010000107.1:0-5275 GCA_964588705.1 uncultured Chryseobacterium sp.
ACCATTCATGCTGGTATTCCAGATGTAATTACTCATGGTGAAACGGGTTATTTGGTTGATGAGCACGACTGGAAAAATATGGCTAAATATATGTCGCAAATTATTGAAGATAGACAAACATTAATGAAGATGAGTGTTAAAACTAAAGAAGTATCAAAAGCTAACCATTCCCTTACAGCTCATCTTTCCCTAATTTCTAATTTAATTGATAATACCATTAAAGTATAAACATGCTATTCTCCATCCTCATCGCCCACTACAACAATTACAATTATTTTTTAGATTGTTACAAAAGCATTCTTGCACAAGAGTATCAGAATTTTGAAGTGATCATTGTAGACGATTGCTCAACGGATGATTCTTTTGAAAAATTACAGAAATTATTAAATAACGATAATCGTTTTAAATTGTATAGAAATGAGGAAAATAAAGGTGTAGGATATACCAAAAGAAGATGTGCTGAACTGGCGAATGGCGAAATATGCGGTTTTGTAGATCCCGATGACGCCCTTACAGAAAACGCCATACAAAGCGCTGTTTCAAATTATGATAATGAAACTGTGGCTGTTTACTCACGCTTGCAAATGTGCGACAATGGGCTCAATTTCATAAAAATGTTTCCAAATCAGAAGCAGGTGAGAAATAATGATCCAAGATTTCTCAATATTAAATTTGAGATGAATCATTTTTTCACTTTTAGAAAGTCCTCCTATGATAAAACCGTTGGAATAGACAGCTCGCTTAGTTCGGCAGTAGATCAGGATCTGTATCTTAAAATCTATGAAACCGGTAAGTGCAAGTTTATAGACGAAGCCAATTATAGATACCGCTTACATGAAAAGGGGGTTTCGCAAGAAAAAGCTAAAAAAGGAACATTAAACGAAAACTGGCATTCGGTACTGAAAAACACTTTGAAGAGAAGGAATATTAAAAAAATATACGGTAAAAACATAGATAAAGTCGACAATCTTCCTAAGTTAATCTTCGAAAAAGAAAATTCATTATTGAAAAAAATTATTGGAAAATTCCTATGATTGAAATCCTCATCAAATCCTTTAACCGCCCCTATTATCTAGATCGCTGCATACAAAGCATTGAGCAATTTGTAAGTGGCAACTATAGGATTATGGTTCTTGATGATGGAACACCCGAGAAATATCTGCAAAAAATTAGAGAAAAATATCCTGAGGTTGAAATCAGAACTTCCGAAAGTTATTCCAACAAAATAAAAGCAATTGAAGAAAATCTGAAATCGGGAAAAGAAATCAACGGCTTTGAAATTCCTACCAAACTTTGGAGAAATACTGCTAAAGATGCTTCAGAATATTTCATTATGACAGAAGATGATGTATGGTTTACCAAAGAAATAAATCTTGTAGAACTTTCTGAATCGGCAAAAAAACATAAAACAGGATTAATTAAATTAGGCTGGCTCGGCAACTTCAAAGATGATGAAAATATTATTCTATATGATATAAATGAAAACATTACTGCCGTAAAACCTAAAGAGCTTTTTCTCTCCAATCCTCTTATTATGGACTGGTTTTTCTATAATAAATATAAATTTTTTACCATTCTTTATAGACTTGGATTTGCAGACAATACCACAAAAAGGAAATATTGGGCATTAAATTCAATTCTGATGGGATTTTGGGACAAAAATTACTGGTTATATATCTGGAAAGATGCCAAAGGAAAAGTAGATGAAAAACAGCAACTGAGAAATGCAGCAGTATATTATAGAAGCCATCAAAAGAACAAAAATTTCATTGCACGAACCAAAGAGGAGAAAATGAAAACCACCTTCCAAAGTTCGGCCACTAATTCCTATCATCAATACGGTTTTGCTTTTGATGTCAATCTTTTCAATCATCTCATCAACGAAGCTTGGTACAATGGTGAATTTGACCCGATGCAGAACTTTCCCAAGGATTTTTCTATAGATTATTTAGTCTCTTTTTTAAAAGATAAAATTAATGTAGAAGAATTCAGAAAATGGGTGGAGCAGTTTAAGAATCAATACAGAAATTTAGGCGCAGATGTTGACTCTTGAATAGTTATCTTTACAGAATACAAATGAATTCCGGAAAAAAAATAAAAGTTCTCTTCCGCCTGCGCTCGCTCGAAATGGGTGGTGTTCCCAGGGTTGTTTTGATTTAATGAAAAATCTTCCGAAAGACAAGTTTGATTTTACACTGATGCTTAATATATATGAGGGAGAGTTGGTTTCCGAGATTCCGAAGGATATCAAACTGATCGTTCTGGCACAGGGAAAAGAATACTTCAGCAAAAACAAACTGATACAGAACATTCAACTTATATTAAGACGACTAAAACTCGAAATCTACGACCGTTTCCCAAGTTTTTTATATGCAACCAAAGTAAAAGAAGAATATGATATAGAAGTGGCTCCTGGCTACACTGAATTTGAAATGGTGCTGAACTCACCTAACAAAAAATCCAGAAAAATTGGTTGGTTTCATACGGATGTAAGTTATGATAAAGACAAAAAGCGTGTGCTGAAACGCATTGAACTGATGAAACGTTTCGACTGGATGATCTTCGGAGCAAAGCAAACCAGACAGGTTATAGAAGATCTTTACAATGTTACCTACCCAAAAAGTTCGGTCATTTATAATGTGATAAAACTGAATGAATCCAGAAAAAAAGCCGAAGAATTTGAAGTCAACTTCGAACATTGCCCAACCTTTGTTTCTATTGGCAGGCTGCATACAAGAAAAGGCTATCACACGCTAATAAAGGTGCACAAAAGGCTATTAGATGAGGGGTTATTTCATTCTGTTGCTGTAATTGGCGGCGGCTTCGAAATGGAAAATCTTAAAAATCAAACAAAAGAAAGAGGCGTAGAAAAAACATTCTTACTTTTAGATACACAAAAAAATCCGTGGCCTTATGTAAAAGCGGCTGACTATTTTGTATTACCTTCACAATCTGAAAGTTATCCTTTAACCATTGGTGAAGTCATGGGACTCCATACGCCTATAATTTCAACCAACGTAGGCGGAATTCCGGAAATGATTGATCATGGGATTGACGGTATTTTAGTAAATTATGACGAAAATGAAATTTTTGATGCTATGAAACTATTCCTTACCAATCCGGAATTGGTTTTAAAAATAAAAGAAGGCACTTTAAATGCCGATAAAAAATTCGACAACAATAAAATTTATAACCAAGTCGCGGAGATTTTTGAACAGCAATACTTACTGAAAGATGAATCCTAAAATCACCATTATTACCCCCACTTATAACCGTGCGCATACTTTGCCGATTGCCTATGAAGGTTTGAAAAAACAAAGCTTCAGGGATTTTGTATGGATTATTATGGATGATGGTTCTACGGATAATACTGCGAAAACTGTTGAAAAATTCCTGACAGAAAATCTTTTCGAAATACAATATTTTAAAGACCGGAACAGACATAAGTTTCTAACTGTTCTGGAAAGCATCAGAAAAGTAAAAACCCCTTATTTTATGATTCTGGATTCGGACGACACTTATCCGGAAGATGCTATGGAAATACTGATCTTAGAAGCTGAAAAAATTGAAAATCAAGAAGATTTCATTGGAATCATGGGGCTTTCGGCAGATGAAAATGGAAATATCGTTGGCGACAGATATCCCGGGAATGGTTTTGACGGAAGCATTTTCGAAATGCGTTACAAACATCATATCAAAGGAGATAAAAACGGAATCTTTTTTACAAAATCCTATCAAAAAGAAATAGCCAACAAAGATTTTTCAAAATACGAAAACAAAGGATATATCCCTCAGTCCGTGATATTTAATTGCTATGACGCTAAAGGACTGAAAACCCGATTCATCAATAAAATTGTCCGATATTATCTTTATGATGAGGCAGATTCGGCTTCGGTTTCAAACACACGCTGGACCGGAAAAAATGTTTACGGTCTTCGGGAAGGACATCTTTCATTTCTTAACTCCTATGGGACTAAGTTATTTTCATATCCCAAAGCTTTGCTTCGCAATACCGTTGGTTACGAATTTTATTCCTTTCAGCAGGGTATTTCTGCCCGGAAAAGTATGAATCAAATCAATAATCCTTTAATTAAAACTTTTGCAGCCTTTACGATGCCATTAAGTTGGATATACTTCAAATTGAAAAAATGAAAAAAGTACTCACAATAATAGTAACCTATAATGGAATACAATGGATTGAAGACTGCCTCAATAGCCTGAAAGAATCGATATATCCCACTGATGTTATAATAATTGACAATGGTTCTACTGATGAAACAATCTCATTTATTGAGCAGAATTTCCCCAAGGCAATTCTTGAAAAATCTGTTCAAAACCTTGGATTTGGAAAGGCTAACAACATTGGGCTGCGTCATGGGCTTCATTACGATTACAACTATTTTTTTCTCCTTAATCAGGACGCATGGATATTTCCTGACACTATAGGGAACCTAATAAATAATCACAATTCTTTTCAATCATATGGAATAATTAGTCCAATACAGCTGAATAAATCACTGGAAGTGGAATATATTTTCAGAAGTTATTTAAAAAAACTGCCGCAACTACTTAATTCATTTGATCCCTCCGCTAAGTACGAGAACCGGATATTTGAAACAGATTTTGTAAACGCTGCAATGTGGATGTTAAGTAAGGAATGTGTGCTGAATACAGGTGGCTTCAGTCCGTTATTCTATCACTATGGAGAAGATGTAGATTATGTAAACCGCGCCAAATACCATGGCTTTAAAATCGGAGTTTCCCAAAATGCCTTCGGCATCCACGACAGGAAGATAAAAGAGCTTAAAACTACCAGAGAATACAACAGAAGAAAAACAACACCCCGGCCCATGGCCTTTGAAGTATTATATGATTCTCAGTAATCCTAACTATTCTTTTTTCAAAGCGATGATGATTTGTTCAAAGCTTTTTGTGACCAGCCTTTTTAAACATTTACTAAAACTAAACTTTTTTAGTGTGAAATACGATTTTATTGTTTTGGAAGAAGTTCTAAAGAAAATTTCTTATATAAAGTCGGTTAAAGTCATTACAAAACGACAACTACCTTCTTTTTTAAACTAAAAATTCAATATATAATGAAAGTTTGCAGAATTTGTGGCAATACAGAGAACTTTACATATTATAAAGTGAAAGAAATGATGTTTGGCATGCTCGAAAAATTCATTTACTTTCAGTTTCCGAATTGCGAGTGTTGTAAGCTCCCCCGAAAACAGTACGGTTTAAAAGTATAAAATAATTAACTTTAAATCGTAAT
>CAZPQV010000108.1:0-5187 GCA_964588705.1 uncultured Chryseobacterium sp.
CTGCCCAAGAGGATCCATTCCAACGCATCCCACAAAATAAACACTTGCACCAAGTCGCGCTGTTCCCACCGCCTGATTTGCACCTTTACCACCGAAAAAACTTTCTGATTTATAGGCCATTACCGTTTCATGAGGATACGGATGATGGTTCGTATTTAAAACCAAATCTACGGAAGAACTTCCTACTACAATGATCTTTGGCTGATCTGAACTTAGTGTCATTTCAATAAACGTTATTTAACAAATTTAATGCTTTGAAAAGTATTTCTGAAATAATTAACTATTCTTAACTAATGATTTCAATGAATTCCGTAACGATTTTCACGGGCTGATTGTCTTTTCCAAATCCGATATAACTTGCATAAAACCCTTCCCCAAAACCGGTTTCGAAAGCCAAAATATTACCGACTTTTCCGTCATCCGGTTTTAAAAATGCATACTGATCGATGGCTCCGTTCTCATCAAAAAAATGTTCGTGGAAAAACTCTTCATAAATTCCCATGAAATCAGCGCCTCTACTATGGAAAAGCTTGTTCTCCAGTTCATTGAGATCTTCCTGGGTTTCTGAATCCATAAAGCATCCCATCCCCGATTCTACAGGATAGCCGAAGATTTCTTCTCCCTGCAAATCTTCAATATTCTGTCCTTCGGTGGTTGCCATTTTCCACTCTGCAATTTCATCACCCGAAAAAACAATTTCTGCATAGGCAACACAGTTACTCTCTTTCTCTTTGTGTAAAAAAGCAGGAAATTCCCCGCTTGGAAACCGCACTTTAAACGGCTTCATATCATTAGTAACCAAAGGGTCGCAAGCCACCAAATCTCCAGTTGGAAGATGGATTTTGCCAACGTCGAAAGTTTCAAGCAGAGTATTTTCAACAAACGTTTTGCTGAAGAGATTTTTGATATTTTCTAAATGCTGCATCGGATATGAACAATAGAGTAAAGATAAAAGAAAAAAGACTGTCACACAATGGTTTTAACAGTCTTTATAAAGTTTAGTTTAAATGAAGTTGCCTTCGGATACGCTCGGGCTGACATTTATTTATCTTGTACTTTTCTATTTGTCAGGCTGAGCACAGAAAAAGTTTTAAAGCGTTTTCAGTTTTTCCTCCAGAAGCGCAATTTTTTCCTGAGCGTCTTTCTGTTTTTTGCGTTCCATATCCACTACATTCGCAGGTGCACCGGAAACAAATTTCTCATTAGACAATTTCTTTTCAACAGAAATCAGGAAACCTTTGAGGTATTTCAGTTCCTCTTCGGTTTTGGTTTTTTCTTCGCCTAAATCCAGGTTTTCACTTAAAGGAACAGAGATTTCGTTGGCTCCAACCAGGAAAGTGAAACTTGGCTTATCTGTTTTTTGCGCGAAATGAATTTCAGAAACATTCGCCAGTTTTTTCACAATATCTTCATTCGAAAATGATTGTGCACTCGTAAACAACTCCACCGTTTCTCTTGGTGAAATCCCTTTGCTTTGGCGGTAATTTCTTACTCCCGAAATAATTTCCTTAGAGGTTTCAAAATTCTTGATGATTTCTTCACTGAAGTTTCCACCTTTTTTCTGCTGAGCAATAATCAAGGCTTGTTCGGGAGTTCTTGCAGAAATATTCTGCCACAATTCCTCTGTCAGGAACGGCATAAACGGATGAAGCAGCTTCATCAGTTCTTCGAAATAAGCAATAGATTTGCTGTAAACTTCCGCTGAAATAGGCTCACCGTAATTTGGTTTTATGGCTTCCAAATACCATGAACAGAAATCATCCCAAATCAGTTTATAAATTAAATGCAGTCCGTCTGAAATTCTGAATTTTGAGAACTGGTCATTAATCTCAACAATCGTTTTATTCAGTTGATTTTCAAACCATTCCATCGTTTGCAGATCTGCCTGATTTGGTTGGATCTTTTCATCTTTATTCCAACCCTGCATCAATCGGTAAGCATTCCAGATTTTGGTTGCAAAGTTTCTTCCCTGAAGCATTAAATCTTCATCGAAAAGAAGATCATTTCCTGCTGCCGAACTCAGAAGAATTCCCACACGAACGCTGTCGGCACCGTATTTTTCAATCAGTTCCAAAGGATCCGGTGAATTTCCGAGTGATTTCGACATTTTCCGGCGTTGCTTATCACGAACTATTCCGGTGAAATACACATTCTTGAACGGAACTTCATTTCGGTATTCCAATCCTGCCATAATCATCCTCGCCACCCAGAAAAAAATAATATCCGGACCGGTAACCAGGTCTGAAGTCGGGTAATAATATTTGATATCTTCGTTTTCCTCCAGCATTCCATCGAAAACCGACATTGGCCATAACCAGGATGAGAACCAGGTATCGAGAGCGTCTTCGTCCTGCTTTAAGTTGCTGGCTTCTAGTTGCTGGTTACTTGTTTTTTCTCTTGCAAGTTGTAAGGCTTCTTCGATGGTTTCCGCCACTACAAAATCATCATCGCCATCACCGTAGTAGTAGGCAGGAATCTGCTGTCCCCACCACAATTGGCGGGAAATATTCCAGTCGCGGATGTTTTCCATCCAGTGTCTGTACGTGTTTTTGAATTTCTCCGGATGAAATTTCACCTCATCATTCATCACTACATCCAATGCGGGCTTCGCAATTTCCGACATTTTCAGGAACCACTGAACAGAGATTTTTGGTTCAATTACGGCACCGGTTCTTTCGGAAGTTCCCACTTTATTGACGTAATCTTCTGCCTTCAGTAAAAGGCCTTTTTCTTCAAGCTCTTTTACAATCAGTTTTCTTACTTCGAAACGGTTTTTTCCGGCATAGTGCTGTCCGTGGTCATTCAGATTTGCATCATCATCCATAGAATCAATCATCGGAAGATTGTGGCGCTGCCCGATTTCGTAGTCGTTGGTATCGTGCGCCGGTGTAATTTTCAAAGCTCCGGTTCCGAATTCAATGTCCACATAATCATCCTCGATAATCGGCACAACTCTGCCAACCACCGGAACAGTAACTTTTTTACCTTTCAGATGCGCATATCTTTCATCGTTTGGATTTATGCAAACTGCAGTGTCACCGAAAATTGTTTCAGGACGTGTAGTTGCTACTGAAAGAAAATCTTCAGTTCCCTCAATTTTATATTTTAAATAATACAGTTTTCCGTTCTGTTCTTTGAAGATAACCTCTTCGTCAGAGATATTGGTTTTAGCTTCCGGATCCCAGTTTACCATTCGGTAACCTCTGTAAATCAAGCCTTTATTATATAAATCCACAAAAGATTTAATCACCTGCTGAGACAGTTTCGGCTCCATCGTAAAACGGGTTCTGTCCCAATCGCAGGAAGCTCCCAGTTTTTTCAACTGTTCAAGGATGGTTCCGCCGTATTTATCGGTCCATTCCCAAGCGTGCTTCAGAAATTCTTCTCGGGTGATATCTGATTTGTTGATGCCTTCAGATTTCAATTTGGCCACCACTTTTGCTTCGGTTGCGATGGAAGCATGGTCGGTTCCCGGCACCCAAAGCGCGTTGAAACCGTTCATTCTCGCCCTTCTCACCAACACATCCTGAATGGTATTATTCAGCATATGTCCCATATGTAGAATTCCCGTTACGTTTGGCGGTGGAATCACAATGGTATAAGGCGGTCGGTCGTCGGGTGTTGAGTGAAAATATTTATTCTCCATCCAGTAACTGTACCATTTGGTTTCAGTTTCCTGCGGATTATATTTATCCGAAATCTGCATAAAATCTATATTTTGGCATTATTTCTGCAAAAATAGGGAAAACAAAAATTTAAAATCAGTTAATCAAAATATTTTTAACTTTGTAGCCTGATTTTCATCCAAGAAAAGAATCATTTAATTAAAAACAATAAAAAATGAAGAAAATATTAGCAGGCATGCTTATGTTGGGAACGGTAGCTTTTGCTTCCGCACAAACCATTTCTTTTGATAAAACCACTATTGAATACGGAACTGTAAAAACAGGGGCTGAAGGACACAGATTTTTCAATGTGAAAAATACCGGCGACAAACCTCTGATCATCAACCGAGTACAGGCGTCTTGCGGATGTACTACTCCGGAATGGAGCCAGGATCCAATTATGCCGGGAAAATCAGCAAAAATTAAAGTAGGCTACAACACTCAGATTAACGGTGATTTCCTTAAACTGATTGAAGTTTACTCCAACGACCCTGTAAACGGAAGATCATCTCTTTACATCAAAGGAAAGGTTGATCCTAATGCTGCTGAACCTGCCGTTGCAAACGCAAATGAAAACTCTGCCGTTGCACAACAAACAGGTGTGAACGAAAATGCAAAAGCTACAGCACCGGTTGCAAAAAAGCCAACTGTGAAAAAGAAAACTGCAGTTAGAGGAAAATAATCGCAATAAAATATTCATATTTAAATCGTCTCATTTGAGGCGATTTTTTTATTTTAGTAAAAATTTGACATTATGGATTTAGATTTCACTGACGATTATTTGGCGAAAGGAAAAATATCTTTAAAAGATTTTGACACCAAATACAAGGGCGGACTCGGGCTTTCCAAAGACAAAGGTGCGGAAATGCTGGCCAACGAAAAAAAGGAACTCCATGAACTGCAGGAAAGACTGTATGCCGACGGAAGTAAATCTTTACTCATCGTTCTTCAGGCGATGGACGCGGCCGGAAAAGACAGCTTGATTGAGCATGTCTTCGGCGGGGTAAATCCGCAGGGCTGCCATGTGACCAGTTTCAAAACCCCCAGTACCAAGGAATATTCGCATGATTTTCTGTGGCGGCACTATATGGCGCTTCCGGCAAAGGGAATGATCGGCATTTTTAACAGGAGCCATTATGAGAGTGTGCTGGTGTGCAAAGTGCATCCGGAATACAATCTGAAAGAAAAAGTATGGGACTCTCCGAAACAGTTTAACAAAAAGTTCTGGGAAAACCGGTATGAAAGCATCCGCAATTTTGAAAAACATCTGGCATCCAACGGCACGAAAATCATTAAAATCTTTCTCAATGTATCTAAAAAAGAACAAAAAAAGCGGTTGATAGACCGGATAGATGAGCAGGAGAAAAACTGGAAATTTTCCATGGGCGATTTACCGGAGCGCGCACTGTGGAAGGAATATATGAAAGCATACGAAGAGGCCATTAACGAAACGCATGACAAGAATGCGCCCTGGTTCGTGGTTCCTGCAGATGACAAATGGTTTGCCCGGGTAGCCGCCATC
>CAZPQV010000109.1:0-5171 GCA_964588705.1 uncultured Chryseobacterium sp.
ACCACAGAGTGTGTTACGCCAAGTCTCGCGCAGGCCAGCATTGCGTAAAGTGACTGATGGATCATCGGCATATAAACAATGGCTGTATCACCTTTTTTTATACCTAATTTTTGTAAACCTCCTGCAAGTTTTGCAACGTTTTCCTGAAGTTCTTTATATGTTATTTTTATGATTCTTTCCGTTACCGGAGAATCATAAATTATTGCAACTTCGTCGCCGTAACCGTCGTTAACATGTTTATCAACAGCAAGATAACAGGTGTTAAGCTCAGCATCTGCAAACCATTGCGGATATCCGTATTCGTCCTCCGAAAGAATTTTTTCCGGCTTTTTGAACCATTCTACTTTTTCAGCTTGCTGTGCCCAAAAACCTTCGCGGTTATCGATACTTTCCTGAAACATTTTGTGCGCTTTCATTATATTTTGTTTTTATGATTTATTGTGTTGTTATGAACCTATTAAAGTTACAAAACCTTTGTTTCTAATTCATTAAAATTGAGGTTAATATTTCTCAATTTCCGATTAATTCTTCGACCTTTTCCTGTAGTTTTTTAATAGAGTAAGGTTTGGTGATATAAGCATCTGCCCCAAGTTCGAGTCCTTTTTGGATGTCGGCTTCTCCGGCTTTTGCAGAAAGAAATATCACTTTAATATCTTTGAATTTTTCGTCTTTTTTTATTTCGGTTAAAGTGGTGTAACCGTCGACATTGGGCATCATAATATCCAGTAGAATAACGTCGGGGATTTCATTCTTCAATATTTCTAAAACTTCAGACCCGTCTCTTGCGATGAACACTTCGTATCCGTTTTTCCGGAACGAATATTCGAGGGTCATTACAATTTTGTGTTCGTCGTCAGCAATTAGTATCTTTTTCATTCTTCATTAATTTTATTTGGAAGGAAAATTTCAAACGTTACTCCAATTTCTTTATTCTTGGCTAAAATTTTTCCGTTGTGAGCGTTGATAATATTTTTACAGATCGCAAGCCCAAGTCCGCTACCGGAGGGCTTGAGAATATTTTGGTTTTTACTTTGATAAAATTTATCAAAAATATATTCTAAGTCTTCTTCAGGAATTGATTTTCCGGTATTGAAAATTGAAATCTTCAGGGCATCATCTTTTTCCTGAAATTTCGCCTGAATCATGCCATTATCGTTGGTGAATTTGAAGGCATTTCCAAGAACATTTTGGAATACCTGAATCATTTTGTTTTCATCGTATTCGAAAATTTCATTTTGAAGTAAATTAACCTCAGAATGATGCAAATGCCTTTGTTCTAAAAGATTTGATAATGGTTTAATCGCTTTTCTGTATGTATTGATGATGTTGTGTTTTTCAATGTTTAAAGACACAGAACCGGCTTCCAGTTTGTCGAGATACAGAATATCGTTGATGATTTCCGCAAGTCGATCACTCTCTGAAATGATATTTTCCAGGAAGTCTTTTTTGATTTCCGATGGCATATCTTCATCATCCAAAAGGATTTCGCTTGTCGCACGTATTGCAGTAATTGGTGTTCTAAGTTCGTGTGCAACTGAATCTAAAAACTCATCTTTCTGTCGGTCTTTAATCACCAGGTTTTCGTTGGCATTCTGCAGGTCTTCAGAAAGTTTTCGCAATTCCTGACTTTGTTCTTTCAGCTGTTTATTGATGGAGATGTTTTCTTTGGATTCTTCCAATATTTGGAGTACTTCCGGAAGTGAAATTTTATCTTCTTTAGTTACGCCCTCAATAAGTATTTTCGCAGAGGCGGTACCGATTCTACCACTTAATAAATTTTCAGAAAACTTAATGAATCGTGCGTCTGCGGTATCGTTTTTATCAGTGATATTGTATTTAATATTAAAAATTTTCAAGGCTTGCGTCGTCTTTTTTTCACCTAAAAATCTTACCAATATTTTCTGAATATCAGAAACTTGCGCGGTTCCTCTCCAGATGAATGCGTTCTCATGATTTTGGATATAATCATCAATATCCACGTATAGCTCGGCGTAATTTCGCTCACGGTAACTGCCCGATGAAAGAGTGGAGACAATGAGGAAAAGTCCCGTGTTTACCAGTAAACTCCAGAAGAAAGTTCCTGCTATTGGCGACAGATACGGAATTTTGAAGAATGTGATAATGGCGTGATTATAAACTTCCATATTTCTGAAACTCTCGAGATAATTTGGAAAAATTAAATTGAAATAGCAGATAATAACTCCGGCAATAAGTCCTATAAGTGCTCCAAGATAAGTTCCTCTTCTCCAGAAAATGGCTCCAAAAAATGCCGGTGCCAACTGTGCTACCAAGATGAAAGAAATCAATCCGATGGAATACAGAGAAGTGGAAACCATCAGGAATTTATAAAACATAAATGACAGCAAAATCAAGGTGAGAATCGATATTTTTCTGATGTTTACAATCGTTTTGGTATTGATGCTTTCAGATTTAATTTTAAAAGTTTCCAGCCATCCGTAAGGGATGATTACGTTGTTGGAAAGCATAATGGAAAGTGAAATACTTGAAATGATAACCATTGAAATCGACGCACTTAAACCACCAAGAAAGGCAATCATTGCAACAAAATTATTTCCGAATTTCTGAGGAATCAGAATCGAAAAAAGTTCAGGATTGACAATCTCATTCTGAAATAAAATTTTTCCGCCCCAAGCAATTGGAAACACGAAGAAATTGAAAATCAGCATATACAGTGGAAAAAGCCAAATTGCGGTTTTAATGTGTTTTTCTTTTCTGTTTTCAACAATCGCAGTGTGAAACTGTCTTGGCAAAAGGAAAATTGCCATCATCGATAAAACTGAAATCATCATCCAGTTCGTTGCGCCTTCCAAACCGGAAAATGTGTTTAGTTTGGTGAAATCGGGTAGAGTAGAGGCTTTGTTGTAAATGTCTTCAAAACCGTTAAATATGCCGTAAACGATGAATAAACCAAGGATTATGAAGAATATTAATTTTAAAAAACTCTCCACTGCAACCGCTGAAATAATTCCCAAACGTTTCTCAGAAGCATCCACATATCTTGTACCATAATAAGCGGAAAACAGAGCAATAATAATCACTACGTAAGTGGAAGTATCAAGAAAAACATTTTCTTCAATCGGTGTTTGTGTGAGAACGTGAAAGCTTTCAGAAATTGCTTTAATCTGCAGTCCGATATAGGGGATTACTGCCAAAATACAAATTAATGCCACCAGCGCGCCCAAAGATCTTCCATTGCCATATCGAAGGGAAATAAAATCGGCAATACTTGCAATTTTATTAACCCTTGAAATCCTGACAATCTTGGTATTAATAAAAATCCAGGCGGGAACAATAATTGCCGGACCGATGTAAATTGCCATGTATTCCAATCCCTGGTTTGCTGCAACGCCGATGCTTCCGTAGTAAGTCCATGCCGAACAGTAAACCGCCAAAGACAATGCGTATACGTAGGGATTATTCACCCAGAAATTACTTTTCTTCTTCTCCGCCCAATAAGCAATGAAGAACAAAAGCCCTAAATAAAGGATTACCAGGATAAATAATACTGAACTACTCATCAAACTTTTTTATTGTCAGATACGAAAGAACGCTTGAAAGAAGCCACACCGTAAATATATAACCGTAGATTACAGGCAAACCGAAATAGTTTTCGGCGGAATTGAACATAAGCAAAACCGGTGCATTGAACAGCACGAAAAGCGCTATGCTCAATATCACCAGTTTTTGTTTATGTCTTTTCTTCATTATAAAATAAACAATTCAAAAGGCAACCGACTGCCATTCAGAAGCCGGTTACCGAGGATTTATTACATTTTGTCTTTTGAATATTCGCCCTTCAGTGCATACCAACCGAACATGGCCATTCCGCCAACACAAATCGGTAAAAGAACGAACACGATGATGATCCCGAATACCAGGTCTTCCTGTTTCCCGGAAGTCAGTTTAGGGATTCCGAGAGTTGTTAGTCCAAACCACAGCATCGCTACTGCAAATGCCAGCCAAACAAGTCCTAAAATTTTCTTTATTGAGTCCATTTTTTAGTGTATTTAAAGTTATAAAAAATTATCAGATTAATCCTGAACATTTCTGTCCTTTCCATTCAGATAGAAGAATCCGATGACCAGTGAAACAGCAGATACAATGATTGGATACCAAAGTCCTTCGAGATACCATTCTGCTTTGCCGGAAGTTTGCGCATTCGTTACCAAGTAAGTTGCAACTGCAGGAAGAAGTCCGCCAAAAATACCGTTACCAATATGGTATGGAAGCGACATAGAAGTGTAACGAATCCTCACAGGGAACATTTCAACCAGGAAGGCAGCAATTGGACCGTAAACCATTGTTACAAAAACAAGCTGAACGAAAAGAAGCATTACGAGTTTCCATCTTGTGTTACTGTCCACAGTAATTTGTGCGGTGGTTTTTGCAGCTTCAGGCGTTCCGTCTTCTTTCAGAACAGGACCTGCCGGTGACCAATGAACGATAGAGTCTTTTTTCATTAAAGAACCATCAGTGTACTGAATTTCTTTGTGGAAAGTAATCAGACTGTCGCCCGCAATATCTTCGTGAAGCTTAGCAGATCGCGATTCTGTAACACCTCTGGCTGCAACAGTTTTCTCAGCCGGATTTACAGAATGATACATGGCGCGGTAAATTGGTCTGTAGCAAAGAATTGCAAGCAGCATTCCCCCGAGAATAATGTATTTTCTTCCAACTTTATCTGAAAGCCATCCCCAGAATACAAACAGTGGTGTTCCAAGGAATAGTGCGATGGCCATAATGGAGTCCACCTGTGCTGATTCTACACTCATTACTTTCTGTAAGAAGCTCATGGCATAAAACTGACCGGTATACCAAACAACGCCCTGTCCCATAACCGCTCCGAAAAGTGCCAAAAGAACGAATTTGAAGTTATATTTGTTACCAAAAGATTCCTTTAAAGGATTTGTTGAAGTTTTTCCTTCTTTTTTAGCTTTTGCAAAAAGAGGAGACTCCTTCATGTTTTTACGGATCACGTAGGAAACTCCTACCATCAGGATTGAAATCCAGAACGGAACTCTCCATCCCCAGTTATCAAATTCTTCGGCAGTAAGTGATGTTTTGGTCATAAGAATTACCGCAAGAGATAAGAAAAGTCCTAAAGTTGCAGTCGTTTGAATCCATGAAGTCCAGTATCCGCGACGGTTGTC
>CAZPQV010000110.1:0-5103 GCA_964588705.1 uncultured Chryseobacterium sp.
CTGATCCAGCTGAAGTGCCGTAACACCGCCGGTCTTGAACGCCATCTCATAACGGTTTAGCGCTGCCTGTGCATTCGCCAAATTCGCTTTGGCACTGGAAACATTTACATTTACTTTATCTCCTGCCAATCTTCCGATGCTTTGCCCGGCGCGTACATAACTGCCTTCTTTTACATAAAGTGCAATCAGCTGTCCGCCCATTTCAGGAGCGATATTTGCCTGTCTGTTCGGCAAAAATGTACCGTTCACGGCAAATTCACCGCTGATTTCTTCTGCGCCAACTGTTGCAACACGCACGGCAACATCTTTATTGGTTTCGGCTACCACGGCAACCTGCGCTTCATTTTTCTTCTTATTGTTCTGAAGAATCAGAAATGCGACCACGCCAATCGCTAAAATAGCCAGTATGCTTATGATTGTATTCTTTTTCATTTTAGTTTAATTCGTTTAATGTTCTGAGTTTTCCCTGAGATTTTAATAGTTCTATTTCGGCAAGTTTATAATCTAACTTGGCGGTTGTAAGGTTGTTTTTGGCTTCGGTAAGGTCGCGTTCTGCATCCAGAATATCGTTCAGAGTTGCCAAACCGTACTGGTAATTGCTTCTGGTATTGCTCAACACCGATTCCGCCAACTGCAAATTTTCTTCCTGAGTGCGGATCATCGTCATATTATTTTCGAGAAGTGTGACCGCATTTTTATGGGCGAGATCCAAACCTAATTTGGTTTCTCTGAGGTCTGCCTGCGCTTTTTCGATTTCAATTTTATTGAGTTCCACTCTGGATTTTGTTGCAAAACCATTGAAAATCGGAACATTAATATTTAAACCAATGCTCGACATATCCGACCAGTACACGCCATTTTTTTCACCGTGCCACCAAGGAAATTTCGCTCCCTGACCAAGAAATCCGTAATTCGCAGTTAATGCAATCACCGGATAATATTGGGCTTCGGTTGCTTTTTTCTGCCATTCCAACAGTTCGAGCTGTTTATTCATCAACTTGATTTCTGTACGGTCGTCAATATTTGCATCGTAACCCAAAACCGCAGGATCGAAAGTCTGCTCCGGAAGTTCGATTTCTTTATTCATATCCATTCCAATCATGAATTTCAAAGCATTTTCTGAAAGATCAACAGCGTTGCCCGTCTGCTGAACCGCCGACTGTACATTGTTTCTCGCCACCACTACTCTGTCGTAATCGATTTTTCGGGCTAAACCTGCGTCGTACAAACCTTTAATGATTTTAATGGTTTGCTCTGTAATCTGAAGGTTCGATTTGGCATTTTTGTTCATCTGTTCCGCCTGATACACCTGAAAATAAGCATTGGCTACTTTCTCGGTAATCTGTTCTTCCGTCAATTCGGCGTTAATCAGATAAAATTCTTTGGTAGATCTCGCTGCTTTCAATCCGGTAAAAACCTGCTGGTTGAAGAGCTGCTGCTGCAACTGAATCATATTGCTGGAAGTCCACCTTTGTCCGAATGATACCTTTACCTGCTGCCCTGGCGCACCAAACATTTCGCCGGGCAAAACGGTTTCCTGAAGCAACGGGTTGTACGAGGTGTTGCTGTTGAAAGAGATGTTGGGATAGGCGTTGGATTTTACCTCCGCAATCTGGGCATCACCTTTCCTGATGTCGAGTCTGGCCTTTTCTGCCTCCGCTTTATGCTCCAATGCGTGCGCAATGGCTTCAGGCAGCGTCAGTAATTCCGCTTCCTGCGCCTGGAACAGTCCTCCGCAAAGAACTAGACCGATGAGTAATTTTTTCATTATTTTAAATTGTACTTTATTAATTCTTCTTTGCCTTTTTCAGTAGTAATGGCATTCATGTAGAAGTCCATAACAATCGTTTTGAACTGTTCCATACTGATTTCGGAAGTGTTGATGAAGGGTGAACTGTGGTAAGACATCATGCTCTGAAAAAAGATGGTGGCGTACGCTTTTTCATCGAAATCTTCCCGATAAAATCCCTGTTCGCGACCTCTCTTGACATTATGCTCTAGCACAGCCACAAATTTCTCTGAAAACTCCAGCATATGCCGGTTGAAAATCGCCGGATAATACCTGATTAACTGCTTAATGAGCAGTGAATTATTCGATTCCACAGCTCTTTCGATGTGTTCATCACGACAGAACATACGTTCGATTGCGTTCACGATTTTAACGTCAAGCTCGGCAATTTTCTCAATAATATTTTCGAGGTTGTATTTCAGCACATCTTCCAGAAGGGCTTCTTTATTGGCATATTTCTGATAGAGCGTCTTCTTCGAAATGCTGAACTCCCTTGCAATTTCGTCCATTGTAAGAGTTTTAGCACCGTTTTCGATGAAGAGATCTGATACTTTATGCAAAAATTCTTTATCCATCTCAAAGTTTTACGGTGCAAATATACCACCTTGGAAACTAATAAACCAAAAACGTTTCCAAGTTTATAGTTCTTTAATATATGGTTTGCATAATATATATACAGCATAAAAAAAACTCCAACAAATGTTGAAGTTTCTAATAGTATGTTACAAAATGAAATATTAATTCAGGAAAAATTCATATCTGCTTTGCTCTGCAAAAACTTTAAGAAAATCTTCGTTAACATCAATTTTCGATTTCAATGAATGCAATTCAATATGGCTGTTTTCCGAAGGATTCTTAATGTAAAACTGAACTTTATGTTCGCCTCTGTGTTTATCAAACAAATCGCGGAAGAAAGTAATATCCTCTCTTCTTAAATCTTCAAGATTTACAACCACTGCCATACTTTTCGCATATTTCTCGAATGCTTCTTTCAATTCAATAACATCGGTTACGTTCACGAAAACTCTCCCGTCTTTGGATATTGAAAATTTGATTTTTAGAATTACAAAACGCTGCAAATCCAGTTTATCACGTAGGCGAAGGTAATCTCTGTCGCCCAAGCGGAAACCGTAACTTCCGGTGTAATCTTCCAAGGTCATAAATGCGACTTTCTCCCCACTTTTGAATCCATCACGGACCGTATATTCCGTTACCAAACCGGCAACCATATACTCTTTGGAATTGGTATTAAACTTCTGCTTTTCCTTATAATCTTTAATTTCTTCAAACAGTTTTATTTGCTCCGGACCGAAGTTTTTATCACGGAAAGCATCGATTTCATCTAAGTTCAGGAAATTGAAACTGCCCTTCGCTTCAACATTTTTCACTGCTTCTTCTTCAACAAGTTCTCCGTCTTCATCAAGTTCCAAATCTATTACCTCGTTCACAATATCATCTTCATCATCTTTATCAATTGGAATCAGCACTTTTTCTTCAATTATTTCATCTTCTTTTTTACCCTCTAAAATCTCTTTTCTAGAAAGTGCACCCTGAATAAACTGATACTGATATTTAAATTCATCCAACGGATGCGCCGAAAGATAGAAACCGATAATTTCTTTTTCTTTATTGAGTTTGTGCATATTTGCCCATTCTCCGGCCGGATTTATTTTTGGCTGTTCAATCTGAACCTCATCTGCAAAATCAGCAAAAAGTGAGTTTTCAATTTCATTTTTATTATCCTGAAAACTCTGTCCGTAGCGAAGAAGTTTTTCGATATTCGTTCTGCCAGAATTATCAGTATCAAAATATTGTGCACGGTGGTATTTATCTATTTCATCGAAAGCGCCGGCAATTACCAAACTCTCCACCACTCTTTTATTAATTTGGTTGGAAGGAATTCGCTCGAAAAATTCGTAAATATTATTGAATCTACCATTCTTTCTAGCCTCCACAATGGCTTCACTCGGACCTTCGCCAATTCCTTTAATCGCACCCAAACCAAAACGCACCTGCCCTTTTTCGTTCACAGCGAAAGCGTAATGAGATTCGTTCACATCCGGACCAAGAACATCCACACCAATATTTCGGCAATCCTCCATAAACAGGGTGATTTGCTTCGTGTTGTTCAGGTTGTGCGTCATCACACTTGCCATATATTCTGCAGGATAATTGGCCTTCAGATACGCCGTTTGATAAGCAATCAGAGCGTAGCACGTAGAATGAGATTTATTGAAAGCATACTCCGCAAAAGCTTCCCAGTCTTTCCAGATTTTGTTGAGTTTTTCTTCATCCAGATTATTGGATTTTCCGCCTTCCAAAAATTTTGGATACATCTTATCCAAAACATCTTTTTGCTTCTTACCCATTGCTTTTCTCAAGGTATCGGCCTCACCTTTTGTGAAATTGGCAAGTTTTTGAGAAAGCAGCATTACCTGCTCCTGATAAACCGTAATTCCATAAGTTTCTGCAAGATATTCCTCATTTTCAGGTAAATCATAAACTATTTCTTCAACCCCATGTTTACGGTTAATAAAATTCGGAATATATTTTATCGGGCCCGGTCTGTATAGGGCATTCATGGCAATTAAATCTGCAAAAACGGTTGGCTTCAGTTCGCGCATATATTTCTGCATTCCGGGACTTTCATACTGGAAAATCCCAACTGTACGGCCTTCCTGAAATAACTGATAGGTTTTCTCATCATTTAATGGAATTTCATCGGGATCGATATCAATTCCATAATTTTGTTTTACTAGTCTGATGGCATCTTTGATGATGGTTAAAGTCCTCAATCCCAGGAAATCCATTTTCAGAAGACCGGCATTTTCAGCAACCGAGTTGTCGAACTGAGAGACAATGATATCTGCATCTTTTGATGCTATGGTAATCGGAACCAGATTCGAAATATCTTCAGGTGTAATAATCACTCCACAAGCGTGAATTCCCGTGTTTCGAACGGCGCCTTCCATTTTTTGTGCGGCCGCCAAAACCCCATGCCGCTCATCTCCTTCATTTTCCAAAATCTTCTTCATTTCATCCACTAGAATTTTATCTTCAGGTGGCAGTTTTTCGTATTTTGAAAGTGCTTTGGCAATATTCATTCCCGGACTTGGCGGAATCAGTTTTGCAATTTCATTGGTCTCAGAAATAGAAACATCCAATACCCTTCCGGCATCTTTAATCGCCGATTTTCCACCTAAAACGGAATACGTAATAATCTGTGCAACATTGGTTTTTCCGTATTTATCAACCACCCATTTGATGATTCTGTCGCGACCTTCATCATCAAAATCGATATCAATATCAGGCAT
>CAZPQV010000111.1:0-2197 GCA_964588705.1 uncultured Chryseobacterium sp.
ATTAACAATAGTGGAATCGGGGTAGTATTCATCTAAAATTCCTATGCCTTCTTTGGCGGTATCGCCGCATTTGAACTGATGGCAGATTTCTTTTAGGTCATCGGAAATGTTTGTGTTTTCCTTTAAAAGAATCTTCTTTTCACCGGAAACAAAACAAGTTGCAGAAACCACTTCCGCAACCTGTTCATTGGTCAGTTTCTGACCTTTGTATTTTGAAATAAGAGAATTTAATTCCTCATTATCTTTATGGGATTCGTTTAATTTTTCTTCGGTTGGATTTGCTGAAGTTCCTCCGGATACGATTCCGCCCACGATATTTTTTTCTCCTTCATGTTTTGAAGCATCTTGCGGTTGTGTTCCGTTAGTGTATCCTCCCCGTTTTCCGTTTCCCAAATCGCTCCGCTCTGTGCCTGCAAGTCCATTTCGAGCATCGTCGCTGCCCACATTTTGTCTTCCGTTGTGATTTCCGTTTTGCGGGGATTTGCCGTTCTGGAAAGGTTTTCCAATATTTCGTCCAACAGTTCCGAATCCCAAGTGCTGAGCGTTGGAAATTCCGTTGGATTTAATGCCATGGTTTTCATCTTCAGAGTTATTTTGTTCTGCTAATGTAATATTTTTATCCTCAAAGTTGAGTTTGTTCCGTAAATATTGCTCCAAATTTCGATGCCCGTTTTCAGAGATGCTGTAAAGCGGTCGGACATCCTTGATATTTTTTCCTTGTAGTTCGGAAATAATTTTTTGAGTGGATAAATTTGACTCCCGGTCTGCAGGAAGACAAAGAAATATTTTGCCGTCATAATTATGAAACTGTCTGATTAATCTTGGCGTGTTTTCATCCGAATGCAGCGTTACCAAAGTTCTGTGATTGCTTTGATTGTTCAGTTTCAAGAGTTCCAAAAAGGAGGTTCTGTCTTTATCATCTTTAAAGACAATGACTTCATTTCGGGTTCCCTCGATGATGGAAATATCCTCAAGAAAACTGTTTACTGCCAATGGTTCACTCACTTTTTCTAGTGTTTACAAAATGGTTAAAGTCAAAAATTTCTTTCGCCGCGTCATCCCAATTTTTTCGCGGTAAAAGTTGAAGACTTACAAAAATGTCGGTCTTTTTATTGTAGGAATCGATGCGCTCCAACCGTCCTCCATAATCCTTTTCTGCGTGCCGGTAGATGGAATATGGCAGAATGGTGTCCGTGGGATAGATGTAGAACCTCGTGTAATTCCAAGGAGAATTAATCTCGAAACGTTTGTATTTTTTGTTGAACAAAACCGTATCGGAAAGTTTTCTGCGGTTTCGGTAGTTCAGAATCTGTTCTTTTGAGAAAATGGCGCCTTCCTTCTTATTCCAAACCAATTGCGGTTTCTGGGTTTTAGTAACTTCTGAAAGAATAATGCTTCCGTTGTCTTTTTCAATCGGATAGCACAAGGAGTCCCGTATAAAGTAGGTCTGCGTGTTGATTTCTGGGAAGGAATGGTCAGGAACGAATTCTATAATTTGGTTTCCTGAATAATTGAGTTTCGACAAATGGAAACTCTGCATCTGCTCCAATCCCTTGGAGGCATCAAAATAAACATTGGATATGAGGTCGATTCCGCCTTTTTCGGATTTGATTTCTTTGCGACAGCTTTGCTGTGAAAATAGAGAGACGAAAAGTAATACTATTTGGATATGTTTTTTCATTAAATTTTGTTTTTTGTAATTTTATTTTTATTTTTGTAACAACATTTAAAGAATCAGACTGAATGAGAGTGATTTCAAAGAAATCTTTGGCTGTGTTTTATGCAAAATATCCAGATTCCAAAAATGCGCTGGAGCATTGGTACGAGAGTGTGTCTGATGCGGAATGGCAAAATTTTGCTGATATAAAGAAGGATTTTAACAGCGTCGATAGCGTCGGAAACCAAAGATATGTGTTTAACATTAGAGGCAATCACTACCGCCTTGTCGCGCTCATTCTTTTTTCGGTTCAACGAGTTTACATTCGTTTTGTGGGTACACATCGCGAGTATGATAAAATTAACGACATAAAGAACATTTGACATGATAGAAAATGAAATTCAATATAATGCGATTATGGAGCGTATTGACGAGCTCCTAAAAATTGTAAATGATAATACGCCCAAAACTGACAAAAATATGATAGAGCTCTTATTGCTATCCGATGCTGTGGAAGCCTATGAAGATGTTTATTATCCT
>CAZPQV010000111.1:2207-5043 GCA_964588705.1 uncultured Chryseobacterium sp.
ACGGCTCGCGCAGCGCCACGACGACGCGCTTGCCCAGCCGTTTCATTGCGTCGGTTTATTATCCTATTTCCAAGCCGTCTTTAGTGAACACCATTAAACTCAAGATGTATGAGATGAACCTCACTCAAGCTAAACTGGCTGAACTTTTAGGTGTTTCTGCTCCCCGCATCAGCGAATACCTTTCAGGGAAAAGTGAGCCAACTTTTGAGGTGGCCAAAAACATCCATAAAAAACTGAACATCAGTGCAAATATTATTCTTCAATAAGATTACAAAGGCTACCGGCAAAGTAGCCTTTTGTCATCTAATGAATTGATTTATCGTTTAATGCTCTGCTCCCTTACATTGGCTTTCTCATTTTTTTCTTCATTTTCCATGCCCTGCAAAGGTTTGTTGGTGTTCATACGGTTCATCTCGCTGTCGTAGAGGTTCAGGTTTTTGTATTGGGGATTCAAAACCGCTTTGCCTTCCACTACTCTGTCGTCTAACTCAAATTTCACTTTCACCACATTGCCTTTTTCTAGGGATTTAATGGTGTTTTCCTTATACTCCGGTTTGTCAAAAATGAGGTTGGATTTTTCAACGATTTTTTCAGTGTCCACACCGTAATTTTGGTAAAAATTCTGAAACATATAGTTTCCCTTATCAGTTTTGGGTTCCTCGAAGTTGAACTGGACAAAAGCCGTTTCAGATTGGTCGCTTTTCGGGTTGTGGAATTCAATTTTTACGCTCCTGCCTTCCAATAGGTTGACGGCTTCCTTTGCAGTAAAGGTATTTTCCCTATTGACCGGAAAATTGTGAGAAATTTCTTCACCATCTTCCTTAGTCAGTTTCGCATGGTAGGCATTAAGAAAAACACCGCCACTTTCTGTTTTGTTGAATTTCAGAGCAAAGTCCACTTTATTTCCCGGAAGGGCTTTATCGGAGGATGTTTTGATTTCAAATTCCTGATTTTTTGATTTGATGCCTTTCTCCAAATCTTTGTGAAGTTTTTCACCTTCGCCGAAACCGAGGTATTTTAACTGGTTTTTTAAATAGTCTACCTGGTTGAATTCTTTGGTTGTTTCCATAATGTTGGGGTTTTGGTTGTTAATAAAATATTGTTTGTTTAATAGGTTTTTTTCCTGCTTAGTCGTTAGATCGAAAACCATTTTAATAGATTGAATGATGTCTTCGGTTTTTTCTTCCGGCTCATAACTCAGCAACTGACCACTGATGAAAAGCAGTACCGTATCCTTTGACTGCCGATACAGTTGAATCTTTGACGAAATTTCTTTATAGTTCTCAAAGTCATCGTCGGTCAGGGAAATTTCAAATTCGTGCTTGGTATTGCCTTCTGCGTCATCGATAAATATCTTGGCATAATCAAAATCTTCCGGATTGGTCAAAGGGTTTTTATTCTCCGAAATACTGCGATACGGTCTGTTTTCGGGTTCAAATAACATCGGTTCAGCATTCAGATTATTTTTGCCGAATTTGTTTAATAGATGATCAGAAACCTTGATGTCCACTTCCTGCGATACCGAATAGTAGTTGTTGCTTTTCAGTCTGATCGCATCCAAGGCAGTAAATCCCGATAAAGCCAACTTATCACGGTAGGAACGGAACATTTCATCGGTGACGTTATTTCCATAAAGAATAGTGGCTGTTCCTGCGTGAATGGTCAATAATTCCGTGAGTTTTTCCAATTGACAGTGTTGCGGAAGAACAAATTTTCCCACAATCTCGTTGGCGTTGTTCAAAATGAGGGCTTCGGTTTTGTCCGACAGTCCAAATTTCTGGGAGGAAAGATAGCCAGCAATGTCTTCGGGACCGTTGATGCGTTTCGGTTGGTAATTCTCCGCAAAAACCTGCTTGCTGAAACTGTAAACATTGACCGGAAATTGATTTTGAAACTGGTTTTGATTCTTCAGTTCGTGAACCACATCGGTAATGCTTTCAGCAGTGAACGTCAGGTATTTTCCGGAACGCAGATTCAGGATAATACCGTCCTCTACCTTGATTCCGGTATCGGCAAAAATTTTGTTCAGGCGGTCGAGCATCAAACGGTCTTCACGGCTTGAAACCAATCTTCCACTCGGATGATTGTGAACCAAAGTGATGCTTTCGGGATTGAGTTTAAAGACATTTCCCGCCAAAAGCCGTAAATCTACCACCGTTGCCGTAATTCCTCCGGAAGAAAGATGCTGAACGAGATAACTGTCGTCCTTAAACCGGTAAAGCGCAAAAGTATGTTCCACGGCTTCGTCTTCTAAAGCACGAAAAAGCCAAGCGACATCCGAAACTTCAGAAATTTTTGTTCCTGCAGTAAACGAAAGGGTTCTGTTTTCAGCAAATTGCCGTTCTACTAACGCAAAATCGGTGGGATCTCGGTGTAAATCGTTTTCCCGTAGGAGATGGGATTCCCTATCAGGATGATTTCCGGCTGAGAATAATTTGTAGGGTAATATTTCGCCTTCCGATGTTTTAAGATAGCGTGTTGCCTCATCCTCCTCAAAACCATAATTCGTGTTCTTTCCATTGGATTGGTTTTTTTCATTGTGATTGAATGTTCGGTCTGTTTCCCTGATGTTCTTCTTGAAATGAACATCATCTACGGCATCTTCTAATGAAAATCCCGACCGAGTCGCGTCCATCTCCTCTTCCAATCTTGACGAAAAATTTTTAGGATTGGTATTTTCCATTTTTGTGTTTTTTGAATTGAATATTATCGTCTGAATCCTCTCGGTTTCTCCCGTTCGTGGAATTCCTCTTCCTGTTCTTCCCGATTTCTGTTGGCATCCTCATAAAGGTCTTTGTCGTTGACATTGAGTTGAACCTCCGAATTCTTTCCTTTT
>CAZPQV010000112.1:0-5018 GCA_964588705.1 uncultured Chryseobacterium sp.
GGAGGTGTTGGTTTTGCGAAAGCAGCAGGAAACTATGCGGCTTCATTCTATCCAACAAAATTGGCGAATGAAGAAGGTTACGAACAGGTAATCTGGACCAATGACGAAACCCACGAAAACTTTGAAGAAAGTGGAACAATGAACGTTTTCGTAAGAATAAACGATACGATTTATACGCCAAAAACTTCAGATAAAATTCTTGATGGCGTTACAAGAGACAGCTTCATTCAACTTGCAAAAAGAAGAGGAATTGAAGTGGTTGTAGGCGATGTAAAAGTAAAAGATGTAGTTGAAGCACACAAAAAAGGCGAACTAAAAGAAGTTTGGGGTGTGGGAACTGCCGTTGTAACAAGTGTTTTTGAAGCAATCGGATACCAGGGTGAAAGACTTGAACTTCCAAAGCTTCCATTTGAAGAAAGTTATGCCCTAACTATTCAGAAAGAACTTGTTGACATCCAAACAAACCAAGCAGAAGATCCATTTGGTTGGAGAGTTTTGGTAGAAAATAACATTTTGGAAACTGTATAATGATTTTTCATACATGAATGTGAGCCGGGAATATTTTCCCGGTTTTTTCGTTTTAAAGGTTAACGGAAAATGCTTATTTTCGCAGAATTATATGGCTAAAATCTTATTTTTCAGTTTGATTTTTCTTACGGGATGCTTCAGCAAGCAGGCATATCCACCGGTTGGCGGAATTCTGTCTGAAAAAGATATGCAAAACTCCCAAACCCGAGCTAAAAATCTAAACGAATTAGAACGGAAGCAAATACAGGATTGGATTGATCAGCAAGATGACAAATTTTATCCAATGGGAATGAATTATTGGGTAAGCATTGAAAATCTTGAACAAAATGAGAAAAAACAGGATGGAACTGAAGTTTCTTACCAATATGAGATTTATGATTTTGATAAAGTAAAGCTTTATGAAAAACCAGTCGTAAAACATAATGCTCTTTTAGGAAAATTTGAAGAAATTGACGCTGTTGAAAATGCTGTCTGTTATTTGAATACAGACAATGAAGTAACGCTTTTAGTCCCATCAATATTGGCATTTGGCACTTATGGAGACAATGATAAAATCCCCAATGATATGCCTTTGATTATAAAACTGAAAATGCTGAAAAACTAATTATGATAAAATTAAAAAGTAAATTAATAATAATATTAGCGGCAGCGTCGCTAGTAAGTTGCTCACCAATATATAAAAAAATGAACGTAGACAAAGAACTTTACGAAGGTCTGGAAAATGGCCTTTATGCAAATCTTCAAACCTCGAAAGGTAACATGCTTGTAAAGCTTGAAGACAAGAAATCGCCAGTAACCGTGGCAAACTTTGTGGGATTAGCAGAAGGTAAAATTGAAAACAAAGCAAAAGGGAAAGGTGTTCCTTACTATGACGGGACAATTTTCCACCGTGTGATTGAAAATTTCATGATTCAGGGAGGAGATCCTAAAGGAACAGGAATGGGAGATCCTGGATATAAATTTGAAGATGAAAAAAATGATTTGAAACACACCGGAAAAGGAATTCTGTCAATGGCGAATTCAGGCCCGAATACGAATGGTTCACAGTTTTTCATCACGCAGGTTGCAACACCTTGGTTGGACGGAAGACATACCATTTTCGGAGAAGTTGTAAACGGAATCAACGTTATTGACTCTATTGCTGCGGTTGAAAAAGGAGCACAGGATAAGCCAAAAATCGATATCGTTCTTGAAAAAGTTTCTGTATTCTCTAAAGGAGATGAATACAAAAATTATGATGCTGCAAAACTCTTTAATGAAGGAAAAGGAAAGATTCAGGAGAGTAATAAGGCATTTTTAGCAAAACAGGAGGAAGAAGCAAGAAAACAGTTTGAAGCTTTAAAAGAAGGAATTGAAACTACCGCTTCGGGACTGCTTTATAAAATCACCAAAAAAGGTGAAGGCAAAAAAGCAGAAAAAGGAAATACAGTTGCCGTTCATTACGCCGGAAAGCTTACCAACGGAACTGAATTCGACAACTCTTTCAAAAGAGGTGAACCAATTGAATTCCCTGTTGGAACAGGTATGGTGATTAAAGGTTGGGACGAAGGAATCTTACTATTAAATGAAGGTGATGAAGCCACGTTCCTGATTCCACCGGATTTAGGTTATGGTGCAAGAGGAGCAGGAGGAGTAATTCCACCAAATGCCTGGTTAATCTTTGATGTAGCACTTGTAAAAGTAAAATAAAACATTTCAAAATACAGAACACATCTTCGGATGTGTTTTTTTTATTAAAAATTATTGGACAAAAGTCCTTTTATTTAGAACAAAAGTCGTATATTTGTGTGAAAAGGAATTGAAGATGAAAAAGCAGTATACACAAAAAGAAACAAAACAAACAGTATCTGAGCCTGTAATCGCTTATGCTTACAACATTACAGATGACAGAGGAATTTATTCCGTTATCGATTCTGTGAACCGTGGGATCAGTTTTGCAAACTTTGAAAAGATAATTAAGAAATATAGTTTCACATTACAGAATTGGGCAGAATTTCTGCATGTTTCAACCAAAACGCTTAGCAGATATCAGAAAGAAAGTAAAACTTTTGATGCATTGCAGTCCGAAAGAATTCTTCAGATAGAAATGCTCCATCAAAGAGGTGAAGAGGTTTTTGGCAGTAAAGAGAATTTTGCAATATGGCTCGCTGCTGAAAATCTGGCCTTAGGAAAAAGAGTTCCAAAAGACCTTTTAAAAAATTCATTTGGCATTCAGCTGCTAATGGATGAACTTACCCGAATTGAGCATGGTGTCCTAGCATGATTGTTTACAGACTTTCAAAATCGGTTTATGCCAATGATCTTTCCGGCAAAGGTGCGGAGTTGGTTGGCGGCAGATGGAACAGTAGGGGAAATGCGGCTTTATATACATCGCAGTCTATTGCATTGTGCGTTACTGAAATTGCAGTTCACGTTCCTTTAGGTATTCTACCGAAAGATTACGACCTGATTCATATTGAAATTCCTGATGATAATATTTTAGAAGTAAAAAGGCTTCCGAAAGATTGGCAGACCTTTCCTCATGCGGATTCTACCCAAAAAATAGGGGATAAATTTCTGCGGGACAAGAAATATTTGGTTTTGAAAGTTCCTTCAGCAGCGGTTCAGGGAGAGTTTAATTTTTTGGTAAATCCAAGACATCCGGATTTTGATAAAGTAAAAATCAAAAAGAAAGAGAAGTTCAGTTTTGATGAAAGACTTTTCGTGAAATAAAAGAAGCCGTCTCAAAATTACGAGACGACTTTTTGTATGGTTTTAATTTTCACCAAGGTTATTTTTCAGATTTTAAATTTGAGAAGTGGTTTTTATGCCACTTTCTTTCTCAAGTTGTGTGCTAATGCATGTAATCCGAACTCTATTTCCACTTTTTTGAGAGATTTTAAGGTAAATCGCTTAAAATGATGGTTGTGTTTGAGGTGTGCAAACACAGGTTCTACATCGTAGCACCTCTGTTTACGCTTTTTTATACCCTCTTCGCTTAGTAGCCGTTCTCTGGCTTTTTGTTTGTGCCGCTCCAAATTGTGGTTTCTTTCAATACTCCGGTTGGCTTTGGATTGGTGGCAGCCACTTCTAATTGGACAGCCGTCACAATTTTTGGCTTGGTAGTGCGAGAGTTTCTGCTCAAAACCATTTTTCGTTATTCTTCTGCTTTCGTGGGTTTTGTGCATCCTCTGTCCCATCGGACAAACATAAAAATCTTTTTCCTGGTTGTAGTACAGATGCTCCTTGCTAAAGGCTTTGTGCTTTTTCTGATAGTTCGCGTCCTGCTCTTTATCGAAGGTGTTGTATTTTATATACGCATCAATGCCGTGGCTTTCCAACAGTTCATAATTTTCCTCGCTGCCATAGCCGGCATCCGTAGTGGCGGATTCTATTTTAGAGAAAATTTCCTCTCCAAGGTTTTCTTTTAAATCTTCCAGGTGCCAGGCCAGTGTTCCTATGTCGTTGGTGTCCTGGTGAATGGTGTAGCCTAAGATAAACTGGTTCTCCGTAGAGATCTGCGTGTTGTAGGCGGGTTTGAGCTGCCCATTTTTCATATGGTCGTCCTTCATCCTCATAAAGGTAGCATCGGGATCGGTTTTGCTGTAGGAACCTCTGCCTGCCAAGATTTCTTCCTGCTCACTATATTTATCCAGATTTTTTTCAAAATTGTTTTTGATATAGTTCAGTTTGGCTTTGGCTTTTGTTTTGGATGAGCTTTTTTCTACCGGACTGCCTTTGAGCATGCGGTCGATTTTTTCTGCCGTATCTTTTATTTTTTCTTTGCTGAGTTCTTTAAACTCCGGAGGTTCGGGATCTTTATCTTCTTCCGAGGCGATGCTCTGTGCGTAGGTCCAAAGGTCTTCCATCTGCCTGAGCATTTTTTCCCTGTTGGTCTTGATGGATTTTCCCCAGACAAAGGTATATCTTCCGGCTTGTGCTTCTATCTTGGTGCTGTCCGTGAAAATCTGTTTCAGGGTGATGAGTCCTTCTTCCGCCAAAAGCAGAACTACTTGTGTGAAAATATCTTTAAATGCCGTCTGCAACCTTTGGCTTCGAAAGCGTGCAATGGTATTGTGGTCTACAATGCTCATGTTGGAAAGCCACATGAATAAGATATTCTCCCGAAGTGCTTTTTCAATCTTCCTTGAAGAATAAATGTTCTCCATATAGGCAAAGACCATTACTTTGAGCATCATCACGGGATGATAGCTGGAGTTGCCCTCTTTGCTGTAGGCTTGTAATAATGGTTCTATTTTTATCTTATCCAAAACACTGTTCACAATACGAACAGGATGTTCTTTAGCAATCAAATCATCAAAACTGTGCGGAAACAGCACTAATTGATTTTGATTATATGGCTTGAAACTCATTTATATAATTGATTATCAATCAAATATACGAAATCCTCGCCAAATACACAATAAAAAAACCGCCTCAGTTGTGAGACGGCTTCTTTTATTTCTTATTTACAGATTTAGCAGAGTAATATCACTCTTATCTCTTATCTC
>CAZPQV010000113.1:0-4906 GCA_964588705.1 uncultured Chryseobacterium sp.
ATAGACCAGCTCCTTCTTGATGCACAAAAATATCTTGGTGCTCCTTACAAATATGGTGGCGCTACTTCATCAGGATTTGACTGTTCAGGATTTACTTTAACTGTTTTCGAGCAAAATGCTTATAAACTTCCAAGAAGATCATCAGACCAGGCATTAACGGGAGATGAAATAGATATTAAGCAGGTAAAACCCGGCGATTTGCTGTTTTTTGCAACCAGTGGCGGAACACGGGTTTCACACGTCGGTATCGTTCATGACATTGGTAAAGACGGCGAAGTGAAGTTCATACACGCATCCACATCCAAAGGTGTAATCATTTCCTCACTCAACGAGAAATATTGGAACAAAGCGTATCTGCACGCAAAAAGAGTTTTATAATATCAGACCTCATTTATAAAGTTAGAAACCACGAATCACTTTTCATTTTCGAAAGGTGATTTTTTATTATATTTAAAGAGATTAATACCAGTTGTGCATCTAGAATTTTTTGAAACGCAAAGATTTTTAATGATTCATTTAATCTTTTAGCTAGCAAAGATTACGAATAAATTCGTCGTGAAGAATTCGCTTTGTCAAATTCGCTAGCTAATTATTCCTTAGCTCACTAAAAATTTTAGATTAAATTTGGAAACTTTGCGTTTTAAAAAAGTAAAGCATTTGTTACTAGTAATTTACATTAAATGTGATTATTGAAGCCGTAATGCACAACAGGTAGATTAATATATTTTATGAAACAAATTTTCAGAACAAAAATAGGATTAGAAGTCATTATTTTTATTTTTCTAGTGTTAGCTTTCGCCACTTATTCATCGGGTGAAATATCTGTGGCAATAACATTTATACCAATATTAATGTTAATTTTCATTTTATTTAAAGGAATTAAATATACCATTGATAAAGGCCAGCTTTTAGTGAAAAATTCAATTTTTGGAACCACTAAAATCAATGTGTCTGAAATAGGAGAAATTAAAGAAACCAATAATCCTTTAAGTGCGCCTGCAGGTTCTTTAGACAGAATTTTGGTCAAATACAGTGATTCGGGAGCGGTATTAATTTCACCAATTAATCGCGATGAATTTATAAAAGAATTACTAAGAATAAATCCTCAAATAAATGTCAAATTACGAAGCAAATCCTCTATATTTTCAAAACTGGCGATTTAATCTTCAAAATCACGTTTGCAATCCGTATTTTTGCAATTATCAATTAATTTAATCCATTATGAATTTACAGCAGACCATTGAAAATATTTGGGATAACAGAGATTTGTTACAGAATGAAGAGAGCAAAGCAGCCATCAGAGAAGTGATTTCTAAACTCGATGTCGGTGAGTTGCGCGTTGCAGAACCCACTGAAAACGGTTGGCAGGTAAATGAATGGGTGAAAAAAGCGGTGGTAATGTATTTCCCGATTCAGCCGATGGAAACCATCGAGGTTGGTCCGTTCGAGTTTCACGATAAAATTTCTTTGAAAACAAATTACGCAGAGAAAGGTGTTCGCGTGGTTCCGCATGCCATTGCCAGACACGGGAGTTTTGTGGCAAAAGGAGTGATAATGATGCCTTCTTATGTCAACATCGGTGCTTATGTAGATTCCGGAACGATGGTTGATACTTGGGCTACCGTTGGAAGTTGTGCACAGATTGGTAAAAACGTGCATTTGAGTGGAGGAGTTGGAATCGGCGGCGTTCTCGAACCGTTGCAGGCCGCACCGGTAATCATCGAAGACGACTGTTTTATCGGTTCCAGATGTATTGTGGTAGAGGGCGTTCACGTTGAAAAAGAGGCCGTTCTCGGAGCAAATGTTGTGCTTACAGGTTCTACAAAAATTATCGACGTTACCGGCGACGAACCGGTTGAAATCAAAGGACGGGTTCCGGCGCGCTCTGTGGTTATTCCGGGGAGCTATACCAAGCATTATCCGGCAGGAGAATATCAGGTTCCTTGCGCTTTAATTATTGGTAAAAGAAAAGAATCTACTGATAAGAAAACCTCTCTAAACGATGCTTTGAGAGAGAATAATGTAGCGGTTTAATTTTTTTCAGAAGCTGTTTCCTGCTCTACGTTGCAATCTTTTATTTTTCCTTAAACGAAAGAAAAATAAAAGGATTTCCACTGCGATCAGGGCTATGGGAAAGTAGTTTAATATTAGTTTCAGTCCATGAAAATCGCTTACGATGCCAAACGTTTTTTTCACAACACTTCGGGATTAGGCAACTATTCCCGCGATTTGGTTCGTATTCTTGCAACACATTTCAGAGACAATCAGTATTTACTTTTAAATAATAATAGATCGGAACGGGGCAAAGAAATTCAGTCATTGCCCAACGTTTCGTTTATAGAAACTACAAAAGGAAAATTCTCCCGCCAGTTGAAAATGGGGAAGGACGCGCAGAATGCAGGGGCAGATATTTTCCACGGACTTTCCGGAGAATTACCTTTGAAATGGAACGATAAACCTATAAAAAAAATCGTTACCATTCACGATCTGATCTTTATGCGCTTCCCTGAATATTATTCGTGGTTTGACCGGAAAATACACTTCTGGAAATTCAAAAAAGCAGCAGAATCAGCGGATTTAATTATTGCCATTTCCGAACAGACCAAACAGGATATCATCCATTTTCTAAAAATCCCTGATAGTAAAATCAAGGTGGTCTACCAAGGATGTCATCAGGCATTCAAAGAATACATTTTCCCGGATTTCTTAGAGCAAACAAAAATAAAATTTAATCTTCCCGAAAGATTCATCCTCAACGTTGGAACGATTGAGAAAAGAAAAAATCTTCTCAATATCGTGAAAGCATTAAAAGATACCGATATTCCTTTGGTGGTGGTCGGAAGAAAAACCAAGTATTTCAAAAAAGTCAATCGTCTCGCGGTAAAGAATAATGTTAAAGTTCAGTATTTGGAAGGTGTTTCCATGCACGAACTTGCCGCGATTTACCGCTTGGCAGAGGTATTTGTTTATCCAAGTTTTTTTGAAGGTTTCGGTATTCCGGTGATTGAATCTTTGTTTTCCGGAACTCCGGTAATTACGAGTAATACGAGCTGCCTTCCGGAAGCCGGCGGTTCCTATTCACTTTATGTAGATCCTAAAAATTCTGAAGACATCCGTTCCAAAATCCTGTTCCTGTGGAACAATTCATCCGAACGTCAACGACGCAAGGAAAAAAGCTTTGAATTCGTTGAGAAGTTCAATGATGAATACATCGCCGAAAATCTAATGAAGGTTTATCAAGAAGTTTTAACATAAAAATAAATTGCCATAGATGTATGAAAGATTTATTAGTGGATTCGTGGCAAAGAATTATTCAGCACTTTTGAAAAAATAAACATAGGCTTCGACTTCGCTCAGCCTGACAGATTACGTAACTATAACTCTGTGCATACCTTTGGAAACTCTGTGTTAGCAAAACAAAAAAAATCCCGAACCAAAGTCCGGGATTTTATATTGATAACAAAAATTCTACATTATTTTACTTGATCTACAACTGCTTTGAACGCTTCAGGATGGTTCATTGCAAGGTCTGCAAGAACTTTTCTGTTAAGTTCTACGTTGTTCTTTTTAAGAGCGCCCATAAACTGGGAGTAAGACATTCCGTGCTGTCTGGCACCAGCGTTAATTCTGGTAATCCAAAGAGCTCTGAAATTTCTTTTCTTCTCTTTTCTGCCGCGGTAAGCATATTGCATTGCTTTTTCAACGGCGTTTTTAGCAACTGTCCAAACGTTCTTTCTTCTTCCGAAATAACCTTTAGCCAGTTTCATTACTTTTTTTCTGCGAGCTCTAGAGGCTACTGCATTTACTGATCTTGGCATAATTTAAATTGTTTTTTTGAATTGTGCGATGCGATGTTTCAGCATTCTTTTGGGCTCCAATTCAGGGTTAAAATTTTGAATTTGTTTTCTAATTCTTATAAACCGATGTATAGATTTATAAAAACTACTTAATTGCTAATTGACGTTTAACGCTCTTCTCGTCCACAGTAGCAACATAAGAAGTTTGCGTAAGATTTCTCTTCTGCTTAGTTTCTTTCTTAGTCAAGATGTGGCTTTTGTAAGCATTTTTTCTTTTAACCTTACCGGTTCCGGTAAGCTTAAAACGCTTTTTAGCACCTGATTTCGTTTTTAATTTTGGCATTGTTCTGCTTTTTTGTCTGTTATCAATATTGAGTTTGCAAAGATATAATTTTTATTTCTGATATGGAAATGTTTTGTTATTAGTATCTAACAATCAGTAACAAAAAAGAGACTTCCAAAGAAATCTCTAATTATTTTCTAGTAAATTCACGCATTCACTGCGAAGCAAATTCACTCATTTATTTAATTATTTCGCCGCTTTCTTAGGGCTCATCATCATAATCATACGCTTACCTTCCAGTTTTGGCATTTGGTCAACTTTACCAACGTGCTCCAGATCTTGTGCAAGTCGCAGTAGTAGAATTTCTCCCTGATCTTTGAAGATGATCGAACGTCCTTTGAAGAATACGTAAGTCTTCAGTTTAGAACCTTCTTCAAGGAATTTTTCGGCGTGCTTCTTTTTAAATTCGTAGTCGTGGTCGTCTGTTTGAGGTCCGAAACGAACTTCTTTTACCACCACTTTTACCTGTTTTGCCTTCAGTTCCTTTTGTTTTTTCTTCTGTTCGTAGAGGAATTTCTTATAACCGAGGATACGCGCAATATACGGCTCCTGCTTATCAGAAATTACCACCAAATCCAGTTCCAACTCTTCTGCGAGTTGCTGTGCTTTGGCTAAGGGATAAACTCCCGGTTCTACGTTGTCGCCCACTAAACGAACTTCCTTTGCGCGGATTTTGTCGTTAATCATATGAGCATCCTCCTGTTGTGGACGCCTTTGTGGACCTCTGCCTCTGTAATGAAATTTCTGTGCTATTGTATTAAATTTT
>CAZPQV010000114.1:0-4905 GCA_964588705.1 uncultured Chryseobacterium sp.
CCGCGAGATTCGTGATGCTGTAATAAAGCAGAATGGTGAATGAGGCCGAACGTACAATGAATTCGAAGTTTCCGGTTAAAGTAAGAATAAAGATGACTGCTCCGGTAAAAATAATTCCAAAATGAGGAATTCTGAATTTCGAATGAATCTTTTCAAAAAAATGTGGTAAATCATTCCGCCTTCCCATCGCTAAAAGCATTCTGCTGATTCCGAGAATCTGACTGAGCATCACGCCCAACATGGCAGTGGTAGCACCAATTCCAATAATCGTTTTTATTCCCGGCGCCGACAACACTGATGCTGCGGTTTCGAGCGGAGATTTACTGGCGGCCATTGCTTCGGTTCCTACCGCTCCTACCGCTACCAATGATACCAAAACATACAGAATAACGGCTGAAACAATCGTAATCATGATCGCTTTCGGGATGGTTTCTTTCGGATTTTTCACTTCCTCAGCCAAAGTTGCGATCCGTGCATAACCAGTGAATGCAAAGAACATCAAAGCTGCCGATTCTGCAATTCCACTGATCCCGAAAGGTGCAAACGGTTCAAAATTTTCTGCTTTAAGTTCAGGAAAACCACCGAGAATGAAATACAACAATGAAAGCACGGTAATGCTTACGATAATCAGATTGAGCTTGCCTGCTTTCTGTATTCCCAAAACATTGGCAACTGTCAATAAAACCACCGTTATCAAGGAAATCGTTAATGGTGAAGCTATCGGAAACAACTGGTAGAAATAGCTCCCAAAACCGATGGAAACCACACCTGCAGCTGAAAATTTCGAAATCAAAAACATCCATCCGGCAGAAAAACCGATGGTTGGATTCAACAGTCTATAACCGTATTCATAAGTTCCGCCGGACTGCGGATACACCGCCGCCAACTGTGCAGAACTTAGTGCATTAAAGGACGCTACAATTCCGGCAATGATTAAACCTATCAAAAACGCCGGACCGGAAACACCTGCCGCGACACCGGTTACCACAAAAATTCCGGCACCGATGATAGCGCCAAGTCCGACAGCTACTGCATCTGTGAGTGTGAGTTTTCGGAGAAGTTCGTGGTTATTACTCATTTCAGCTGTGAAAATACGATTATTTTAATTTCTGAATATGAACTGAAATTTAAAAATAATTTTGATAAAAACTCTGTGAAATTTGTGTCAAACACTATGAACTCCGTGTTATTTCGAATACCATTTCCGTTTCAACCAAAAAGCCACATTTACCAAGGCAATCAGCGCGGGAACTTCTACTAACGGACCAATAACTCCGGTAAATGCCTGTCCGGAATTGATACCGAAAACACCAATCGCGACCGCAATCGCCAGTTCAAAATTATTTCCTGCTGCTGTAAAAGAAACCGCTGCATTTTTAGAATAATCTGCTCCCAATCTTTTCCCAATAAAAAAGCTCACTAAGAACATCAGTGCAAAATAAATAACCAAAGGAATCGCAATTCGTACCACATCGAAAGGAATCTGAACAATCATCTCCCCTTTTAAACTGAACATTAAAACGATGGTAAAAAGCAAAGCAATTAACGTAATTGGCGAAACTTTAGGAATAAAAACATTGTTGTACCAATCATCACCTTTTGCTTTTCTGAGGAAATATCTCGTTAGAAATCCGGCAACAAAAGGAATTCCCAAATAAATGGCGACACTTTCTGCAATTTGACCAATCGTAATATCCACTTCCGAACCTGTAATCCCGAATAACGGCGGCAACACCGTGATAAAAACATAAGCATAAATACTGTAGAAAATCACCTGAAAAATTGAATTCAAAGCAACCAAACCGGCGGCGTATTCGCGGTTACCTTCGGCAAGTTCGTTCCAAACAATTACCATGGCGATACATCTTGCAAGTCCAATCAGAATTAATCCGATCATATATTCCGGTTTATCGTGCAGAAAAACGACGGCAAGAATAAACATTAAAATCGGTCCGATAATCCAGTTTAATAAAAGTGAAATTCCAAGAATTTTTGTATTCTTAAAAACTTCCGGAAGTTCTTCGTAACGAACTTTCGTAAACGGCGGGTACATCATCAGAATCAATCCGATGGCTAATGGAATATTGGTCGTTCCGTAGGAAAACTGATTGATGATATTGGCGGAATTTGGAAAAACATAGCCAATGCCGACACCAAGTGCCATGGCCAGAAATATCCAAAGTGTAAGATTTCGGCTCAGGAAATCCAGTTTTTTTCTTTCGTGTGCGGGATTACAGTTTGTTGCAGACATAGAGGAAAAGTTTGAAGTCCGAAGACCGAAGACCGAAGTCGGAACAAATAATAATTAAGTAAAAAAACTATTTTCTGATTTTTGAAAAAACATAGTACATTTCCGAAGCAATTTCAAAACTTCTGTTGAAATACGTTTCATCCATTTGAGGTGTACCATCGCTGGACTTTGGATCTTCGAATTTCACCGCAATTCTATTTTCTGCGCCGGCGATGAAGGGACAACCCTGATCTGCATTGGAACAGGTCATGATTGCCGCAAAACCTGAAACCGGATTAAAATCATCGTCATACTTCTTTGAAAAACAAACAACCGGATGGTGGTTTTCAGAATATTTCACGGCATATACCGGATTTTCAGTTTCGGAAAGTTTTCCGATTTCGAAGCCCTGTCTTGTGAGGGTTTCCGCTACTTTTGAAAACATTGCTGTTGCTTCGGTTCCACCGGAATAACAAAATACGTTTTTCACGCCGAAATATTCGGCCATCGTCTGTGCCCATATTTGGGATAAATGACTGCGGCGCGAATTGTGGGTGCAGATGAAATTCAGATTGATGTTTTCTTTCTGGTCCAGTTTGTTTTGGATGAAGTCTGCCAAAGGTTTTAGGACTTCTTTTCTGTCGTCTGAAACTTTAATTTCAGCGATTTGTTTGATTGAGTTTTTCAGGTTTTGAAACATATTTATCGTTTTTTTAAAGTGCAGAAAATAAAGTTTTGAACAGTATTAAAAGGTGTTTGATGGTCTTCCGCGAAACATTTTATTTTTTCAAAGTTCTCAGAAAAAAGATGTTCAAATTTTTCTTCCGAATACTGTGTAATTTCGAGTCCGCTACATTTTAGAGGTCCGCTTTCAGAGAATGTCCCCACGAAAAATAAACCGTTGGGTGCTAAGATTTGTGAGATCAAGTTTCTATATTTAAATTGATCATCGGCATTCGTGATAAAATGAAAACTCGCTCGGTCGTGAATCACATCAAATTTTATATTTGACAGAAAATCCAGAATATCGGAAACCACGAAATTTACTTTTTGAGCTTTATTTCCCAATCTTTTCTTAATTCTTTCGATGGCATTTTCGGAGATATCCAGTAAAGTCAGGTTTTCATAGCCCAGTTCCAGAAGATAATCAATCAGATAACTGTCGCCGCCGCCAATGTCGAGAATTTTTGCATCTTTCGGGATATTGTTCTCGGTGAAAAACTTTATTGAAGTTTCGGGTTTCTGCTGATACCACGACACTTCTGTTTCTGCTTTGGTAGAAAATACTTTCTCCCAATGGTCTTTTTTATTGAATTCCATATTTTATTAAACGCAAAGAGCGCAAAGAATTACTTTAATTAACTTGTTTTTAAGATAAACAAGGATTCATCTAAAGATGAATTAAGGTTCGCAATTAACAGCAGCCTGAATTGGGAGCGCAACCCACCAGTTTCTCGGCGTAAACCGTAATGCTGTAAATTCTGGTTTCTGAGTTTTTGTACTGTTCGATTTCGTCGTCGTTCAGGTAATTTCTGAGAATGTCATCCGGAACGATGATTGGTTTTTGTTTTTGTAAAGTAATGTTTTTGAAGCCTGCATTCTCAATAATTCTCAGATAATCATCTTTCTGAATGGCGCTTGCCACACATCCTGCATACATTTCAGCAGCATTTTTAATTTTTTCAGGAAGTTCGCCTACCAAAACGATATCAGAAATAGAAAAATGACCGGTCGGTTTCAGAATTCGCTGCACTTCGGCAAAAGCTTTCGGTTTATTCGGCACCAAATTCATCACACAGTTGCTCACCACAACATCGGCAACATTGCTCATCAAAGGGATATTCTCGATATCACCCATACGGAATTCAACATTGTTGTACCCTAATTTATCGGCGTTGTTTCTGGCTTTTTCAATCATTGGTTTTGTAAAATCGATGCCGACAACTTTTCCTGTTTCTCCGGTTTCAGCGCGGGCAACAAAACAGTCGTTTCCGGCTCCGGAACCCAAATCCACCACATAATCTCCTTTCTGAATTTTTGCAAATTCAGTCGGTAATCCGCATCCCAGTTTCAGGTCAGCATCCGGATTATAGCCGTCAAGGTGATCGTAATCATCGGTCATAATATTGTACACTTCTGTACTGCATCCACCTGATCCACAACAAGATGAAGCATTGGTTTCCTGATCCTGTAAAGCAATTTCCGCATATTTTTGCTTTACCATTTCTTTTATTTGTTCGTTGGTTTCCATTGTATTGAAAATTGAAATTTTAAAATTGATAATGAAATTAGCAGCATTTGGATTCGTTCTGCTGATGAATTTTATGGAAAAGCTGATCCACAAAATGCTCCAGCTTTTTTAATGTTTCAGGATTTACGCAGTAACAAATCGACTTCCCTTCCACTTCTCCCTGAATAATTCCTGCGTTTTTCAGTTCGCGCAAATGCTGCGAAACGGTCGGTTGTGCCAGATTAATTTCCGCTACAATATCATTGCAAATACAGGCATCCACAGAAAGAAGGTACTCTACAATTGCAATTCTTGCAGGATGCGCCAATGCCTTCAGAAGTACGGCAATATCATTCTGTTCCTGTGTAAAGTTTTCGGTTTTGGTAAGTCCCATTTTCTATTAACAGTTAAAAAAATCTTTAATATTTTGATATTGCAATATTAC
>CAZPQV010000115.1:0-4628 GCA_964588705.1 uncultured Chryseobacterium sp.
GAATGAGGCTTACATAAAAAGTGAAATAAAAGAATTTGTAAAGGATACGATTTCTGGGAAAATAAAAACTCAGGAGTTTTATCGCAATTTCACTTTGGAGGCCAGCCGCGACCTAAAGAAAACTGCCAAGTACGACAGTTTCCGCGAGGAAATGCAGGAAGAAATTTATCATATGGATAAACAGCTTTCGGCATTGCGGCAGATGCAGCAAAAATTGGGGAAAGTCATAAATTCCAAAACAGAAGTCGTGCAGTTGGGTTCGCTGGTCATCACTAATAAAGCACGGTTTTATATTTCGGTGTCGCTGGGAGAGTTCTTCTTTAAAGGTGACCGTTTCTATGCCATTTCTGAAGAAAGTCCGATGGCACAAATCATGAAGGGAAAGAAAGTAGGCGACGATTTTGTGTTGAATGGTATCTATCAGAAAATTGAGGAAATCCTGTAAGAAGCACAATAAATCTGTGAGAATTCCATAATTTTATCACACTAAAACTAAACCATGAGAAAAATCTTCAAACTCCTGCTTTGGGTGGTTTGTGCAGTCGACCTATTATTTTTTCTTTCTGTAATTTTTTCTTCAAAAAAAATCAGCACTGAAAATTCCGTGAATATAGATGCTTCACTTCACGAAGTTTGGCCTTATATCAATTCTATGAAAACCATTAATTCTTGGATTCCATAGGTAAATAATAACCCTGGGTTCTTGGAAGTGTACGGAGGGAATAGCGGAGAAGTAGGGGATACTTTTATTTGGGAGAATAAAAACACTGATTTCCGAATGAAAGAAACCATTACTGAAATCATCCCTTTTCAAAAGACGATTATCAGTGGTGTGCAGAATGATGAAACTCTATTCACTGTCATCTTTTTAATTGTTTCTGAAGGGAATGGTTCAAAAGTTACTTGGAAATATGATGGAGAAGTGAAACCATTACAAAAACCACTAAAGTTCATTGGAAAAAGACATATGAATGAGCAGGTTCAATCGGCTTTGGAAAACTTGAAGAGAATTGTTGAAGAAAAATAACTCAATTTTTGATTTGTTGTCTAAAGATTAAATTTGTGGAATGAACAATGCAGAAATCCTAAAACAGATTATAGAAAGCCGTAAAAGTATTTTTCCGAAAGATTATACGGGAGAGCCGATTCCAAAGAATATTTTGGATGATATTATGAATTCGGTGACTTTTGCGCCCAATCATAAACGGACGAAGCCCTGGAGGTTTCAAATCTTTCAGGGAGAAGAAAAAAATAAATTCGGAAAAACGTTAGCCGATATCTACCAACAAATCACCAAACCTGAGCATTTTTTGGAGAAAAAGTATCTGGATATTTCGGGTAAATGGGAAAAAAGCGATGCCGTGGTTGCTGTCGTCGTGAATTTTTCAGGTCTCGTTCCGGAATGGGAAGAAATTGCAGCAGTATCGATGGCGGTGCAGAATATGTACTTGACCTGCACGGCAAACAATGTAGGATGCTATTGGGGAACGCCAAATATGAAAGATTTTGTGGGAGAACATCTTTCATTGGAAGAAAATCAGAAGTGTTTGGGATTCTTTTTTATGGGGAGAGTTTAGTTGTTGAATCGTTTGGTAATCACGGTGAGTTCTTTTGAAAACCAATCGTAACTAGCCCTGATTGCAACGATTACCCCACAGCGAAGCCGCGGAACGCAGTGGAGCGGCAAAGCGAGGAGTATGAGCCCTGCCTGTCGGCAGACAAGGGAGAGCAGGTTCCGGCTCCAAAAATTAAAGGCAAAAATAATGTATGTGAAATTGTTACATTATTAGGTGGTTACATAAAATTATTTTCTTAAATTTGCAGACTTAAAATATTAACCGGGACGAGATCCCAAAAATTAAAACAATATGTCAGTAAAAATCAGATTACAAAGACACGGTAAAAAAGGGAAACCTTTCTTCCACATCGTGGTTGCAGATGCCAGAGCAAGAAGAGATGGTAAATTCATCGAAAAACTAGGTATCTATAACCCGGTAACCAATCCTGCGACTATTGAACTGGACGTGGATTCTGCAGTAAAATGGCTTAATAACGGTGCTCAGCCTACCGATACTGCAAGAGCAATTCTTTCGTACAAAGGTGCACTTCTTAAGAAGCACTTAATGGGAGGTGTTGCTAAAGGTGCTTTTGATGAAGCTGAAGCAGAGAAAAGATTCAACGCTTGGATGGAGTCTAAAGAAAAAGCGGTACTTGACAAAAAATCAGGCCTTGCAACAGCAAAAGCAGACGCTAAAAAAGCGGCTCTTGAAGCAGAAGCAAAAGTAAATGCAGACAGAATTGCAGCTCAGGAAGCTGTACTAGCTGAAGCAAAAGCAGCTGAAGAAGCGGCTAACGCTCCTGCTGAAGAAGTTGCAGAAGAAGCAGTTGCTGAAGTAACTGAAGATGCTCCTGTAGCAGAAGCAACTGAGGAAACTCCTGCTGCTGAAGAAGGAACTGAAGAACAGGCATAAGATTTTGTCTGAAAAATATTTAAATTTGTAGAGACGCGTATTTCGCGTCTCTACTTTATTTTATAAGGATTACTGAAATGAAAAAAGAAGACTGCTACTATCTCGGAAAAATTACCCGCAAACACGGACTTGCAGGAAATGTTGTGCTGAAACTGGATACCGACCAACCGGAACATTACAATAAAATGGAAGGCATTTTTGTAGAAATCAACGGATTGCTGGTGCCGTTTTTTATCGATAAGCAGCAATGGTCTAAAGATGATACCAAACTGATTTCTTTTAAAAACTCTACAGAAGCAATGGTAGAGCAACTGATAAACCGAGATGTGTACCTTCCGCTTTCAACGTTGCCAAAACTCAGTGGAACAAAATTCTATTATCACGAAGTGATTGGGTTTACTCTTTTTGATGAAAACAATGTAGAGTTTGGGAAAATTCAGTCGGTGAATGACCAGACCGCGCAACATTATTTCATGCTGGATTTAAACGGAAAGCAGGTCGTAGTCCCTATTATAAAAGACTGGATTTTGGAAGTGAACCGCGACGAAAAATTCATTAAGATGAATCTTCCGGAAGGTCTGATGGAGGTGTTTACCACACCCGCAGTAAAAGACGAATAATCTTTTCTTCCGACCTCAAACTTCCATCTTCCAACTCAAAAAAATCTTACCTTTGCAATCCACAGGAAATTCGGCCTGTTGATTCTCATTATGTGAGAGTAGGAAAGTCCGGACACCGCAGGGCAGCATAGCGGATAACATCCGTCAGCAGTAATGCTAGGACCAGTGCAACAGAAAGCAAGTACAGTTCGGCTGTAGTGAAATCAGGTAAACTCTATGCGGTGCAATGTTAAGTATATCATCAGTTAAGGGCGGCCCGCCCGTTGATGAGGGGTAAACAGCTAAAGCGGTGCAGCAATGTAACGCGCAGATAAATAACAGGCTCGTGCTTCGGCATAGACAGAATCCGGCTTATAGTTTTTCTTGTGGTTTTCATAAGGTTTTCATACATTTAAACAAAAAAATGAATTTAAAATCTATTTTCTTTTCGGTTTTTGCAATCGCTGCCGCTCAGACAGTGTCTGCACAAACAAGTATTTTAGCTCTTAATTCGTCCACCGATGTGGTGTACAAATTAAATGCAACAGACGGAACCATCATCGATCCTGCTTTCATTACTTTGCCCTCCGGAACCCCCAAGGGGATTACACAGGTTGATGATAAAATCTGGATTGCAGATCAGGTGAATAATAACATTTACATTTATAATCTGGACGGAACGCCGCACAGTACGCTGGACGGAACCGTGGTCAATCTCAATAATATCCGCGGACTGAATGTGGTTAATAATGAAGTGTGGGTCACCAATGCAGGTGCCATAAACGGCGCTACGGCCAATTCCATCCGCAGATTTACCAAAGCCGGTGTTCCCATCGGTACGTATCCTACCGTAAGTTCTCCATTTGATGTGCTCGATAACGGCACGGCTGCTTTTGTTTCTTCCTTTACTGCTTCAGGCGGTATAGAAATTCTGGGTTACGACGGTGTGGTGCAGGGAAATCTTTTTGCGACGCCTACCCTCGCCAATGTACAGCAGATGATCTTTAATGCAGCCAATAATCTGGTAGTTGCGACCTACAGCAACCATTCCAGCGGCAACAATCGCGGAATTTATGAATTGTCGCCTACCACAGGTGCGATATTGAATTACTGGCCAAGTACCGGAACCACCTCCGGAAACAGCGGTGTTGTCCAGCTTGGAAACGGAAATTATCTGTATTCCAATTATGCCATGCATTTGCTGGATCCTGTTACCGGAACTTCTACCCTGATAGAGATCGGTGCCTTCCAGTATTTCACCAAAATTACCGACAATTCCATGTCTACCGCAGAAACCATAAAGGTTGATTTTGAAATGTATCCGAATCCGGTAACGGAAACGTTGTTTGTGAAAGCCACAGAAAAAATCACAGAATTCCGCATTTTTTCTCCGGAAGGAAGGCTGGTACTGACTCAGCAGCCGAAAAGTGAGCGCTTTTCTGTAGATGTTGCGGATCTGGCATCCGGAGTGTATTATCTGCAAATGTCTTCAGATAAAGGAATGTCTACCAAGAAATTCCTTAAGAAATAAAAGCAGAATAGTTCTGAAGAGAAGGAC
>CAZPQV010000116.1:0-4504 GCA_964588705.1 uncultured Chryseobacterium sp.
CTCATAAAGGTCTTTGTCGTTGACATTGAGTTGAACCTCCGAATTCTTTCCTTTTGAGATTTGTTTCTCGTCCGGACTGATGCTGTTTACGGTATTTATTTCCCTTGAGACGATGTTGATGTCTTTCTCAATCTCTTTGGCGATTTCAGGATATTGGTCGATTTTGTCCATCAGAAAATTTTTCAGTTTTTGGAGTTCCATCTTGTAGCGGTTGATTTCCACAACATCCTTTTTATCGGCGATAATGGCGGTCAGTTCCCTAGCGTTTCTGATCAGGTCAAATTCTGCCACGATGTTGTTTTCCTTGTCGTAGATGAAAGCCTTTTTCTCGAGGGAAAGTTTCGATTCCTGCGGTTCTGAAAGATTTTTAATATTGGAATACTCAATTCTTTCCTTGCTGTTTTCGATGATTTCAGAGATGCTTTTGTCCCGTTCCAAAAAGATGACTTTGAGTTTTGTATTGTTCTCCGTCAGTTGGAAGGTCGCCCTGTTTTTTTCGTTGTCGGCGACAATGGTGTAACCCTGAAGAAATTTTTGAATATCGTCTGCTTTCAGGTTTTTGGAAAACGATAAGTCTTCGTTGATGATTCCGAATCTTTTAAGGTCTTCGGTCGGTAAATGTTCTGTTTGCATAGTATGTAGCGATTAATTGGTTTGCGTTGATTAGGTCGTTGAGGAAACGTGCCGGATTGATGTTTCTGCCATATTCCTTTACTGCGAAATGCAGGTGCGATCCGGTAGAGTTTCCGGTGTTTCCGCTTTTCCCGATGATGAAGCCTGCTCTTACCTTTTCTCCTGCTCTGTAATACATTTGTGACAGGTGCAGATAGGCGGTTTCAAATCGGTCATAGTGTTTGATTTTGATGTAGTTTCCGCCACCTTTGGAATCCCAACCCGATTCGGTAACGATTCCGTCAAGGACGGCGTAAACATCTTCGTGGTCGGCTTTCAGATCAATGCCGTTGTGCATTTTTTGAATTCCAAAAATGGGATGTATTCTTAAACCGTAACCCGAAGTGATAGACAGATTACTCTTCAGTGGCATCACGATTTTGGATAAGGACGGAATCCATTCATTTTCATTAGAAATAGAAATTGGTTGCTGTAATTTGTTGTTGCTCTCATTATTGTTGTTCTCCTTCCTTAAAATCAGTTGATGCAGGGAATCTTCCAGTTTTTTATACTGCATTTTCCTGAATTGTTCTGCGCCGTTATACTGCTTCAGCAAGGATTTCAGAGAATCCAGTTCTGTCCTTAAGTCCGATTTTGAATTGAAGTTGAATACTTCCTTCCAAGATTTTTTGTCTTTTCTGTCTGTGGTTTCAGCCATTTTTTGAGCAGGAATGAAAACCTCACTATTTTGGGGCAAGGTTGGTGTCAGCGTGTTGAACTGTGCCGAAAGAAAGTTTCCTGTCAGAATAAGGATGGGTAAAAGGATATTTGTTATTTTTTGTTTCATTCTTTTATTCTTTTGAAAGTTCGTTTACAATGAGTTCCACCTCTTTGTTGATTTTTCTGAAATTGGTCATTAAGACCTCGTCTTTCCGATCTTTACCTGTTTTGTCGGCAAAGGAGTAATAGACGGGCATTTTCACATAGTTCTGTTCCTCGTTTTTGATGGCTTTTAAATCCAGATTGATTTTTCCGTTTACGGCGGAAGTTTTGTATTCTTCGGTGTCGTTTTCTTCGCTCTGGGCAATCATTCCGACCATTTCTCCGGTTTTGAGCGCGGCTATCTTTCCGGCAGGAATCATATTGTCCATCTTCTCGTTGATGCTCGTGGTAGTTCCCTGCTGCGATATGGATTGGGAATAGGATTTCTGCTTGATTTTTCCAAACAGTTTTTCGAGCCAGTCCAAAGTGTTTTTGTCTCTTGCGGAACCCGACAAAATATTTCCAACAATAGCGGAAATGGTATCAGCGACTTCTTTTTTGTAAAATTGTCGCAGTTGTGGAATTTCCTGTAGTCCAAGCAAGACAGCAACACGATTACTTCTGGCAGTTGCCACCACATTGTCTATTTTATGGATGTAGATCGTTGGAAATTCATCCGCGATGATTCCTCCGGGCAAATTGTGTTTGGAGTTGATCAATCGTAAAGTCCTGTTCAGAGCCGAGGAATAAAGTGCGGAATTAATATCCTGCGTTCCCGGATCTGATGCCAATATTAGGATGGAAGGATTTTCCCTGTCGGTAATTTTCAGTTCCACTTCATCACCCGAAAACACCCAAAAACTTTCCTTGGTTGCCAATCGGGACATAAAGATTTTAAGGGTACCGATCTGTCCTTCCAACTGGTCAAAAGCCTTGTTGTCATAAGCGGTCTTAAACGGCGATAACAGTGATAAAATTTCCTCGTTGGTGAAGAGCGCATCAAAAATTTCCTTGTAACTGCGGTTCATAAAGGAAAGGATGTGCGGTAAATCAGAATATTTTCCGTTTTCGAGGGTTGCAAAAAAATAGATGCACGACGAAAGGAAATTGATGGCCGACTGCGTGAAAAAAGCATCCGAACCGCCTCCCGAACTTGAACCGCCTTTTTGAAGTGAGGATACCATCGATTCTGCCATTTCCTGCGCTTCCGCCAAAGTCTGGATATATTCTTTTCTGAAAGGGTTGACTCTTTTGGATTTTTCTACATCGTTCAAATTGATGACGTGGAACTGATGCTGATATTCCTTATCCTTGCTTTTTTTGAGTAGATAATGGTAATAGGCAATTTGCGCCAAATCGGGGAATTTGAAATCGTAAATACAAAGACAGAATCCTTTGCCAATCATCTGTCGAATCGCCGGATTGATGACTCCGAAAGATTTTCCCGAACCGGGCGTTCCAATCACCATCGTTCCTCGAAACGGATTAATATTCATCCAACCTTTCTTGATGGTTTTCTGAAACCTGAACAGGTACGGAATATTGATGCTGGTTTCGGTTTCTACGAGTTGCTGGTTTTGGTCGAAACTTTCCTCTTCCACATTCCATCGGTCTTTGCCCATCTTCTGCTGCATCAGTTTGGAAATGGAATCCGCACCCATCTGAAGAATCACCGCTCCTAAAAATGACAGCACCGCATACATCATTTGATACAGATTCAATCCGGGAAGTATTTTTGGAATTTTAATATTCTCTGCCTCGTTCTGCCAAATCAGTGACGCGAAAATCATCAATAATCCCAAAACCATCGGAACGATAATCTCGGTGGCGATGTTCAAATCCTTCTTTTTCTTGGCTTTTGTTCCAATGGCGACCAATCCGATTAAGATGACCGTTGCAATTTTGGCATTCACAGGCGGATAAAAGAAACTCATCTTTGAAAAGTTCTTCAATAGATTGGAGACCACCGGAATATCGGCATTCAGATAGAACAGCGATGCACAGTCCAATGCAACCACGGCATAGACAGCCTTCTGAAGGAATCCGTAAATCTTAATTTGGTGTTGTTGTTCTTGCATAAGCCCCTTTCCCCAAAGGGGAAAATGTGTTTAATGGTTAAAAACTAAATTTTGAATCTGAAATCTTGAATCTGAAATTTTGAATCTGAAATCTTGAATCTTAAATCAGAAAGTATCTGCCTTTAAAATATCCGAGTAATTCACCTTCATTTCAATGGTTCTTCCCGAGAGTTGTTCCTCAATCAGCCGAATCATCATCACTTTGCTGTTAGGATAGGTGAATTTTTTGAAGACATAGATGTTCCGGTAATTTTTCCTGAAACTTTTTTGACCATTCAACCGAAAAATCGGTGTCAGTTCAATACTCTGATTGTTCGTCGCTTTGTAAATCTTTTTATCCTCAATCGAAAATTTTAAATCTTCAATGTCGTAACTCAGGTTGGTTTGGTTTTTAAAGGTCAAATCGAGAAAGATATAATCGCTCATGACATAGACGTTGTTGAGCTGCATCGTGAGTTTCAGATTTTTTTGCTCACGGATTGGCTTTTCGTCGGTCTTTTTCTGAATAATTTGCATCGCAAACTTTGTCAGTTCCAGATTTGAAAAAGCCATTTTATTGAATTCAATCGGCTGCATCGCTTCGGGCTGAATATGGATATTGGTGGCGATATTCCTGTTTTCAGAATTTCTGTAAACAGCTTTGTATTGGGCAATGAAGGATTGGGCGACTACCGTAATGATTCCCACAGTGCTGCCACTGGAAAATAAAATTGCTGTTTTTGTTTTCTCTTTGGAATCAGCTGGAATATTGTCGGTGATTTTAATTCTTGCGATGTTGGTGGTCGGCAAATCTCCCGTCAGGTGCTGCGTTGATAAATCCACGTATTGAATCGGCTCCGGCGAAATAATATGGAGATTGATGTCCTTGGTAATTTCTATTTCAGGCAGATCGGATATGATTTGTTCTTTTGTTGCAGTTTGAGCAATCAAAAAATTGGCGACAAATGCGAATAGTAGTATGAATGTGTTTTTCATCTTTTGGGTTTTATGGGTTTTTTGAATTTTTAAGTTGTTTTTCGTCAATCAGAAAGACATAGGAATGGTATATTCTT
>CAZPQV010000117.1:0-4503 GCA_964588705.1 uncultured Chryseobacterium sp.
ATCAACCAAAAACACAATGCATATGAAAAAGGATAATCATAAAAAATTGTTATCGCAATTTGTTCAAAGTGGACTTTCGATAAAGCACGACATGAATCCCCTCCTTCGGAGGGGTTGGGGGAGACTTCTTATGATACTTTTCCCTCTTTGGGGAATAGGAGGCTTTGCCCAAACCACTTATATCGATCCCACGGTAACGGCCGCGATGATTCTCTACTCCGAGAATCTCAAAGCCAAGCAGAATGATGTCATAGAGGAAACCTCCAAACTGAAAGAGGTCCAAACCTGGGTTGGAACGCAGATGGTCGTGGCGAATGACATTCAGAACAAGATTTTAAAAGGTCTGAGGGAAGTTTCGGGAACGCTGCAGAACGGCATTCAGGTCAAGGAGATTTATTCCGAACTCAACAAGTGTTATAACTATTCGTCACAGGTCGTGCAGTTAGCGTCCCAACATCCCGAATATGCCATTTTTGGCGTGAAAGCCTCACAGAAAACCTATGAACAGAGTTTAAAAATCGTAACCGATGTCTCGGATATTTTGGCTTCGGGCGAACTCAACCTTGCCACAGCCGGAGACCGCTATAAACTCCTGCATAATATTTCGGGGAATGTGAAAAACCTGAAACTATGGCTTCTGGCGATCAAACTTCGACTGGAAAAAGCCAACCGACTGGGCTTTTGGAACTCCATCAATCCATTTGCCGGATACATCAATACCGACAAAGGCATCGTGGAAAATATAATGAACCGCTACAAGAGGAATTTTTAAAAGTGGGGTAATGAAAACGAAACTCATTTTAATCTTTATTCTTCCAATGATCTATGTCATAATGACTTCCTCGAGCGGCGGTTCCACACCGACTTGGGAGCAGGAATATGTTTCTTTTCCAATGATGAATATTGAAATCAATGCCACGATGAAGGAACACGATAGACAGAAGGAGATGCGGAAAAATCAATTAGCCAATGCTACTGTAGAAACTGCCAACAGAACGCAGTGGAACGGATTCAAGGACAAGGTCACGAAAATTCAGGACCGGTTACGGATTGTATCCTTCGCCATTCAAGCCATACCGACCGGAATTGCCATGAACAGGGAGATCACAAAAATCATCCAAAATCAGACAGCCATTGTGAACGAGGTTGAAACTGCACCGCTGTCCATTATTGCAGTCTTGCCTTCACAGGTTCAGTTTGTGGACGACCTGCAGATGGTGACCAGGCTGATTATTGGGATTGTGGCTTCCTATGGAGCAATGAACCAGATGGAAAAATCCGAACGAAAAATCCTTTTGGATTACGCCTTGGGCGAAGTAAAAACACTGAGCAGAAACTCTACGCACATGCTGCTGAAAATTCGGGACATTAAAGCCAAAGTATTGCGCAATAAAAGGGCATTTCAATACTATGTGAACCGGGATAAGCAGGTCGTGGAAAATATAATGAACCAAATAAAATCCTTTTAAAATGCAACATATATTTTTTGTCATCATATTGCTGTTAACCACGGGATTAAAAGCCCAGCAAATTGCCATCAATGACCGACTGTTGGTTCAGTTGACCACCAATCACGGCGTGAGAATGGCGAGTGAACAGGCATTTCTGGATTCCTACGAAAAGCAGAAGGAAATGTATGACGATATCAAAAATACGACGGCGCAGGTCATCGCCATTCAGGAATACATTTACCAGCAACTTAAGAATATCAATTCAGCCCTTTCGCAGAGCAAGAAGTTGGTGTATCTCTATCAGTATATGGGAAAAATCGCCACCAATTCCAACAAGATGCTGGATTTGTCCGCCCAACATCCCGAATATGCCGTATTGGTCTCCAAATACTACATCGAAATCGGCAAACAAGTCGTGAAACTCAAACAGGAAGTCATGCAGGACATCCTCAATGAGGATAAAGATTTCTTAATGGATGCGATGGACAGGGAAATGCTGATTGAGAAAGTTTTTACCCGTGTCCGGAATATCAACGGTAACATTCTCTACATCATTTTAAGGTTGGAGAACGCCAAGAAAATCCCATACCTCTATCAGGTTCCGGTTTTAAGAAACTACGTCAACATCGACAAAGCCATTGTAGGAGAAATCATTCAAAAATACCGATACATCTTCAACTAAAAACAAAAAAAATACAGATGAAAAATTTAATTAGAAAATTAGGAATGCTCCAATTGATGCTCATTTCGATGGGTGTATTTGGACAGGTAACCGTCAAGCGACTGTATGATCCGTCCATTGTCGCCCAACACAAAAGAATGGTTTTCCAGAGTTGGGGCGACTGGCGACCTTATCCCAAATATTTTTTAGGGATTCAGACCAACTTTGCCTATGCCACGGTTTGGGGGATGTGGGCGCCAAGCATCAACAGGGACTATAAAAACGGTGAAGACATCCGTCCGCTAAAACCGACAGGAGTTCAAAACCAAAGGTTTGCACAGGTAAAACTGGAAGAAGAGGAAGCCAAAAAAATCAAAGCAGCATCCGATACGATCTATAAAAGAAGCGTTCAGGATTTTGCGCATTGGACATCCGCCACGGTAGATGCAGATCCGCTTTGGTTGCTTTACTATAAAAGGATGCTGAAACCCATCACGCAGTTTCCCGATACTCCGCAAAACTTTATCGAATGGCGGCTGAAAGACCAGCAAACCTACGAAATGCTCAATACCACGGGAACATTAAAAAGAATGCAGGAAGAACTGGACATGATTAAGGAAAAATATTCAATGTCCAGAAGCATGGATATGCCGAGAGGAAAACGCTTCATCATGTATCATGAAACCCTTATCCGATGGAGAAAACTGGTTCAGGAATTACGGAAATACAACAACAAGACAACACTGTTGCTGGACTATAAAAATATTCTGAAAAACCATTCACCCTATGCTCTGCCACAGGCGTGGACACCGGCTTCGGACAAGCAGATTATCCACAACACGATGCAGCAATACAAACACCGATTTTAAGATGAACAGAACTATTACACTATTGTTTTGCCTTCTAGCAATCTTACAGCCCATCTTCGGTTTTGCACAAACCGACGGCGATTACAGCAACCTGCTTCAATTTCTAAAAGGCGACGGCGCATTTGAGAAATGGTTTATGGAAGTCTTCACCAAGTTGGACAACAGCGTTCAGGACAGTGCCGCCGGTTCAGCATTGGTGGGAAGAGCAATTGGCGGATTGGGAGCATTGATGTATCTCGGCTATATGGGATGGCAGATGGCGGCGGGAGACCGCGAATGGGAAATCACCCCCATGCTGAAGCCGATCCTCATAGGATTTACACTCGTGTATTGGTCGGGATTCGTCAATATGATTCAGGCACCTTTTGAAGCCATCGCCGAACCGGGAATCGCCATCTTCAGCGACATAGAATCCGAAGTAAATGATTTACGGGTGCAGCGTTTCAAAAAGCAGCAGCAGTTGCTGGATGCTGTCATCAAACTGACAGCCGATCAAGATGCCAAACAGGACGTCATCAACAATACCGGAAAGGATGCGGACGATTCCTGGTTTGATATCAGCGAGGGATTGGACAAACTCATCCAGCCCATCAAAGAGTGGCAAATACGGATGGAATTCCAATTGCAAAAATTGGTCGCAGAAATCATTGAATTTATCTGTCTTTCCATTCTGAGGATTTGTGTGTATCTGATATTTTTTATCCAAAAAATCTGGGCCTACATCCTCATTATTTTGGGTCCGATTGCGGTGGGAATGGCGCTCATACCCGGATTTGAGAACTCACTGTACAGTTGGGTTTCCAAATTCATCAATGTCAATCTCTACACCTTCGTTGCTTACACCATCATCAACATTGGTCAGCAACTTATCGCTTCCGGCTACGAAATGGAAATTGAACGTTACGATACGCTGCTCACCAATGGAACCATCACCAATCTCGATGCATTAATGGTATATGTGAGCAATTCAGGAATGATTTACAGCGGACTTTTTACCTGTGTCGCCTATATCGTGACGGGTATCGGAGTTTTAATGACGCCGACCATTGCCGATACTATTGTCACAGCGGGAGGAGCCGGAGCGATGACCAAGATGAAAATGGCCGCAATAAGAATGACGGGTGGTGCCAAAACCACCATACTTGCCGCCAAAACTGGAGGTGCAAGTGTTGCAGGTGCAGCAGTAAAATCTGCAGCGACAGGTTCTCCTTCAGGAATGGTAGGAAGTGCAATGAATAACTCAAAAAAATAAAAAAATGCTGATCAAAAACATAGAGCAAAGAATAAAAATCAACAAAATTGTTTCCCTCGGAACGGTGGCTTTTGCTGTAATTATCGTGTTGGCGGGTTTCTTTTTCGCCTACAAGATGATTCAGGATTCCAGGAAGTCCATCTACATTCTGGATAACGGGGTGCCGGTTTTGGCAAAGCAGACCGATGTGCTGTTGAACCGATCTGTGGAATACAAAGCCCAGATCGAACTCTTTCACCGGCTGTTTTTCACGCTTGCTCCCGATGATGC
>CAZPQV010000118.1:0-4496 GCA_964588705.1 uncultured Chryseobacterium sp.
CACACGTTCTGGAAACAAAGAAAGAATTTCAAGAATCTATCAGATGCACGCTAACAAGCAAAATCCTGTGGAGTATATCGAGGCAGGAGATATTGGTGCAGCTGTAGGTTTCAAAGATATTAAAACTGGTGATACTTTATCAGACGAGAAAAGCCCAATCGTTCTTGAATCAATGATCTTCCCGGATCCAGTAATTGGTATCGCTGTTGAACCTAAAACAAAAGCAGACCAGGATAAAATGGGTAATGCTTTGGCTAAATTGGCTGAAGAAGATCCAACTTTCCAAGTTAAAACTGACGAAGCTTCAGGTCAAACAATCATTTCAGGGATGGGAGAACTTCACCTTGATATCATTGTTGACCGTATGAGAAGAGAATTCAAAGTAGAAGTTAACCAAGGTCAGCCACAGGTAGAATACAAAGAAGCACTTACCAATGTTGCAAACCACAGAGAAGTTTACAAAAAACAATCAGGTGGACGTGGTAAATTCGCAGACATCGTATTCGAAATCGGTCCTGCAGATGAAGGTAAAACAGGTCTTGAGTTCGTAAACGAAATCAAGGGTGGTAACATTCCTAAAGAATTCATCCCTTCAGTAGAAAAAGGTTTCAAAGAAGCTATGAAAAACGGTCCTCTTGCAGGATTTGAGGTTGACGCAATGAAAGTTACTCTTAAGGACGGATCTTTCCACGCAGTTGACTCGGATCAGCTTTCTTTCGAACTTGCTGCTAAAATGGGATTCCGTGAATCAGGAAAAGCTGCTAAAGCGGTAATCATGGAGCCAATCATGAAGCTTGAAGTGGTAACACCTGAAGAATACATGGGAGATATCGTAGGTGACCTTAACAGAAGAAGAGGTACTGTAAACGGTATGGACGACAGAAACAACGCTAAAGTAATCAAAGCTTTCGTTCCGCTTTCTGAAATGTTTGGATATGTAACATCGCTTAGAACACTTTCTTCAGGTAGAGCAACATCTTCGATGGAGTTCGAAAAGTATGAAGCTGCACCGCAGAACATCGCTGAAGACGTAATCGCTAAAGCAAGAGGTTAATTTTTAAAAATTAGATTAAAATGTCACAAAGAATCAGAATAAAACTAAAGTCTTACGATTACAATTTGGTAGATAAATCTGCAGAAAAAATCGTAAAAACTGTAAAATCTACAGGTGCAGTGGTTAATGGTCCAATCCCATTGCCAACACACAAGAGAATCTTCACAGTGTTGAGATCTCCGCACGTAAACAAGAAAGCAAGAGAGCAGTTCCAGCTTTCAGCTCACAAGAGACTGATGGATATCTACTCTTCTTCTTCTAAAACTGTAGACGCTCTAATGAAGCTTGAGCTTCCTTCAGGAGTAGACGTAGAAATTAAAGTGTGATGATCAAGCAGAATGCTTTAAGCCTTAAGCTTTAGGCTTCCTGCATCCTGCATAAGAAACACTTTGCTATGATAAAAATCCGTTCCTTTTTGGAGCGGATTTTTTTTATTTTTGAATTTATGAATCCCATTTTATATATTACCGTTGCTTCTCTTATAAGTTTTCTGGTTCTCGGTTTTGATAAATACAAAGCAAGAAAGAGGCAGCGTAGAATTCCTGAAAATACATTGCTGCTAATATCTTTATTTGGCGGAAGTATAGGTTCGGCAATTGGAATGCTTATGTTCAATCATAAAACTTCAAAACGAAATTTTCTTATAAAATTTTTTCTTATCATTATCGTTCAGATGGTATTGTTTTATTTGTTTAAATAAAAAAATAAAATGAGAAAGTTTATTCTGTTGTTTCTTTTATTATTTGGTGTTGCAATTTTTGGGCAAACGCACCGTTTTATATATGAATATCAATCCAGAATGAGTGCGGAGGATACTTTGAAAACGAAAGCCACTTATCATCTTGATATTAATTCAGACAAGACCTATTATTACGAGCGTAAATATTATATCGCCGATTCTCTTGATAGAGCAAAGCAACCGATGTATTTCGAAGGTAAAATGACCGATATTTTTACTAAAAATAAAACTTCGGGAACAGTTTCTTTAATTACTTTCAAAGGATTTGATGCATTTTTATTGAAGGACAACCCAACTCAGAATTGGAAAGTTCATAAGGAGACAAAAACCCTCGGAAATCTCAAGCTTCAGAAAGCCACCACATCTTGGAGCGGAAGAAATTGGGAAGCGTGGTTTGCTTCAGAAATACCTTTTCAGGAAGGACCGCATAAATTTTCCGGACTTCCGGGGCTGATTGTAGAACTGTCGGACGATAAAGATAATTTCGACTTCGAACTGATTCGTTATCAGGCGGTTGAGGAAACTTATGTGATGGATGTTTGGTATAATAATAAACACATAAAGCCCATTGAAATTTCTTATGACAGATATAGTAAAATGGAAATAGAATATTATAAATCGCCCTTAAAGTCTTTAATCGCTCAAGATTTTGATTATAAGAAAAGTCCCTTAATTACCGATGAAGGACATAAGATTGATACTGACCAGAAATTCAGGGATTATGAGGTTGATGAAAGAGCAAGAATAAAAAAATATAACAACCCAATTGAGTTGGACAGGAAAGTGAAATATCCGGAGAAGTAAAAATTCGAATCCATTCACCTTCAAATACTTCTAGAACTTCAGCGTCTGCCGAAGTTTTTTTGTTAAATCTCAAAATATTTTTAACTCGCTGTTTGTCAGTTCAAAAATTCTTCATACATTTGCACACTCATTTTAGGGGCGAAGTGTGCCTAATTGTAATATAGAAATCACTTCAAAACCAAGATGAAACAAGTGTAACAATAGATATATATTAAATAATGTCAGGTATTATTGGTAAAAAAATCGGTATGACCTCTCTGTTTGACGAGAACGGGAAGAATATTCCTTGTACTGTTATTCTAGCAGGTCCATGCCCGGTTTTACAGGTCAGAACCGTAGAAAACGATGGGTATAAAGCCTTTCAGTTGGGTTTCGATGACAAGAGTGAGAAGAACGTTGGAAAAGCGTTAGCCGGCCACTTCAAAAAGGCAGGTTCTACTCCTAAAGCAAAGCTGTTTGAATTCTATCACGGATTCGATCACCTTACAGTAGGAGATGTAGTAGATGTTAAACTGTTCACAGAAGGTGAATATGTTGACGTAACAGGTACTTCTAAAGGTAAAGGATTCCAGGGTGTTGTAAAAAGACACGGTTTTGGAGGTGTTGGGCAAACTACCCACGGACAACACAACAGATTGAGAGCCCCAGGTTCTATCGGTGCAGGTTCAGACCCTTCAAGAGTATTCAAAGGAATGAGAATGGCCGGAAGAATGGGAGGTAAGCAGGTAACTGTACAAAACCTTCAGGTATTGAAAGTAGATGAAGAGCAAAATCTTTTAGTAGTAAAAGGTGCTGTTCCGGGAGCTAAAAATTCATATGTAATTGTAAGAAGATGGAGCTAGTAGTATATAACATCCAGGGAAAGGAAACCGGTAAAAAAGTAACTCTTGACGAATCTGTATTCGGAATCGAGCCAAACAACCACGCGGTTTACCTAGAAGTAAAGCAATACCTTGCCGCGCAAAGACAGGGAACTCATAAGTCTAAAGAAAGAAGCGAAATTACGGCTTCTACAAGAAAGCTTAAGAAGCAAAAAGGTTCTGGAGCTGCAAGATATGGTGATATCAAATCTCCTACATTCAAAGGTGGGGGTAGAGTATTTGGTCCAAAACCAAGAGACTACAGATTCAAACTGAACAAAGCTCTTAAGAGATTGGCTAAGAAATCTGTTCTTTCTCAGAAGCTTAAAGATAATTCGATTAAAGTATTGGAATCATTCACTTTTGATGCTCCAAAAACTAAAGAATTCATCAATATCAATAATGCACTTGGTTTCGAAGGTAAAAAGTCTCTTTACATTTTACCTGAAGCTAATAAGAATGTATTCCTTTCTTCAAGAAACCTTCCAAAAACCAAAGTTCTTACTTACAACGAAATTTCTTCGTACGACTTAGTGAACGCTGGTGAGATTGTTTTCGTAGAAGGTGCAGTAGAATTATTCACAGAAAATCTAAAGAAATAAATCATGTCAGTTATTATTAAACCAGTAATTTCAGAAAAGGCAAACTACCTTACGGATCTTCGTGGTGCTTATTCTTTCTTGGTAGATACTAAGGCGAATAAAATCCAGATCAAGAACGCGGTAGAAGCAGCTTACGGTGTAAAAGTAGCAGACGTTAGAACCATGGTTTATGCTCCTAAGGTATCTGCGAAGTACACTAAAAAAGGACTTCAGGTTGGTAAAACCAACAAACTGAAAAAAGCCGTTATCACCCTTGCAGAAGGAGAAGTAATCGACATTTTCTCAGTATAATTAGAATTTAGTAAATAATATAAATTATAGTAATGTCTGTTAGAAAATTAAAACCTATCACCCCGGGACAGAGATTCAAGGTTGTAAACAACTTTGAGGAAATTACTACCAACAAGCCGGAGAAATCCCTTACAGTTGGTATTAAA
>CAZPQV010000119.1:0-4192 GCA_964588705.1 uncultured Chryseobacterium sp.
TGACCTCTGGGTCCAACATAGGTCAAACAAATTTAGTAAAAAAAGGATAAATTGTGATAATAAAGGAAAATGACAATCGTGCTTAATGCCCTGTTTTAGAGACTTTTGAAATAAAAAGATAAAATTTGCAATGTAAATTTCACTTCCTTCTAAGCAGACGGTCATAGGTTCGAATCCTATCGCGCTCACTGAAAGAGAAATCAGAAATGGTTTCTCTTTTTTTATTTACTTTTGAAGCATGAAGCATCTCGTCATCATTGGAACCGTTTTTCCTGAGCCCAACTCCACTGCCGCAGGAACAAGAATGCTCCAACTGATTGAGTTCTTTCAAAAAGAAGAATATAAAATTACCTTTCTTTCGTCCGCAAGTGTTTCTGATTTCAGTTTTGATTTAAATGCTCTGACTATCGAAATGAAGAACATTCAATTGAATGATTCTTCTTTTGATAAATTAATTTCAGAGCTAAAACCTGATGTTGTAATTTTCGACCGATTCATTACTGAAGAACAGTTTGGCTGGAGAGTTTCTGAACAATGTCCTAATACGATAAAAATATTAGATACTGAAGATCTTCATTTCTTGAGAAAAGCCCGGGAAACTGCATTTAAGAACGATAGACAGCTCACAGAAAATAATTTATTGTCTGATATTGCTAAACGTGAAATTGCTTCTATTTTGCGCTGCGATCTTTCTTTAATTATTTCAGAATTTGAGATGAATCTGCTGGTGGAAAAATTCAGAATCGAAAAAGATATATTGTTTTATCTTCCAATGTTTGGGGTAACAAAACCTTCAAAAAAAACATTTTCTGAAAGAAAAAATTTCATCAGCATCGGAAATTTTCTTCACGAACCAAATTGGCAAACTGTTTTGAAACTTAAGAAATTATGGCCAAAAATCAGAAAGAAACTTCCTGATGCAGAAATGCATATTTATGGCGCTTATGCTTCTGATAAAGCCAAACAACTGCATAATGAAAAAGAAAAATTCCTGATTAAAGGCAGAGCAAAAACTGTGGAAGAAGTTTTTAGCAAAACAAAAGTTCTGCTCGCTCCTATTCCTTTTGGAGCAGGAATTAAAGGTAAATTATTGGAAAGCATGATGTACGGACTTCCAAATATTACTTCTTTCATCGGTGCGGAAGGAATGCATGGCAATATGGAATGGAACGGATTTATTGCCGATAATGACGAAGACTTCGTAGAAAAAGCAGCTGAACTTTATACCGATGAAAACTTATGGCATAAAGCACAACAAGCGGGATATCAACTTTTGGAAAAGCGATTCAATAAAGAAAAATTTCTTCCTGATTTTTCAGAGAAATTGAAAATCATTTCTGCAACTCTGCAGGAACATCGCAACAAGAATTTTTTTGGTCAGATTCTACAGCATCATACTTTGCAAAGCACCAAGTATATGAGCAAATGGATCGAAGAAAAGCATAAATAATTTTCGCACAGATTTCACAGAGTTTCAATGAAATCTAAGTGAAACTATGTGTCAAAACTCCAAAAACTCCGTGAAAGAATAAACTATTTTTCCAGCAAGAGTGACATCCACTCTTCTCGTTGTTGCTTATTTTTCAAGGTTAAACCCTGTTCGTTGCAGACTTGAAGTACATCATCCACATCAAAGAAACATAATCCGGAAAGTAGAAGTTGTCCGCCATCGTTTAATACAGAAACATAAGCTGGTATATCCGAAATCAGGATATTCCGGTTGATATTCGCCAGAATAATATCAAATTTTTCTGAGCCCAGGTTGTCTGCAGTTCCCTGTGAAATATCGAGCTCTACTCCATTTCTCTCGGCGTTTTCTATGGAATTTTCTACCGACCATTCATCAATATCGATGGCTACTGTTCTTCCGGCTCCATTCTGTTTTGCGAAAATGGCTAATACAGACGTTCCGCAACCCATATCTAAAACCGATTTATCCTTAAAATCCATATCGAGCATCTGCTGAATCATCAGATGAGTTGTTGGATGATGACCGGTTCCGAAAGACATTTTTGGTTGTATGACAATCTCGTGCATCCCAGGATTGGCATCGTGAAACTCGGCTCTAATCAAAACTTTATCTTCCACATTAATGGGATCGAAGTTTTTTTCCCATTCTTCGTTCCAGTTGATGTTGGGCATTTCTTGGAAAGTATAAGAAATCTTCACCTCATTATTGCTGAAAATGTTAAGAGATTTCATTTCATATTCGTTGAAAAGCTCCTTTGGAATATAGGCCAAAATACCGTCGTGCTCTTCAGTAAAACTGTCGAAACCGACCTGTATGAGTTCTGCCATCAGGATTTCGTCCCAAGGTTTGAGTGGTGTGATATTGAAATTGAATTCTAAGTAGTTTTGCATTTTGCAAATTTAGTCTATTCTTTTCAGTTCCCGCAGATCTCACAGATTATCACAGAATTTTTTTACTATTATGATTTAAGTTGTCTTTATTGAGAAAAAGCCACGAATACACTAACATTAAATTCGTGTATTCGTGGCAAAAACTTCTTTTAACGCCGAAACGACACTAGCCCTGATTGAAGTGGAAAGCCCACAGCAAGCCATGGACTGGCTTCGCCTGACAGCATTGGAGCGAGGACTTGCAACGGAAAGCAGGTTCCCGGCTCCAAGAAATATTAATTGAATGCTTCGATGATTTTTGAGAAATCCTCAATTTTCAAAGCTGCTCCTCCAATGAGACCGCCGTCGATATCCGGCTGCGAGAAAATCTCTTTTGCATTTTCCGGTTTCACCGAACCTCCGTAAAGGATGGAAACCTCGTCTGCAACGTCCTGTCCGTATTTTGCGGCAATCAGATTTCTGATGTGTTTGTGGATTTCCTGCGCCTGCTCCGGAGTTGCGGTTTCACCCGTTCCAATCACCCAAACCGGTTCGTAAGCGATAACCACCTTCTTGATCTCGTCTGCAGAAAGGGTGAAAAGCGCTACTTCGGTTTGATATTTTACAACGTCGAAATGCGTTCCTGCCTTTCTCTGATCTAAAGTTTCTCCGTTACAATAAATCGGTGTAAGTCCTTTGTTCAATGCCAGTTTTACTTTTCTGTTGCAGTGTGAATCGGTTTCGCCGTGGTATTGTCTGCGCTCGGAATGCCCGATTAAAGAACCGTTTAAACCGATCGATTTGATCATTTCTCCGGAAATTTCACCCGTGTATGCGCCACTTTCGTGCTCGCTCATATCCTGAGTGTAAACCTCAACTTTGCTTCCTTCCAAAAGGTCTTTCGCCATCATTGCATAAACTGCAGGCGGTGCAATATACACTTCGCAGTTGGTGGAGTTGTTGCTGGTGTAGCTTAAAAGTTGAGTCATCAGTTGTTGCGCACCGACATAATCCTTATTCATTTTCCAGTTGCCGGCTACGATTTTCTTTCTCATTTTTATAATTTATTTAGTTATTCCTTCAAGTTTGAACATAAACGCGTAAACCAACGCCAAATCCTTCAGATAATCGAATCTTCCTGATGCTCCGCCGTGTCCGTAAGACATATCGGTTTTCAGGAGAATGATGTTGTTATCGGTTTTCATATCACGAAGTTTTGCCGTCCATTTTGCAGGCTCGAAATACTGAACCTGAGAATCGTGAAGACCTGTCGTAATTAAAGTATTTGGATAGTTCTTCTTCTCGATATTCTCATACGGTGAATACGATTTCATGTAGAAATATGCATCCTTATTATTTGGATTTCCCCATTCGTCGTATTCGTTGGTTGTAAGCGGAATACTTTCGTCGAGCATCGTATTTACCACATCCACGAACGGAACCTGAGAAATAACACCGTTCCACATATCAGGCGCCATATTCATCACTGCTCCCATCAATAATCCTCCGGCAGAACCGCCTTGCGCATACAGATGTTTTGGTGAAGTATAATTTTGCTCAATCAGATATTTTCCTGAATCGATAAAATCGGTAAACGTGTTGATTTTCTTCATCATTTTTCCGTCCTCATACCATTGTCTTCCCATTTCCTGTCCGCCACGGATATGTGTAAGTACGTAGATGAAACCTCTGTCTAACAAAGAAAGTCTGCTGCTGTTGAAAGTTGCATCCATCGAGTTTCCGTAAGAACCGTAAGCGTAAAGAAGCAGCGGATTTTTACCGTTTTTCTCCATTCCTCTTTTGTAAACGATGGACATCGGAATTTTGGTTCCGTCTTTTGCAGTGGCAAAAA
>CAZPQV010000120.1:0-4175 GCA_964588705.1 uncultured Chryseobacterium sp.
TCTTCAATCTGTTCCTTCATTTGCTCGGGTGTTTCGTCATACTGTCCGAACGCATTTGGAAGGCCGGCATTTGGATAAGCCGAAATATAGAAATCCGAATTATTGGAAAGAGTTTCAAGATAAGGCGTGAGTTGTTTTGCACCGAGAGCGCAGTTCAGACCTACACTCAGCAGGTTCATGTGAGAAACGGAAATCAGAAACGCTTCGGCAGTTTGTCCGCTCAAAGTTCGTCCGGAAGCATCGGTAATCGTTCCTGAAACCATGATTGGAATCTGGATTTTTCGTTCTTCCTGAATTTCATCAATGGCGAAAAGTGCGGCTTTTGCATTCAGTGTATCGAAAATCGTTTCTACCAAAAGTATATCAGCTCCACCATCCAAAAGTGCTTCTGCCTGCTGTTTGTAGGCAACTCTCAATTCATCAAACGTAATGGCACGAAATCCCGGGTCATTTACGTTTGGTGAAAGCGACGCTGTTTTGTTGGTGGGACCAATGGCTCCTACTACAAATCTTGGTTTTTCAGGATTTTTTTCTGTGAATTCGTCGCAGACTTTTCTGGCAATTTTTGCGGATTCAAAATTCAGTTCATAAACCAAATCTTCCATGTGATAATCTGCCATTGCGATGGTTGTTCCGGAAAAAGTGTTGGTTTCGATGATGTCGGCACCGGCTTCCAGATATTTTCTGTGAACTTCCTCAATCGCCTGTGGTTGCGTAAGAGAAAGCAAATCGTTGTTTCCTTTTACGGGATATGCCCAATCTTTGAAACGCTCGCCACGGTAATCTTCTTCGGTGAATTTATACCGCTGAAGCATTGTTCCCATCGCTCCGTCGAGCACAAGGATTCTTTCGTTGAGGGCTTTGTATAGCTGTTCTGAATTCTTCATTTTTATAAATTATGGCTGCAGCCAATTAAATTTTGTTCTTTGTACACGGGCTTCCTTCCACTTCGCTCAGGATGATATTCCCGTTCTATTGTTTTTGCAAATTTACCCTTTATTGACGTGATTGTCAATTTATGCCGTGCCTTTGCGTGAGGGCGAAGGCAATTGTTGGAGCTCTTTTTCGGGCGGCGGCTGCGCCGCCGCCCGAAAAAAGCGACTTGCCGCAGACCGACCTGTTTTTCGGCGAAGGGAAAAGCGCGGAAAAAACTGGGCACGCCCAAATATTAATCCAAGGCTTGTTTCAAATCGGCGATGATGTCTTCCACATTTTCTAAACCAACTGAACACCGCACCAAACCGGCGGAAATCCCAACTTCATTTCTTTCTTCGTCTGATAGCTTGGAATGCGTTGTGGAAGCAGGATGCGTCACAATCGTCCTGGTGTCGCCGAGATTGGCGGAAAGCGAACACATCTTAATTTTGTTGAGGAAATTTCTGCCGCCTTCGATGCCGCCTTTTACTTCAAAAGCAACGATATTTCCACCGGCTTTCATTTGTTTTTTGGCGATTTCGTAACTCGGATGAGATTTCAGGAAAGGATATTTCACGAATTCTACATTGGGATGACTTTCGAGAAACTCGGCTACTTTCAAGGCATTTTCACAATGTCGATCCACTCTTACCGCCAAGGTTTCCAGACTTTTACTTAAAACCCAGGCATTGAAAGGCGATAAAGAAGGTCCAGTTAATCTTGAAAACGCATAAATATCCTGAATCAAATCTTTTCTGCCGACCGTAACGCCACCCAAAACTCGGCCTTGTCCATCAATGAGTTTCGTAGCGGAATGAACCACCAAATCGGCTCCGTATTTAATCGGATGCTGAAGATAAGGTGTTGCAAAACAGTTATCTACAATGAAAATCAGATTGTGTTTCTTGGCAATTTTCCCAAAAAACTCTAAATCCAAGACTTCAATCGCCGGATTGGTTGGTGTTTCGAGATAGAGAATTTTGGTGTTGGGCTGGATGTAATTCTCTACCTTTTCTGAATCGTTTGCTTTGAAATAAGTTGTTTCAATATTGAATTTCGGCAGGTACTTGGTGAAAAGTGCGTGCGTTGCGCCAAAAACTGACTGACAGCTCAAAATATGATCGCCGGAATTGAGCAATGCCGCAAATGTTGAATACACCGCCGCCATTCCTGTTGCAAAAGCGTAGCCCGATTCTGCGCCTTCCATTTTCACGATTTTATCGATGAACTCGTTGGCGTTTGGATTGCTGTATCGGCTGTAGAGATTTTTCTCTTTTTCTTCCGCAAAACTTGCGCGCATATCTTCGGCATCATCAAAAACAAAACTTGATGTAAGATAAACCGGCACGGAATGTTCACCGTACTGACTTCTTTCTGCCTGCGAACGGATTGCTAAAGTTTCAAAATTTTCCATAATAATTATCAATTTGATAAAGCGGGCTATCAGAACTTATTTCAAACATGATATGTTTAATCCTTTCATTTTACTTTTTTATTTTGCCTTATTGCCCTTCTTTATCAGGTTTTTTCAGTTGAACACGCCAAAGATGTGTTGAAATTTATTTATTCTCACTAATTCGTAAAATATCTCCGAAAACACCTCTGGCGGTAACTTTTGCCCCTGCTCCTGCGCCCATAATTACAATTGGGTTTTCTCCATAACTTTCGGTATAGATTTCGAAAATAGAGTCTGAGCCTTTTAACTGTCCGAGTGCTGAACTTGATGGAACAGAAATCAGTTTCACGTCGAGTTCACCTTTTTCCTGATGAAGGTCGCCGTGCAAATCTCCCACATAACGAAGCACGTGATCCGGCTTTTGGTTTTCCTTTACTTTCTGATATTCTTCATCCAATTCAGGAATTCTTGAAATAAAATCCTGCTTTGAAATCTCCAATAAATGTTGAGGAATCAGGTTCTGAATATTGATGTCTGAAAACTCGTTAATCAAATCAAGTTCGCGCGCCAAAATCAGAAGCTTTCTTGCTACATCGTTTCCTGAAAGGTCTTCGCGTGGATCCGGCTCTGTGAATCCTTTCTCCATCGCTTCGCCGATAATGGTTGAAAATTTATCGTTACGAACCGAAAAATTGTTGAAAATATAACTCAGCGAACCTGAGAAAACGCCTTTGATTCTCGTGATATTTTCACCGGAAAGATGAAGTAGTTTAATGGTGTCGATTAAAGGTAAACCTGCACCAACATTGGTTTCGTAAAGATATTTTTTATTATTCTTGGTTAATAATGTTCTGAAAGTCCGGTATTCTTCAATCGGTAAAGTGTTGAAAATTTTGTTGGATGAAACCAAATCAAAACCGTTTTCAGCTAATTTGTAATAATTCTTCACAAAATCTTTCGAACCGGTATTGTCCACCGCAATGAGGTTTTCTAACTGATTCTCCTTTGAGAAACGAATCAGCTCATCCACATCAGAATTTTTCTCCGTGCCTACAACTTCATCGTTCCAATTATTTCCAATTCCATCACGGTTTAACGCTAATTTTTTGGAATTTGCAATCGCTACAATTTTCAGGTCGAGTTTTTTTCTTCGTTTGATTTCTTCAGAACTTTCTAAAACCTGATCAATCAAGGTTCCGCCCACATTTCCGTGTCCGATAATGGCGAGATGGACGGTCTTTGGTTTTCCGAAAATTTCGGCTTCGATGATGTTTTTGGCCTTTTCGTCCTGTCCGGAGGTCACTATGATATTCACTCGGTTTTCTGCAGCAACCTGATTTAATATTAAAGGAAAAATATTGTTTCGTGCCAGTTCCTGAGCAATTTTCGTGTAATCTTTGGTTACAAAACCAATGACTGAAAGATTGTTGATGCTGTAAATCATCTTCACTTTCCCTGATTTTCTTTCTTCGGCAAATTCTTCAATCAGGCATTCCACCGCTTTTTCTGCATCGGAATCGTTCACCAAAACAGACACACCGTTTTCCACGGCTTGCTGCGAAATAACACCAACACTTATTCTGGCGTAAGTCAGCGCTTTGAAAATACGTCCATCAATCCCAACCTCACCAAGGAAATCCTTCCCTTCAAAGCGAATAATGGATTTGTTTTTTAAAAGTTTTATTTCATTTCTTCTTTTCATTACTAGAATATATTTCTTAAAATTTCATTTAACTGTTCGTATTCCATCAGGAAAGCATCGTGTCCGTGAATGGATTTTATTTCGTGATATTCAATATTATTTTTATCTGCTTTCAATTTGTTGTAGCAGTTTTTAATTTCAAATGCCGGAAAAAACAAATCG
>CAZPQV010000121.1:0-4093 GCA_964588705.1 uncultured Chryseobacterium sp.
CAGGTGGATCTATTTCTTCAAACTGTGAGTCAGGTTTAGCTCATGGACCAAGTTATAACTGGTATATAGAAAGAAAAATAATTGCTACAAATAATTGTGGCACCTATGAAACTATAGAGGCAATTACTCCGCCTGCTCCTGATCCATGTGATGGCTATAGAATTGTAAAAACTAATAATAGTAAAAACAATTACAGAATTATAGATCCTTGTAGTGGTTCAAATAGAACTATGGACGATAAAAAATTTGAAAATATAAAAATACAAATAGTTGATGCTAAAGGCAATATTTCTTTTGAAACAACAAACTTAGAATTTGATGTGAGTAGACTCTTAACAGGTGTCTATTACGCTAGAATTATAAAAAATAATAATCTCGTATATAGTCAAACTTTAATTAAAGAATAATTTAAAAAACTCGGTTTATTGATAGTCATGGTCGGAAGATTTTTCTTCCGACTTTTTGCTTTTAAAACTGTTTGATTTTTTTGGTTAACTTGTTGATTTTCAATGGTTTAATTTGGATTAATAGGTTTTATTTCGTATCTTTATATCTGATAATCAATAACTTATGTCAGTATTTAAAGACCACAAGATTTCTCTTAAACAAGTTTTGGATTTTGTTCCCGAAGCACTTTTGAGCCATCTTTCTGCAACCACGAAGGTGGACTATTACAGCAAGGTGCTTCATGGCAAGAAAATGTTCTACCTTTTGCTTTTCTGTATCTTCGACAATGAAAAACTAAGCCAGAGAACTCTTGAAGATACATTTAACAGCAGCGGCTTCAAAGCACTTTTCGGTTTGGGCGAGAAAGAAAAAGTACGCAGAAGCTCCATCTCGGAGAGACTCTCCAAAATTGACCCTAATTATTTCAAAGAAATCTACGAGCAGATGTACGGAAGATTTTCGCAACTCTACAATAAAGCCGAGATAGAGAAATACAACCTTATCCGGGTGGACAGTACTATTGTCGCCGATACCTGCTCAAAACTCAAGGAAGGCATCGACCAGAAAAGCGGTAAAAAATTGGTGAAGTTCAGTTTTTCTTTTGATGGTGTTCTGCCTTCGGGAGCCGAGGTTTTTACCGGACAGAAATATTCTGCAGAAGACAATGCGCTGCCGGAAGCCATCCTAAAGCAGGTAAAAAAGGAAGAACATCACGGTAATATTTATGTTATCGACAGGGGTTTGCAGTCGGTAAGGGGGATGAAGGAATTTGAAGAAAAGTCGGTAAAATTCATTGTACGTTCTAAAGAAAACCGGAAGTTTGAAGAAGTCGAATCCTATCTCACTTCGCAAGGTTCTGAGAGATGGGATGACTGGAGAGTCTTGAAAGACAGTAAAGTAAAACTCTACACCGGAATCCCGGTACAAAACAAGCGTGGAAACGTGCATCACCGTGAAGAAAAAGTAGAAACTGACTTTCGATTGGTGGTCATCCGTAATGAAAAAACAAAGAAAGAGTTTTGGTTTTTAACCAACGAGTTTGAACTCACCAGCAAGGAAATTGCTGATTATTACCGCAAACGCTGGGATATTGAAGTTTTCTTCAGATTCCTAAAGCAGGAACTCAATCTGAGCCATTTGGTCTCGCTCAACAAAAACGGCATCGAAGTGATGGTATACATGACGATGATTGCCTCAATGCTTTTGCTGATTTACAAAAAAGCCAACGCTTTAGGCTACAAAACCGCAAAAAGGCGCATTGCCATGGAACTTCGCGATATGATTACCGAAATACTTATCATTTTTGCAGGAGGAGACCCCGGAAAGGTATTCAAAACTTAGTCATAAAAAATGGCCGGAATTTCTTCCGACCATGACTAGGTTTATTGACCGAGTTTTTTATTTTCAATTTTTTCGTACTTTTATTGTCAATCTTATAATGTTATAAGCATCTCAAAAACGTCCGACTTAACATAATAGGAATTATAAGGGCAAAATCTTTCGGTGTTGGGATTGATTTTCAATGCATTAACTAAAATATGAATTTGATAATTGAATAATTATAACCAAATGAGCTTAAAAATTTATAATCTTCTATTTTTTTGATGCATTTTTAGTTACTGTTTTCTTGAAAAAAATGTAATTTGAAAACTCAAACAAACAAGAAAATTTCCAAATATTTCATCACATAACCTGCTTGGTTAGATGAGATAATTTTCAATAATACCCAAAGATAGCTCGTTTGTAACAGCACATAGGCTCGGCTACAATTTCAGTTTTTAGAAGAGAAAGACCTTTTCTGAAAAATGTGAAATTTAGCTCAAAATTAAATCCTTCCAAAATTACATTATAGAAAATGATAAATGTCATTATTAAGGGATACGTGGATCTTTGTAACTTTAGTATTCGAAAATCATCATCTTTATGAGACATATATACTTTCTTGCTACTTTAATTTTGTCAAGTATCTTTCATGCACAGACAATTTATTTCGAATATGACTCTGCTGGCAATCAAATTTTAAGAACGGATTGTTTAGGTTGTAATACCGCTACCGCGAATACTGATTCAATTTTTAAAACATTGGCTGAACCGCTTACTGATGCAGAACAATATGGCAAAGAAATTAAAGCTGCACCAGTTCCCGTAAAAGACGTGCTAAATATTTTATGGAATCAAGACTTTCATAGTAAAATAGTAAAATTTGAACTGCTGCCATATAACGAGTTTAAGATCTATGAAACCGTGGAGACCAATCAGCTGAAAGGTAATTCTTATGTACTTAATATGAGCCGCTACAGCTATGGTGTTTATTATTTGCGTTTTTATTTTTCCGACGGCAGTATCTACACCCGATCCATCATAAAACACTAACCAGCTTCTTTAAATATGAGAAAACTTTACTTATTAGTATTCTTGTACCTTACGGGATTGCTCTTTTCTCAAACCAACTTTCACGATACTCAAGGCTCAATAGATGTTAACGGAGGAGGACAATTGCAATTTAACCTTCCCATAGCTTTACCGCCGGGTGTAAAAAGTGTAGCTCCTCAAATGAATCTGGTATACACTGGAGGATATGGAAACGGTATTGCCGGTTATGGATGGAGCTTATCCGGGATTACATCAATTTCCAGAATGGGTAAAACATTGGAAACCGACGGCGAGATTAAGGGGATTCAACTGGACTATTCCGATTATTATAGCTTTAACGGGCAGCGATTAATTCTAAAATCTGGTGAGTACGGAAAGGACGGTGCGGAATATGTGTCAGAGAAATATTCAAATGTGAAGATCAAGTCTTTAGGTCAAGCCTTGAACTTGATGGGACAACCATTGCAAATGCCAAAATATTGGGAGGTGACATTTGAAAATGGATCACAGGCTTGGTATGGCACCAACGCAGATAATTTAAATGATTTGTCAAAAACACTCATTGAATATAATATCACAAAATGGAAAGATGTTAATGGCAATTATATTACATACGAATATAATCAGGATATTTTAGGAGATAAAAATGTAGCCGTTATCAAGAAAATTAGCTGGGGAGGCAATGAAACACTTGGTAAGAGTCACTTTAATGAAATACAATTCAATTATATTTTAAGAGATATTAAGGAAGCTGCATATGTAAGTAATCGACAGTTTATTCAAGACCAATTATTAAGTAGTATTTTTGTAAAAACAAATGGATCTCAATTTAAAAAATAGGAGATAGCCTATAAAAAACAAGGTACCAATTACCAGTTTGTTGATAATATTATAGAAAAAAATTCACAGGATCAACCTGCAAATGCAGTTACTTTTGAAAATCAAATCGATAACTTTACACCTCCAACAACCTTTGCCCAAAATTCACGCTTTGATGATATTTATGGTGAAGGTATTATTTCGGGAGACTTCAATGGTGATGGTAAACTTGATTTTATAAAGAGTAACAAAATCATGCTAGGTCGTCTTGATAATAATGATCAGGTTTATGATTTAAATATTCAGGGAACTCCATTAGTTGCTGCAACTTTTCTGAAGAACGGTGTGTTATTAAACAAACAGGCAATTTTGACTGTTTCGCCAGATTATCCCAGTAAAAAAATAACTATAAATGCTTATGACTCGTCTACCATAAAATATCCTGAGTTTAAGC
>CAZPQV010000122.1:0-4054 GCA_964588705.1 uncultured Chryseobacterium sp.
AAGGAAAACACAAACATTTCCGATGACCTAAAAGAAATCTGCCATCAGTTCAAAAGCGGCGGTACCGCCAAAGAAGGCAGAGGAATTTTAGATGAATACTACACTGATTCCACGATTGTAAATGCCGTCCGCAATTTAATCAAAGACCACTTCAAAAACCATTCGGAAATCTCTGTTTTAGAGCCGAGTATAGGCATAGGGAATTTCCTTAATGCAGCCAAAGATTTGAGAATCAAAACCAATATCACTGCCTTTGAAATCAACGAAAACACAGCAAAAATTGCAAAAATCCTGCACCCGGAAGCAGACATCAATCTCCGCTCTTTTGAAACCGAATTTATTGATGAAAGAGGCAATAAGAAAGTCTTTTCCGAACAATACGATTTGGTCATTGGCAATCCGCCTTATGGCGACCATCGTGGTCTGTATAAAGGTTTAGGCGAAGAATCCAAAATATCCAAGTATGAGGATTATTTTGTTAAAAGATCTTTGGATTCCCTGAAACCCAATGGCATTTTGGCGATGGTGCTTCCTTCCGGTTGGTTGAACAGACAAAGTAATCTGAAAAACGCTGAAATCATCGAGGGATTTCGTTTACCGGTTGGTGCTTTTGCAGGAACGCAGGTCGGGACGGATATTATCATTCTCAGAAAAAACGGGCAGAAAATTTCCAAGGATATTTCCAAATATTTTGATAGCCATCCTGAAAGAATTTTAGGCGAAATCAAAGAGAAAACCAACCGTTTTGGAAGATTAGAAAACTATGTCCACGGGAATTTAGAGGACGCCTTAATTCGGATAGAAAATTTTAAACACAGGAAGGAAACCGAAAGAATCGGAAATCTTTTTGAGGATCTGTTTTTGGAGATTGAAGATGAGAAAAAGGTTGAAAAATCAGAAAGAACCGAAAAACTCAAGAATAATTCTGAAGAAACAACCGAAAAGAAAATTGATTTTTCTGAACTCAATGAAAAAGTTGAACAGGTTCTTTCCGCACTTAATTCTGTAAAATTCAAATCTCCGGCAGTTGAAAAAGAGATTTCAAAATACACCCAACTGCAATCCGAACTCTCGCTTAATCCCCAAAATTTTGCACAGAAACGGATTGATGAGTTGATTCAAAAGGCGGACAAGATTCTTCAGGCCCATAAAGAAAAGAACAGGGAATATCATATCCAGACCAAACCGGAACTCAAAAAAGGAATTCTGAAATATCAGTTCTTTAAACCTGATAAGATAGTAGATGCCTCGCTCCAAAACAGTTCGGCAATTACCAAAGAGCAAGTCGAAGCGTTTCGGGACACCGAATACGACGGAACGCTGAATAACTACGGAAAACACTATCAGTTTGCCAATTATTTGGACGGAAAATGGGTTCACGATTTTTATTACGCCGAAGGAAATATTTATGCAAAGTTGGAGCAACTTGAAGTGGACTTTAAGGATAAATTTTCCGTTGGTGGAACAGAGAATCAGTATGAAAAGCAAAAGAATTTACTTCAGAGCGTCCTTCCCAAACCAAAATCGTTGGATGAAATTTCCATCAGTCCCAACCACGAGTTTGTCCACCAGTTTGCTTTAGGAACTGTAGAAAAAGACCGTTGGAATCCCAATAGCAGACAAACGGAAACCGTTTCTGTGCCGTATAACCTTGCCGAAAAGTTTAAAGATTTCGTGGGAACTTTGTCGAGTGACGCCTTTGCAGGTTCCTCTTCGTGGGAAGTCCGCAGTTTTGTGGACAATGAATCGGTTACAGGAAGCGACAAGGAAAGAAACGCCTTAGTTCGTGAAAGACGAAAAGCGGCGGCCAATGATTTGTTTCAAAAATTTTTAAGGGAAGAATTGTCGGATGAATTGCGGGAGCGTTTTGTAAAGGATTTCAACCGAAACTACAACAACATCTACGTTCCGGACTATTCCAAATTTCCGCTGTTTTCAAAAATACATTTGAACTTTAAGGGAAGGGAACTCAAATTAACCGAAGTTCAGAAAGCGGGAATCGGAAGACAGACTACGAAAGGTGTCGGATTATTGGCACACGAAGTCGGATTCGGAAAAACCCTGTCGGGAATTTTGGCGATGCACGAAGCGATGGAACGAGGAAATGCCAAAAGACCGATCATTGTCGTTCCCAATGAAAGTATTCTGAAACAATGGGTGGAAACGATTTTTGAAACAATTCCCGAAGCCAAAGTCAATGTCTTGGGAAATCTCGGAAGAGATTATGACCTCTCAAAATTTGACAACAAGGACGGAGAAATTACCATCGTGACCTATGAAGGTTTCAACAATATCGGGTTTTCTGAAAATATTACGGAGCGTTTAGCATCAAAATTCTCCTACATCTCCGAAAATGAGATGCGCAGCGTGAACAGTATCAGCGAAAGGGATTTTCAAAAAGAAATTGAGAAGGAAAAGGAATTGGTCGGTAAAATGAAGCGGGGTAAGATTTATGATTGGGAAGACTTTGGCTTTGACCATTTGACTTACGATGAAGTCCACAACGCGAACCATATTGTCGGAAAAGTAAGAATCGAAGACCGAAGATTTGCATCAGATTTTAGAAGTCAAAACCAGCAAACTTCAAAATTGGGTATCAATACCTGGATGGCGGCGCAATACATTCAGGAGCAGAACGACGGCAGAAATGTAACCCTTCTATCTGCAACGCCATTCACCAACAAACCATTGGAGTATTATTCCATTTTATCGCTCATTGCCAACAAACGGTTGGAGGAATCGGGCTATTTCAATGTAAACACCTTCTTTGAAACCTTTATGGAGGCGGATAACGATATGGAAATTGATGCAAAAGGCGATGTGAAATTCAAGGCGAATGTCAGAAGGTTTAAGAACAATTCGTTGTTCCAGCAGTTGCTTTCAGAATTTATCGACATCAAAGGCGAAGAAGACAATCCTGAATTAAAGCGACCAAATAAACTCAACAAGGAATATAAAATTGAGCAAAACGACTTGACCAAAGAACAATACGATTTTCTTAATGAAAATTTTAGCGAAACCCAAAAAGGAGCAATTCTTACACATATTCTCAATGCAAGACTGATTGCAATTTCACCTTTTCTATCGCCATATTATGACGGGGAAGAGCCATCAGTTAATGAATTTATCGAAGAATCACCAAAGTTGAAGCAGACGATGGATTTGATACAGCAAAATAAGAAAGACATTGCCGAATCGGGACAGATTATTTATTCTGAATTGGCGGTTTCAGAATTTCCCAAAATGAAGGAATATCTCGTGCAGGAAATCGGATACAAACCAGAAGAAATCGGAGTTATCACCGGAGCAACCAGCAAACCAAATCGACTTAAGATTCAGGATGAATTTAATTCCGGAAAAATTAAGGTCGTGATTGGCAGTGAGGCCATTCAGGAAGGAATGAATCTTCAGGAAAATACGACGGATATTTATATGCTTTCCTTACCTTATAACTTCACATCGCTTCGGCAGCTAGAAGGTCGGGCTTGGCGGCAGGGAAATAAGAATGAAAATGTCCGTATCAACTTTATGTTGACCAATGACAGCATTGATGTCTTTATGCTTCAAAAGTTGCAGGCAAAACAGTCGAGATACTTAGAGGCAATGAAAAAAGGAGCCGACGTGTTGGATGTTTCTGACATCAGCACGCAGGAACTGAAAACCGCCATTATCACCAATCCGGAAACCAGAGCCAACATAGAAATCGAACTGATGAAAAAGCGGATTGAAAGCGAGAAAAATAAATTCCTCGCTGACAGTGCGTTTGTGCTTAGAAAATATCAGGACTTTATCAAAGTCCAAGAGGAAGTCACAAAAGCACAGCATAACTATAACCGAATTTTGGGCTTCTCAAACGAAGCGGGTGAGAATGGAGAATATTGGAAAAGCCAATTGCTGTTCTATCAGAAATCCATCGATGCAGCCAAAGTTTTAGTATCTGAAATGATAGAATCCTTATCGCATAAAGGAGTTAATGTAACCGAAATTGAGCAGCAAACCAAAACCACCGAGAATAAGATTGCGGAATTGGATAAGAGGTTGGAGGAGTTGCCGG
>CAZPQV010000123.1:0-3924 GCA_964588705.1 uncultured Chryseobacterium sp.
AATGCGATGTATCTGGGAATCATGGCGTTACCGTTATTGTATCTCAGTTTCGAGATATTTATTCGTAAAAGAATAGGATAGTTTTTTTCAGGAGCTTTTTCCCGCTCTCCACTGTATCTTTTGCTCTTCGCTGGCGCTCCTCACAAAAGGATGCCGTTGCGATCGGGGCTAGGGTTTTGGTGTGTAAATCACTTTCTCACAAAAATAAAACGGTCGTTATCCGAAAGGTCTTTAATCAGTTTTTTCTCGCTGAAATCATTAAATAAAGCCAGTGTTTCGGCGCCCAATTTCTGATTAATTTCCAGGAAAATCATTCCGTTTTCTGAAAGATGGATCTTTGCGTCATCAGCAATTTTCCGATAGAAAATCAATGGGTCTGAGGTAGGAGAGAAGAGTGCCATATTCGGTTCGAAATCCTTTACAGAACCGGCAATTTCATCCTCTTCATCAATACCGATATAGGGCGGATTCGAGATGATGATGTCGTAGGTTTCGCTCAGTTCTTCTTCCAAATAATTCTGATGAATGTAATTGATTTCTGTCTGATGTATTTCTGCATTTTCTTTGGCAACTTTCAGGGCTTCATCCGAAAAATCAATGGCCGATACTTCAGCATTTGGAAAATGTTTCTTCAACACAATCGGAATCACGCCGCTTCCGGTTCCAATATCTAAAATCTTCATTCTATATTCTGCACCCTGCACCCCGCATCCTGCATCCTGCATCTTGAATATCGCCAACTCCAGCAGTTCCTCCGTTTCCGGTCTCGGAATCAACACATGTTCATTGACTTTGAAAGTCATTCTGTAGAACTCCGTTTCACAGGTAATTTGCTGAAATGGCTTTCCGGTCTTCAGTTCCGAAATGATGTTTTTGAATTCATCAATATCTACCAAAAGCACTTTCTGATCACGAAACCTTCGTTGCTGAAATCAGTGTACAGTTCGGAAAGTTCGGATTTAAAAAACCGTTTCAGTTCAAGAATCGTCATTGACTGGGGAATTATCTCGTGAACACGAGTTTTTTATCGGTCGACATTCCTTCATCAATTCGGTAACCTTCTAGGTTAAATCCTTTCACGTCGTCCAAAGTTTTTGCATTATTTTCAGCACAGTATCGAACGACCAAACCTCGTGCGTGTTTGGTGTAAACCACGATGGTTTTTGGTTTTCCGGATTTCATTTCGTAGAAATCAAAATCGATCACCGGTGCTTTAAGTTTCTTTTTATCAATGACTTTAAAGTATTCATTACTGGCGAGATTCAGCACTAAATCTTTGGCTTTCAGTTCGCTGTTCAGTTGTTCGGTAACCTTGTCGGTCCAGAATTCATAAAGGTTTTTGTATTGATCAAACTCAAAATTTCTTCCCATTTCCAGTCGGTAGAGCATCACCTTATCCGAAGGTTTTAGCAAGCCGTATAATCCCGAAAGTATTCGATAATTTTTCTGAAGATATTCTACGGCTTCTCTGCTCAACGTGTTGGCATCCAGTCCTCGGTAAACTTCACCCGTAAATGCAAACATTGCCGGAGCTGAATTTTCTGGACTAGGATTTGGCTTCCAGTTTTGGTTCCGTTCCCAGTTTTCGTCCGCCAGTTTTGCGGAAATTTCCATCAGTTCCGACAGATATTTTGGGGATTTTTCTTTTAAATAAGATTGAATGAGTTCTGCTTCTTTAATGAATTTAGGCGTGCTGCTTCTCAAAAATTCAGTTGAATTGTTGATGTTCATTAATTTGGCAGGAGAGGTAATTATTTTCATAGTATTAAGTCGGGAGAACGAGGTCCTAAGCCCGAAGATTTAATCGGTTAATTTTGGCTGTTTCTCAATATGATTCTTTTTCGGTTATAGAACGCCCTTGCCTTCCCGAATGATTTCCGGTTCCCCAGACGTTAAGTCCACAATGGTAGAAGCAACATTATCTCCATAACCGGAATCGATGACGATATCAACCAAATGGTCGTACTTTTCAGCAATTAAATCCGGATCGGTAGTGTATTCAATCACTTCATCATCATCTTTTATGGAGGTTGACGCGATCGGATTACCCAGTTTTTCCACAATAAGCTGCGGAATACTGTGATCCGGAACCCGAATTCCCACTGTTTTAGCACCTTTATAAGCGATTGGCAGATTTTTGTTGGCTTCCAGAATCCAAGTAAAAGGTCCCGGGATATTATTCTTTAAAATTCGAAAAACCGAGGTTTCAATCGGTCGCGTAAACGCGGATAAATGGCTTAAATCGTTACAGATAATGGAAAACTGAGCTTTGTCCAACTTTACTTTTTTAAGGTGAGCCAGTTTTTCCATGGCTTTCAGGTTATTGATGTCGCATCCCAAAGCGTAAACCGTGTCGGAAGGATAAATAATCAGTCCGCCATTTCGGAGCGTCTTAACTACTTCATCGATAAGGTTTTCTTGTGGATTTTCCGGGTATATTTTCAGAATTTTTGCCATATAACAAAGGTAGTGAAAAGCAGATGAATAAAGAATTTTTTGAATATTTTTTGTATTTGTAAATATTAGTTGTATATTTGCAGTCCAATATCGCGGGGTAGAGCAGTAGGTAGCTCGTCGGGCTCATAACCCGGAGGTCGCACGTTCGAGTCGTGTCCCCGCTACTAAATTTAATCCGCATCATAAAGATGCGGATTTTTTATTGCCGCTACTTATGTCAGACCTTCCTGGAAAAGCCATATTTGAATATCATTTTCAGAAAAGCAGAAAGAAACTCTACGTGCACGATACTTTCGGGCCAAAAACTGAAATGCCAGTGTCGTATTACTTCCGCAGTTTGGTGAAAATGCCGGAACTCGAGCAACAGGCAATTGCGCATTGCACGGGAAAGATTCTTGATATTGGCGCCGCAGCAGGTTCGCACGCGTTACAGTTGGTAAGAAATGGGAGAGAAGTAGTGGCACTGGATATTTCCCCAAATTCCTGCGAAGTGATGAAAGACCGTGGTTTAACTGATATTGTATGTGAAGATTTCTTTAAATACGAAGGTCAGAAATATGATACATTATTGCTTCTGATGAACGGTATTGGTATCTGTTCTTCTCTGACAGGTTTTAGAAAATTTCTTGAAAAAGCAAAATCCCTTCTTAATCCCTATGGGAAAATTGTGTTCGATTCCTGCGATATTTCCTATATGTATGAGGAGGTTGAAAAACCCGAAGACCAATATTATGGGCAGGCGCAAGTCAGGTACGAATACGACAAACAGTTTACTGAATGGTTTCAATGGCTTTATATCGATGCGGAAATGATGGCCAATATCGCTAATGAAGAAGGCTGGAATTCTGACATTGTTTTTGAAGACAACAATAGCCAGTACCTTGCAGTTCTAAGTTTAAAGTAATTTTTATTACTGATAATCAGTATATTATCATTAAATTTCTTTCTTCACTATAAAAATAGTTGTATAATCAGAAAATAGTTCTACATTTGTATCACTAACGATTTAGTGATATGAAAAATCAACTGACAAAAGCAGAAGAACAGGTCATGCAGTATTTGTGGAATGTGGGAAAAGGATTTCTGAAAGATATCCTCGATCAGTTTCCGGAACCCAAGCCACATACCAATACGGTATCTACCATCTTAAAAGTTCTGAAAGATAAATCTTATGTGGATTATGAAGTTCACGGAAGACAGCACGAATATTTTCCACTCGTTTCCAAAGAACAGTACAGTGGAAAATCCATAAAAAGTCTGGTGAAAAATTATTTTCAGGGTTCTTATACCAATGCGGTTTCTTTTCTCGTAGAGAAGAATGAACTGTCGGTGGAAGATCTTGAAATGCTTCTGAATGAACTAAAAAACAAAGACTGATATGGAAGCAATTTTCATCTATTTTGGTAAAATGATTTTATGCTCGGCAGTGATGTTCGGCTACTATCATTTAGTACTTAAAGACAAAAC
>CAZPQV010000124.1:0-2975 GCA_964588705.1 uncultured Chryseobacterium sp.
ACCCGTTAGAAATTCGTTCAGATCTTTATGATTCCGGTACAAAATGCGGCAGTCTTGGGCTTCAGGAAATCTACTGTTTAATATTTCGGTGACTTCATTTCCGGTTTGGTCGTTGTCTAAAAAGAGTTCAATATTGGGGTAAGTTTTGACCAAATCTGTCGCTCTGTTGATCATAGAAACAGAATTCAAAATGAGATAATCTGATGGTGATTTTTCAAGATGCTGTTCCAAAATTTTGAAAGAAAGATAGTCGGTGAAGCCTTCAAAAACTCGTAAAGTTCGGGATTGATTTTGTGAAGATTCTGACTGACTTTTGATGGAAGTAATGTCTTTTTTTCCAAGACAAATTTTGATGTGAGGGTTTCGGATTTCATATCCTCCGGAATCGTTTTTGAATCCGATTCCGAAATAATTTCGTCCATCCAGTTCATAATGGATTTCTTCCAGTTCCGAGATTTGTGATTCGAGTTTTCTGCTTTTGAGGTATTGAATTAGTGAGGGATGCGCCACTGCTTTTACTTCCAGAATTTGATAATTGGATTTTGGGGATTGGTTCATATCTTTTTCAAATCGTTGAATAGGTTTTGAGTAATCAAACCTTTCCAGATATTCCAATGCATCGGAAACGCTGCACCGTTTGATGGCCTGAACAATCGAAACATTATCGTATTTCTTTCCGGTCCCGAAATCGAAAGCGGTATTCTTAGTGTAATCAACGGAAAGACTTGGTGTTCTTTCTTCGCGGTCAAGGGCGAAGTAAAAAGCAGTTCTGCTGTTTTCTTTGCTTGGGAAAAGAGAGAAACTTTCAAGGATTTCTCTGATGCTGATGTTGTCGTTGGCTTGCTGACAGTTCATACTATTGTGTTTTTTAATTGTTGTCGTAAATGATTTGTTTTATAAAGTTTTTTCGTTTTTCACCTACCTACTTACCTAAGTCTTTATTCATAATGGTTTGAAGGTTGTTTTCATCCTTACCTTTACTTACCTGGTTACCTGACTTCTTCAACTTTTATTATAGGTAAGTAGGTAACTTCTATTATTTTTACTTACCTATTATTAAATTGAGTATTAATAAGGGTTTCAAGAGTTTTAGGTAAGTAGGTAAGTGGATTTTGATTTTTTGAAAATTTTAGATTAGTCCGTTTTTCTTCGGATTAAATAGCCGTACACCTGTCGTTTGGGATGCTTGATTCTTTGGTAGTTTAGTCCCATCAGTACTTTTCCGATATTGATGATGTTTAACCGGACACCGAGCGCATTGTTCATAGCGAGCATAATGTCTGAAGGTGTGAGGAATTCATTTGGTGAATCAGATTCTTCAAAATGGGTTAGAATGACTTCGTGTTCCAAAGTGACCTGCTTGAACCGTTCGTTCCGTTTTTCGTTTTCCTGAATATCTTCAGCTGTCAGGTCAGGATTGTAATTTTCTCTTTCAAAAGCATTATAGTATGCTTGAGCCCAAACTTTCTCAATATCAATTTCCTTGGAATAGTTGAAGTCGATACTTAACACTTCAAAAATCTGCCATCGCACACTTCCGGTTTCGTCGGTCAAAAAATCAAATCGGTTTGTGGATCCACAGAACGATGCCGTTCGGTGCATCAGTGACGATTTTCGGTCATAAGGTAATCTCGCATTGACGGTATTTTTTGAAATAAAGGATTTCAGAATGTTTACATCCATTTTCGTCATCATCGAGAGTTCGTCAATATTTACCAGAAGATTTTTACACAGGGCAATCAGTCCGTCTTTGTCCACCGCAATATCTTCAATGAAGTATTTTTCCAAACTTGCAGGAATAAGAAACCTGAGAAAACTGGTCTTTCCACTGTTCTGAATAACATTATATAAAACGAGGCACTGCTTGTTGATGTAGCCTGTCTTTAAGGCGCATAGTACTGTTCTAGTAATCCATTTTTCAAAATGCTTCTGAAAGAAAATGTCATCTGTGGTTTTGACGAAACTGCTCAGTTTTTTGATGTGATCTTCGCCGTCCCATTTCGGAAGGTTGTGGAAATATTCTTCCAACGGATTGTACCTTTGTATCAAATGACTTCGCATCAGGATTTCCAGTTTGCTCAGCGTGATGTTGATTCCCGCCTGAATCAGTTCGATGTACAGGGAATTGAGATTGAGTTCCGTCCAGTCCGTATTTTCCGTCCGGATTTCGAATTCGAGGGCAATCTCGTTGTACCGGATTTGGTATTTCTTTTCAAGATATTTGATGATACGGTCGAAAACAGTGGTGGAACGGGAACTGGATTGGTACAGGTCGTTATAGGTATTCATAGAAAATGATTTCGTACATCGCAGATGTATATTCTGTTATGTTCTTGTAGGATAAGTTGTAGTTAGAAGTGCCGTAAAATTCCCTGAAATCTGGCTATCAATGAAGTTGTAGCAAGTAGTTATTATTCGGATAATTTTGATTTTGATAATCAGCCAGGGAAGTCCTTATTTACTTTAATTTATTCACTTCCAAATAAGATTCGATCTCACTTCTTTTGTAATAAACACGATTTCCTATCCCGTAAGCGATAAGTTTACCGGATTTTGTCCATCGGTGTAGGGTAGAAAGGTCTATTTTCAGGAGTTTACAAACTTCGGTTCGAGTTAAGTATTCCGTAGGTTGTTTTGGTTGAAATTCTTTAGAAAGTTCCTCTTTAAGTTCAGGAATAATTGCGTTTTTAATCTCGTGAACAAGATCAGCAGGAGTTATCCCGATAAATTGTATTGCACTCATTTTTAGTTGCTTTAAAATTATAGTGCAATATTATGAGATTGCTTTAGGAGGTGGTTAGGCCTGATATTGTGCCTGTATAGGTCTCTGAAAGATAACGGTTTTAGTCGTTGGCAATTTTGATATTAGGAATCTTGAATATTTCCTGTTTATTATTAGAATATTTATTTTCTTTTAACGCCTTGGTTAAGTAATTTTCAGAAGGTTGTTTTTCGCTGGGTTGGGAAGTGAATTC
>CAZPQV010000124.1:2985-3652 GCA_964588705.1 uncultured Chryseobacterium sp.
GCATGGCTTACTTTACCATTATGCTTTGGAGCTGTAATATATCCTTTGTTGATGAGTTCATTAAATAGAAATCCCCATAACTGAATATTGCCATTGATTGCGATTTTATCGGTTTCCTGGTCTGGAGAGTTAATATTAGAAGATACGTTATTTATCTGATCATAAACAAAAATTTCATCAATCAGAAAGTCTGCAATTTCAGCAGTATCACGGGCTAATTCCTTGGTAATATATTCAATATTAGGCTTAATAATTTCATCGAAAACATAGTCATTGTTTAGTAATTCCAAATTTTTAGGTTCAGTATCATTTTCGACAAGACCTTTTACCATTATCCACAGAAATAAATTTTTTGTATCTATATGATTTTGAATGAAATGGATAATCTTATCTTCAGCCGCTAAAGAATCAGAAGAAAGTACGAAAAGTTCATCCGTAAAATCATTGTATAATTTTTGATTTTGTCTGAGAAATTCAAAATAACTCATCTTGTCTTTATAAAAGTCGTTAAATTGGTCACGGTATGAACTTTCAAACATTTCTAATGTCAACGCTTCTATTTCCAAAGGTTCTATTTTCATTTGAGTTGATTATTGATGGTTAAACTGTTTTTAATACAGATTTATGTTTCTTACTTGCTTCTTTATACGCTTGTGCAACCACTTTT
>CAZPQV010000124.1:3662-3901 GCA_964588705.1 uncultured Chryseobacterium sp.
TCGATAGCTGCTTTCGAACATCTCTAATGTCAATAGTTCTAATTTCATAGGAAAGATTATGATAGTTAAACGCTTTTTAGTACAGAATTATGTTTTTTACTTGCTTCTTTATATGCTTGTGCAACCACTTTTGCTCTCTGCAGAGCCAACTCTTCTGCATCAGTTTTATTATAGTGTTCAACCATCTTTACACTGCTGTGATTGGTTTGCATTTGAATAACCTCGCTTGGTAGATATTG
>CAZPQV010000125.1:0-3793 GCA_964588705.1 uncultured Chryseobacterium sp.
CCTGGTATCTCACTCCATAAAACACACCTGAAAGGTTGATATCAATGACTTTCTGCCAACCATCAATAGACATATCACCGGCTTTATTGATTTCACCACCAATTCCGGCATTGTTTACCGCTACATCCAGTTTTCCGAATGCTTTAATGGTTTCTTTCACCAGGTTTTCGTTTTCTTCGGGGCTGGCCGTGTTGGCTTTGACAAAAATAGCTTCACCACCGTTGGCTTTTATTTCTTCTACTACTTTATTTCCGTTTTCTTCGTTGATGTCGCTTACCACCACTTTTGCACCTTCTTTTGCAAAAAGAACAGCGGTTGATTTTCCGATTCCGGATGCTGCACCGGTAATGATAGCAACTTTGTTTTGTAACTTACTTATAAGAATTATTTTTCGATTTTATAAAATTAATTAATTGAATTTTGAAAGTGAGTTAATAATTTGTTATAATTTTAAAACACTCTGTTAAAATTCTTTTGTAAAATTACTGATTATAAAACTCTTGAATCTTGATATATGGTAAGTAAACCTTTTGTTGGCAAATGTTCGAAATAAAAAAAGCAGACTGATTTAGCCTGCTTTGAAAAATATTTTAAAATACAATTTTTACACGTTGAAACGGAAGTGCATCACATCGCCATCCTGAACGATGTACTCCTTACCTTCTACTCCCATTTTTCCGGCTTCTTTTACTTTCGCTTCAGAACCGTATTTCACGAAATCGTCATATTTAATAACTTCTGCACGGATAAATCCTTTTTCGAAATCCGTATGAATGACTCCGGCTGCTTGAGGTGCAGTCCAACCTTTTTCGATAGTCCAGGCACGAACTTCCTTCACACCGGCGGTAAAATAGGTTTGAAGATGCAATAAATCGTACGCTTTTCTGATCAAGCGGTTTACGCCCGGTTCTTCCAATCCAAGTTCTTCCAGGAACATTTGTCTTTCCTCGAACGTCTCCAACTCGTTGATATCAGCTTCAATCTGAGCTGCAAGCACTACAACTTCAGCGCCTTCATTAGCTGCCATTTCCTCAATTTTTGGAATCCATTCGTTACCATTCTTAATAGAATTTTCATCTACATTGCAAACGTACAGAATTGGTTTTTTGGTCAGAAGGTGAACCTCATCAATAATTGATTTTGTTAAGTCATTTGTCTCAAATTCTCTTGCATTTCTGCCGTCTTCAATAAATTTCTGAAGCGACTGAAGCGTTTCGTAAGTCAGGATGTCTTCTTTCTTACCGGATTTGATAAATTTCTTTGCTTTATCCACGGCTTTCACAAGCGTTTCAAGGTCTTTCAACTGAAGTTCGATATCAATAATTTCCTTGTCTCTCAAAGGATCAACCGAACCTTCAACGTGAACAATATTTCCATTATCAAAACATCTTAAAACGTGGATAATAGCTTCACATTCGCGGATATTAGCCAGAAACTGATTTCCCAAACCTTCACCTTTCGAAGCCCCTTTTACAAGACCGGCGATATCTACAATTTCAACAACTGCAGGCAAAACTCGCTCAGGATTTACCAATTTTTCAAGCTCGAAAAGTCTTGGATCCGGCACAGAAACCGTTCCTAAATTCGGCTCGATGGTACAGAACGGATAGTTGGCGCTCTGCGCTTTGGCATTGCTGAGACAGTTAAAAAGAGTTGACTTTCCTACATTGGGAAGTCCTACGATACCACACTTCATTAGATTTGAAATTTGAGGTTTAAGATTAAAATTTTGGTTTGCAAAGATAATGATTTTTCAAAAGAAAAAAGCCCCAGTTTCCTGAAGCTTTTCTGTATTAAAAATCGTATTACCAGTCTCTTCTTCTGTCATTACCACCACGGTTGTAGCCTCCGCCACCTCTGTTGTAACCGCCGCCGTTTCCACCGAAACTTCTTGGCTTTTGCTCCTTAGGACGAGCTTCTGAAACGTTAAGTACTTTTTGCTTGAATTCTCTTTGATTAAGTTCTTCAATCGCTTTTAATGCTTCGTCGTTGTTTAGCATTTCTACGAAACCGAAACCACGGCTTCTTCCTGTTTCTCTGTCGTTAATAATTTTTGCTGAATCTACAGTTCCGTAATTTTCAAATAACGCCTGTAATTCGGACTCAACGGTGTTGTAGTTGAGATTTGAAATAAAAATGTTCATAATAAAAATAAAAAATTTGTTGATTAAATAACGGGAAATCAACAAACGGACTATTGAACATTGATTGAATTTCGCTTTAATTAATTGGTCGCAAGATACAATTAAAATTCTATTAAAAGGGTTTTTATTTTTTTATTTTAGCTTTGAGAATCAGAGTGTTTTGATTATTAACTAATATTTAATCTTCTAATGTACGGCTACAGCAACATACTCGCTTTCGTTGCCAAGTCTGTCCACCGCTTTCAATGCTAAATCTGTTAAATGCACTCCGGATTTCACCAATGGGAGCTTTAAAGAATGTTCTTCTGCATTCAGAATTTGTGTTTCCCACTGATTACCATATTTCGTAAACAATACCCATTGTCTCACTTGTTGCGGATTTCTCGAAAGCCAATGGATCTGTACGGTTCCATTGGTTTTATTGGCGGTGATTTCGGGTTTTAAAACGACTTCAGATTTTATCCAAGGACTTGCAGGCACCAACGCTTTTTCTCTGTACGCATTTTTCACAGCACTGTGCATTGCCGGACTTTTGGAAATCCCATCAATACTGTAATGAATTTCTCCTGCTCCGTTTCCAAGAACTGCCCGTATCGTTTTCATCTGATTGGTAATTTCTGTGGGACGGTCTGCAACATCTTTGATGGCAACCGTATTCAGTCCAGGCCATAAATGCCGTTTCTTGGTGTTTTCACTTTCCCACCATTTTAGCAGTGAAGAAAAACGTTGTGGTCCTTCTTCTCTCCAATACAGCTGTGGCGAAAAATAATCGAGCCAGCCTTCGTTCAGCCAAAGTTTAGCATCGGCAAAAAGTTCGTCGTATTGTGAAGTACCTGTGATATCAGACGGAAAACCAGGTTTCCAGATTCCGAAAGGAGAAATCCCAAATTTCACCCAAGATTTTTCTGCTTTAATTTCCTGATGAATCCTTTTGATGAATTTATTGACATTAGCCCTTCTCCAATCTGCTTTAGAAAGTGTTCCTCCGGAATTCACATAAGTTGTCCAGGTTTTTGTATCAGGGAAATCACGGCCACCGTTATATTCTCTGTAAGGATAGAAATAGTCGTCAATATGGATGGCATCGATATCATAACGCTTCACCAAATCTTTTATCACCGTGGAAACGTGGTTCTGCACTTTATCATCCGATGGATCCATCCAATACATTCCGTTGCGGAGACGAAAAGTTTCACCGGACATTTTACTCGCCATGCTTGCAGAAGTTACGGTTCCTCCTGTAGTATGGTGCGCACGATACGGATTGAGCCAAACGTGAAGTTCCATTCCGCGCTTGTGAGCTTCTTCAATCCAGAATTCCAGCGGATCGTAATACGGGCTTGGTGCTTTACCAATCTGTCCAGTCAAAAAATACGACCAAGGTTCTAAATCGCTTTTGTAAAAAGCATCTGCAGACGGTCTCACCTGAAAAATTACCGCATTAAAATTAGAATCCTGTAATAAATTCAATAAATCCAGTGCTTCTCTTTTTTGTTGTTCTACTGAAAGATTATTTCGTGAAGGCCAGTTGATATTGGCAACTGTAGCTATCCAAGCAGCGCGGAATTCGCGTTTTACCGTTGGAAGATTTAATTTTATTTCTGCAACAGGTTCGGGTTTTGGCGCTGGCTTTTCAACTTTTGGTGCTG
>CAZPQV010000126.1:0-3718 GCA_964588705.1 uncultured Chryseobacterium sp.
GACGAACCGACCGGTAACCTCGATTCTAAAAATGCGGATGATCTCCATAAACTCTTTTTTGATTTGAGGGATAAATACAATCAGACGTTTGTAATCGTTACCCACAACCCGAATCTTGCAGAGATTACCGATAGAAAACTGGTGATGAAAGACGGACTGATTTTATAGGTAATAAGTGATGAGTGATGAGTAATAGGTAATGTGTGTACAAACAAGTAACTAGTAACCAGCAACCAGAATCAATGTCAATAAAATACCTTGCCGAAGACGACAGACCGAGAGAGAAATTCCTGCTGAAAGGTAAGAACGCACTCTCGGACTCCGAGCTAATGGCAATCATTTGAAAAATTGCGCATAAAGAAGAATCGGCGGTTGAATTGGCAAGAAACATCCTAAAATCGGTAGACTATAACTGGCATAATCTCTCGAAGCTTTCTGTGAACGACCTCACAAAATTTAAAGGTATTGGAAAAGTAAAAGCCATAGAGATTCTTACTGCACTTGAGATTGGAAGAAGACGCGCTTCGCAGGAAGTGCCGGAACGGAAGAAAATTACCAGTTCAAAAGATATTTTTCAGATTTTACATCCTCATTTAAGCGATTTGCAGACGGAAGAATTTTGGGCTGTTTTAGTCAATCAGAGCAACAGTGTTTTGCATATTTCAAAAATGACAAGTGGTGGAATCACCAATTCTGTAGTGGATGTGCGCACCCTTTTTAAAATGGCTTTGGAACATTTTGCAACCGGGATTTTTGTAGCCCACAATCATCCCTCCGGAAATCTAAAACCAAGCGAAGAAGACCGAAGAATCACGCGACAGATTGCACAAGCAGGAAACATTCTTCAAATAAAACTTATCGATCATCTGATTCTGAATCAGAGTCATTATTTCAGTTTTGCAGACGAAGGTTTACTATGATTAAACGTCTGAAATATCGCGAAATTGATTTCGAGAAGTATTCACAATGTATTGAAAATTCAGTACAGAGAAATTGGTATGCACAAAAGGAGATATTGGATGAGCTTTGCGAAAATTGGGAATTACTGATTAAGAATGATTATGAAGCAGTAATGCCAATTCCAATCAAGAAAAAATGGAAACAGAAATTTGTGATAATGCCTTTGTTTTGCCAACAGCTTGGCGTTTTTTCAATGACAGATGATATCAATACAAACGATGAATTTTATAATTATTTAAATTCAAATTATTTGGTTGTTAATTATGCTTTCAATTCTAATAATAAATTCACCAGTCCGGTAAATTTTAGAAATAACTATCTGATAAATTCAACCGATTATCCCGAACAAAAGAAAAGATACTTTAAAGGAAGAAAATCGACAGTGAAATCCGCTCAGAATTGTATTTTTAAAGAATTGGAATACAGTGAAGATTTACGTCAATTTATTGATGCAAATAATAAAGGACTTTCTAAAGAGAGTGATCATAAAAAATTCTTTAATTATATTAATTTCCTTGAAAACAGAAATTACTTGAAGCTTTTTGGAGCATTTGAAAATGAGACATTGTTAAGTCTAGCAATTATTATTTCTGAAAATGATCAGTTTTCACTGGTTGCACTCGTAAACAATGAAAAATTCTTGAAGAAAAATGGAGCGTCGTTTCTTATTGACCAAATCTTGCAAAAGCACATCGCAAGTAAGAACGTTAATTTTATGGGTGGAAATATCCGAAATATTGAAGTTTTCTTCAAGAGTTTTGGCGCTGAGAACATACAGTTTCAATATCTGCAAAGCAGTTACAAAAAATTAATATTTAAATTCATCCAAAAGACTTTCTCTTTTAGAAATAATTTATGGATGTTCTATTTTTTACCGATAGTTAAAATCTCATTTGAAAATACGTTGGAATAGCGTAACTTTGTACCCTTATATAAAATGGAGTTATCAGATTATTTGCCATACATTGCCGCTCTTTTAGTAGTGATTCCGGTTTTGGTTTTGTTCCGTCAGTTTGCTTTCAGAATGATTGAACTGAAAGAAAAAGAGCTAAAACTGCTTTCGGTAAAATCGGGAGGCGAAAACAAATTGCAGGCATATGAAAGAATGACGCTGTTTCTGGAAAGAATAAAGCCGGCAAACTTGGTTGTAAAGTTTGACAGAGATTTAAAACCGCACGAATTTATTTTTCTTGTTGAAAAATCTGTTTCGGAAGAGTTCGATTATAATTCATCGATGCAGTTGTATATTTCAAAGGTTTCATGGCAGAATATTACTTCCGCAAAGAACCAGATTATTCAGTTGGCCCATAAAACTTATGAAGGCCTGAATAATGAAACCAGTCTGGAAGATTTTAAAACGGTATTCCTGATGAATTATCTGAACGGCGAAGATTTCATTGCGGAAACCATTGATGATTTAAGAAAAGAAGCCTTTATTTTAGGCAATTAAACTATAAAAGAATAAAATATAATGATACCAAATTTTAAAGCTCATCCTTGGCATGGAATCATTCCGGGACAAAATGCACCGGAAATTGTGAATGTTTTTATCGAAATCGTTCCTTCGGATACTATTAAATATGAAATTGACAAACGAAGCGGTTACCTGAAAGTAGACCGTCCTCAGCAGTTTTCAAACATCATTCCTGCACTTTACGGATTTATTCCAAGAACATATTGTCATGATGAAGTAAAGAAATTAGCGATTGAATCGGGCTCTCATGATGTAACGACAGGAGACCTTGACCCATTGGATATCTGCGTTCTGAGTTCTCACAACATTATTTCAGGAGGTCTGTTGATGGAAGCTATTCCAATCGGTGGATTCAAAATGATTGACAAAGGCGAAGCTGATGATAAGATTGTTGCTGTAATGGTAGGAGACCACGCGTTCGGACATGTCAGAGATATTTCTGAATTGCCGGAAGCAGAAGTGAAAAGATTAAAACATTATTTCCTTACCTACAAAAACCTTCCGGATGAGCCTGCAAAATGTAGAATTGATGAAGTTTACGGTTCGCACAAGGCAAAACAGGTTATTCAGGCATCAATTAATGATTACGCCAACAAATTTGGTGGGTAATCTATTTATAATGAATTTTTTAAGGCAGACTTCTACAGTCTGCCTTTTTTATTTCTGAGTGATACTATGCGTTAACAACCATTTTATCTTAAAAATTTAGCTGTAAAAATATTTTGGAATACAAGAATTTGCTATATTTAACGATTATTAACGAAAAAACTATTTTATGGATTTGTTCATTTTAATCCCGGTATTTGGAGTGATAGCTTTAATCTACACTTTCATCCAAAGTTCTTGGGTTACGAAGCAGGATTCTGGTAATGAAAAGATGCGTTCCATCTCTGGTCACATTGCAGATGGAGCAATGGCGTTTTTACATGCAGAATATAAGATTCTTGCTTATTTTGTTATTATTATTGCGATTCTGTTGGGAGTGATGGGTTTCACAAACGAGAAATCTCACTGGACTATCGGAATTGCGTTTATAGGCGGTGCAATCTTTAGTGCGGTTGCAGGCTATATCGGAATGAGGATTGCAACCAAAGCCAATGTAAGAACGGCTGAAGCGGCAAAAACCTCACTTTCAAAAGCACTTAAAGTTTCTTTTGCTGGTGGTTCTGTTATGGGAATGGGAGTTGCCGGACTTGCAGTTTTAGGATTAGGCTCTCTTTATCTAATTCTAAAGCAGATTTTTGCTCCGGGAGCTCCAGTTGATTCGCACGAAATGGAGAGAAC
>CAZPQV010000127.1:0-3674 GCA_964588705.1 uncultured Chryseobacterium sp.
ATTAATCGATGGAGGAGAACCGATCAAACCGGTGTTCTGAATTACCTGTACCCCTGTTGCTCTACCAGCTAGCTGAGCTTCAAAAGTAGGTGTATTCAGATTGGAAAGATCGCTACCCTTCACGCTGGCAACAGAAGCAGTAACTTCACTTCTCTTCTGTGTACCATAACCAATAACTACAACCTCGTCGATATCCTGAACTCTGGCTGTATCCGTCTGTGCATTTAATCCCATTCCTAGGAAAAATACTGCACCTGCGCTTAGAACTTTTAGTTTCACATTCATATTAACAGTTTATTATACATATTGGCAAATATGTTAATAATTTTTAAATCTCACAAATGTTAAACAAAAATAAATTTTTCGCAGATTTGAAAGATTAATAATTGTATTATAATGATTAACAGTCTTTTACATAAGCGAATCGAACAAAACATATTAAACATTAAAATTATGTTGATTATTAGATTGGTATGTCTTTAACGATTATTAGTAAAATATTCCTAATTTTATACTTGTCATATTAAAGTGTAATTCTTTTTCAAATATTTTTTTCAATTCTTGTACTGATTAATCTCTAAAAACAAGCATTATTCTAAATTTAACCTTATAGAAATAAAAAATCCGACTCTTGCGAGTCGGATTTCAATATAACATTATTGTTTGTTATTAAGGATTAGAAACATCAGGGTTTGCATCAAGCTCAGCCTGAGGAATCATAAAGTTGAATCTTGGATCTCCTGAAGGAATATCAAGTCTACCGAATGAAGCATGGTTAGTTCCTGTGTAGTTTCTTACCAATGGTTCTTTAAGTCTCTTCATGTCGAAGAATTCAGTTCCTTCACCCCACATTTCAATTTTCTTGTGAGTTCTGATTTCATCAAGAAGTGCAGCTCCAGTTTTTGTAGAAAGAACATAACCAGGATCTCTTTTAGAGATAAGGTCGAAAAGTACTTGTTTCGCACCAGCTTCGTTTCCAGAACGTGCTAAAGCTTCAGCTTCGATTAGGTAAAACTCAGCAGCTCTCATATAAAGATAATCTCCTTCGAAGAAAGTATCATCATGGAATTTGTTGTGATACAGTGGATATCCTAAGAAGTAGAACCAATCTAATCTTTCATCAGTTTGAGAAATTTTAGTGAAAAGTCTTCTGTCAACCTGTCTGTAAACTCCTAAAAGTCCTGCATAACCATCATTAGCGTTACTCATATGAGAGAAGAAAGATGCATAAACTGTTGAAGTTGATCCGTTGATGTCAGACCCCCACATCCATTCTGGATTTGAGATAAACTGGAAACCTTCTTTTAGAGCGCTAACACTCATTGGAGCATATCCTGTTCTTGCAGCTTTTGCAAACTGAGCAGCTTTTGCATAATTACCAGTTGTCAGATATAATCTTGCAAGGAATCCTGCAACGATATTCTGGTTTACCATTTCTTTTGATGTTCTGTTATAACCTGCAAGCAAATCATAAGCTTTCAAAAGATCGTTTTCGATATAACCATACACTTGAGATGTTGGTACTCTTCCAGCTTCGTAAACTTCGTTGTCTCCTAATGAATAATAAGGAATCCCTTGTTCACCAACTGCATAAAGTCTTACAAGATCAAGATAAGCGTTTGCTCTCATTGCCAAAGCTCTTCCTTTTAGGTAACTTGAGTCACCTGAAGTTTCTGCAGGCATCAGCTTCAGAATTTCATTCATATTGTATACTACTTTGTAGTAGAAATTCCAAACCATTCTGTTTCTTGAGTTCTCCACGTTTCTTGCAACATACATATAGTACGAGTTGAACCAGTGTGAACTTACCATGATAAGATCATTGGTCATGTGATCTAAACCTGTAAGAATAGATTTGTAACCAAAGTCGTCGTGAGCACCAGCTCCGTTGGTACTAAACTGAATAAGATAATTATTGTTACCTGCTTCAGCACCTCCTAAAAGTAGTACCGCTTTTTCAGGATATTTTGCAATAAGATCAGAAACCTGGTCTGCACCTACAGTACCCTGAGGTTGTGTATCCAGAAGGCTTTCCTCTCTGTTACAGCTAAACAGCGTAAATGCTGCGATTAAACCTAAAATGTATTTTTTCATTGTTTTTCTAATTTTTAAAATGAAACGTTTAATCCAAATGAAATTGTTCTAATTGGAGAGTAGTTACTTGAAGATACCCCTGTATAACTCATTCTTGGATCATATCCTTTTCTCTTCGACCATACGTGTACGTTATCCGCAAGCACATACATTCTTAGAGCGTTAATTCCCGCAAAGTTGATTAAATCTTTATTGAAAGTATAACCTAAAGTTACGTTTTGTAAACTTACATAATCATTGCTGATAAGTCCTAATGTAGATGTTCCGTAGTTTTGTACTGGATCATCCGGCAATACTACTGGCAAAGTACCTGATGTATTATCATATGCCCATGCATTGTAGAAATCGCTATGGAAGTTTTCTCCCATTCCTCCGGACATTAGACCCATCCAGTTGCTGTCATAACCTGTACCTCCAAACTGATAAGCGAAATTGATACCAAAGTCAACGTTTTTGTAACGTAGATCAGCACCAAAACCACCATATACGTCAGGAACCGCAGTGATACCTGTATCAATTACAGATGCTGATGAATAAGTTTCTGTAATAGTTTTCTCTCCGGTTTCCTTATTAAGTACATACCACTGAGCCGCACCCGTATCTGCATTAACTCCTGCAAATTCTCTCATATTCCAAGTATACATAGAGTGTCCTGGCTTAAGGATGTAGCTTCCTGAAGTGATTTCTTCTTCTGGTAGAGAAAGAATTTCGTTTGTTAACCAAGTTCCGTTTCCGTGTAGGTGAAGGTTGAAATCAGTAGTTTTAATTAGGTCTGCACCAACAGTAACTTCAACACCTCTGTTTTCCATATCACCAATGTTTTCAGGCCAGCTGGAGAAACCTTGAGAAAGTGGAAGTGGTCTCATGAAAAGAAGGTCGTCTGTTCTCTTCTTGAAATATTCAGCGTCAATTGTTAATCTGTTATTGAAGAATCCTAATTCTAAACCTGCGTTAAGGTTTTTGTTTTTCTCCCAAGTAATATCGGGATTACCTTTAAATACTTGGTTGTAAGGAATTACACCAACAGGAACAGCTGTGGTACCTTGTACAATCGAATATCTGTCCTGATAAGGGAATGCTCTGTTTAGGTTGTCGTTACCAACTTCACCGTAAGATCCTTTCAGTTTGAAATAGTTTACGATATTATTCTGGAACCAATCCTCTTTAGATACAATCCAAGAACCACCAATTGAGTAGAACTGACCCCATCTGTTATCCGGGTGGAAGTTAGAAGAACCGTCTCTTCTCACACTACCACTTAAGAAGTATTTTCCATCCCAGTCAAGATTTACTCTACCAAAGAAACTCTCAAGTGCATAAGGAGATCCGTTACCTGCAATTGACACTAAAGTAGCATACATATCAGAATATACAGCATCTGGCAAGAAACCATTCACAGCGTGAGTTTCAAGATAATCTCCCTGACGCTTGTAAGTTTCATGACCTGCAAGTACGTTTAGGTTAAGATTTCCAAATCTGTTGTTATATTCTAATAATTGTTGTTGGTTAAGTGAAGTTACTGTGTTAGCCCAGTTGTAAAGTCTACCACCAACACCTACAGCGTCACCATAAAGAGGTGT
>CAZPQV010000128.1:0-945 GCA_964588705.1 uncultured Chryseobacterium sp.
CAACAGTATTGCCGGAAGTATGGAAAGTGCTTTCGGGTTCGATAAACTTTGGGTAGGAGTCGGCATGGTACTTCTTCTTATTATCATTATCGTGGGCGATGTAAAACGGATTGGAAAATTTTCAGAATGGGTGGTTCCGTTTATGGCTGGAGCGTATATTCTGATGGCGCTTGTGATTATTGGGATGAATTATGATCAAATCCCGGGCGTTTTAAAACTGATTTTTACTTCAGCATTTGGTATGGATGCTACTTTTGGAGGTATTTTAGGTTCTGCCATTGCCTGGGGTGTAAAACGCGGAATCTATTCCAATGAAGCAGGGCAGGGAACGGCTCCACACGCTGCGGCTGCGGCTGCAACCACACATCCTGCAAAACAGGGAATTTTGCAGGCGTTTTCGGTGTATATCGATACGCTTTTTGTTTGTACCGCGACGGCATTCATCATTTTGTTTACTGGACAATATAACGTAAAGGACGGTAATGGCGGACATCTCGTTCATAATCTTCCGGGAATTGAGGAAGGGCCATTGTTTACGCAGGCGGCAATTTCTACGCATTTTCCTGCAATTGGGCACGGATTTGTGGCGATAGCGCTTTGGTTCTTTGTGTTTACAACGGTTTTAGCCTATTATTTTATGGCAGAATCTAATCTGTATTATCTGCGTCATAAAAAAATGAAAACCTGGATGTTATGGATTTTGCGAATCGGATTTTTTGGATCAGTTATTTATGGTGCTACAACCACAGGCGGAACAGCTTGGGCGCTAGGTGACATCGGTGTTGGATTAATGGCCTGGCTGAATATAATCGCCATTCTCATTTTGCAAAAGAAAGCCCTCATTACATTAAAAGATTACGAACAGCAGAAAAAAGAAGGGAAAGATCCGGTTTTTGATCCGGTGAAACTGGGGATTAAGAATACTTCGGAATGGGGAGCAGTTAA
>CAZPQV010000128.1:967-3645 GCA_964588705.1 uncultured Chryseobacterium sp.
TCCGGGGTTACAAAAGACAGTTTTCCGTCGGGTTTCGTCGTTAACAAAAGCATTCCCTGAGATTCGATACCACGGATTTTTCTTGGCGCAAGGTTTAACAAAATCATCACTTGTTTTCCAACACATTCTTCCGGAGTGAAACTTTCGGCAACGCCGGAAACTACGGTTCTTACATCAACTCCCGTGTCCACCTTAAATTTCAAAAGTTTGTCGGCTTTTTCTACTTTTTCTGCTTCCAAGATGGTGGCAGTTCTTAAATCTATTTTTGTAAAATCGTCAAAAGTGATTTCGTCTTTCATTGGATTGGCGTTTGGATTGGTTTTTTTATTGGTTTGTTTGGTGTTTTCAAGTTTCTGAATCTGGGCTTCAATCACATCATCTTCAATTTTTGAGAAAAGAAGTGAAGCTTCGTTAATCTGATGTCCGCTTTCAACCAAAACACCGTGAATATCGTTCCAGTTTTTCTTCTCGACATTGAACATTTTCAACAGTTTTTCTGAAGAAAACGGCATGAACGGTTCGCAAAGCTGAGCTAATGCCACTGCAATCTGTGCAGATACAAACAGTGATTGTGCGGTTCTTTCCGGGTTGTCTTTGATGGTTTTCCATGGCTCTTCGGTTTGCAGATACTGGTTTCCGAATCGTGCCAGATTCATCAATGATGACAGTGCATTTCTGAACTCGAAATTCTCAAGGAACGTTGAAATTTCCTGTGCATGTTTTTCGATTTCTTTTAATTCTTCAGCATTGGTGTTTCCTTCAGGAACAATACCGTTGTAATATTTATGAATTAATACGGCAACGCGGTTGATGAAGTTCCCGAAAATCCCAACCAGTTCTGAATTGTTTTTGGTCTGAAAATCTTTCCACGTAAAATTATTATCCTTCGTTTCCGGCGCGGAAGAAAGGAGTGCATAACGCAGCACGTCCTGCTGTCCCGGGAATTCTTCCACATATTCGTGCGCCCAAACCGCCCAGTTTCTGGAGGTTGAAATTTTATCGTTTTCAAGATTCAGGAATTCGAAAGCAGGAACATTTTTTGGCATCACATAATCGCCGTGAGCCTTCATCATTGCAGGGAAAATGATACAGTGGAATACAATATTGTCTTTTCCGATAAAATGAATTAAATCCGTGTTTTCATTCTGCCAGTAATCTTTCCAGTTTTTACCGTTTTTCTCAGCCCATTCTTTCGTAAAAGAAATATAACCGATAGGAGCGTCGAACCAAACATAAAGTACTTTTCCTTCAGCATCAGGAAGCGGAACCGGCACGCCCCAGTTCAGATCTCTGGTCATCGCACGCGGTTTCAGTCCGTCATTGAGCCACGATTTCACCTGTCCGTACACATTCGGTTTCCAGTCGACTTTATGACCTTCGATAATCCATTCGTTCAGAAAATCTTCGTATTCATTTAGCGGAAGATACCAGTTTTTGGTTTCCTTCAAAACCGGAACATTTCCACTCAGCATCGATTTTGGATTAATCAGTTCGGAAGGCGAAAGGGTAGAACCACATTTCTCGCACTGGTCGCCGTAAGCACCGTCGTTTCCACAGGTTGGACAGGTTCCTACAATGTAACGGTCTGCCAGAAATTCTCCGGCCTGCTCATCAAAATACTGTTCAGAAACTTCTTCAGTAAACTTTCCTTTATTATATAGTGTGGTGAAAAAATCCTGACTGACTTCATAATGTGTTTTCGAAGTCGTCCTTGAATATTCGTCGAAAGAAATCCCCAGATCCTGAAAAGATTTCTTGATGATTTCATGATATTTATCAACAATGTCCTGCGGCGTTACTCCTTCTTTCTTTGCACGGATGGTGATCGGAATCCCGTGTTCATCGGATCCGCAGATGAAAGCCACATCTTTTCCCAATCTTCTCTGAAATCTTGCATACACATCCGAAGGCACGTAAACACCAGCCAAATGCCCTATATGAACCGGTCCGTTTGCATATGGCAACGCGGCCGTAATCATTTTTCGTTCTGACATATTTTTATTAAATTTATGCAAAGATAAGTTTTATACTGCTTTTTTTAAAATGAGAATTCAGCTAATAAATTTTTACATTTTTCTAAAAAATTTCTCAAAAATGTGAAAAAGGCTTAAAATTTTGTTAAACAACTGTTTGATAATAAGTAGTTTTTTATAGCTTTTTCAATTCAGTATTAATGATTTTAAAAAAATGATTATTAATGAATAAAGGATTTGTGGAGGATTTAATATGACAGTTATCAGAAATCGGACAAATTTTAAATATTAATTTTTTGTTAATTGAGAAATAGGTAAATTTAATCGCTGATTTTTGTGAATCAGTTTATAAATAAAAGTGAATATTAATCCTTAAATTTTATTTTTGTGAGAAACTATATTACAGTTTTGAAAGTTGCTCCTGCTTTTCTGTTGGCGGGATCAATGTTGCAAGCACAAACTACCGATACTCTGGGAACTCCAAGAGAGCAACAGATAGAGGAAGTGGTGCTGATTGGTTATGGTAAGCAAAAGAAAGAAGACCTTACAGGATCCATCGCATCTGTAACTGCGAAAGATTTCAACGGAGGTTCTACTTCTGCAGACCAGTTAATTGCAGGTAAAGCACCTGGTGTAACTGTTACAGGCAATGGTGGTAATCCGGGAGCGGGTTCTACAATCAGAATTAGAGGTGGTGCATCTTTA
>CAZPQV010000129.1:0-774 GCA_964588705.1 uncultured Chryseobacterium sp.
TGAACCAAAATTTTAAAATTCAAAAATAAATCCGAAATAAGGCAGTGGCGAAGAACGGTCTGCATCGCTGATATTCAACTGATAAATCTGCTCATTTTGCGGTGCATCCGGATTGCGGATAATTCCATTTCCGTTGGCGTCACGCTCCAACGCAACGACTGGAAGGGCGCTTGGATTTTTTGAACCGTAAGCATTCACAACATCCATATAAAACGTAAGTTGCCATTTGTTAAATATCCACTTTTTCTCTGCACGAACATCTAACTGATGAACGAGATTTCCACGTTCCGTGTTCAGCAAATCGAAATCTGAAATTGGCGAATTGGCAATGTTCCAGGTATGTACGAATTGGCTTCGTTCCAAATCATAAGGCGTTTGAGGGAAACCGCTTTGCATTCTCAATCTTGCTCCAAGATTCCAGTTCCTCTTAAAATATTTACCGGCAGTAAGTGAAAGAATGTGTCTGCTGTCCCAACTTGACGGCAACAATTCTCCATTCGCATCACTGAATTTTGAATAACCAAATGTATAGGCCGCAATTCCGTAAAAATCGTCTTTGGTTCGTTTCTGCGCCAAAACTTCAAATCCGTAAGTCTCGCCAAATGCTCTGCTGTCCAAAGGTTCAATTCCGACAATTCCAAAATCGCCACCCAAATTGGCAAGTGAAATTTGATTTCTGAGAGAGAAAGGATAGTTTTTATACTTTTTGTAGTATCCTTCCAAAGTCAAGAGAAGACTGTTGCTTCCGTTATATTCCAAACCACTTACAAACTG
>CAZPQV010000129.1:784-3482 GCA_964588705.1 uncultured Chryseobacterium sp.
TTTATTTACAAAATCTCCATTCTCCACAAATCCGAGCGCCGTGTAAGAAGGCAGCATATAATAAATCCCGGAATTGAAGTTGAAGGCAAATCTTGGCGCAAATTTATAACGCAACGAAACTCTTGGTGAAAACTGTTCCAAAGGATTATTGGTTTGCTCCGAATAATCGCTGCCATCTATTCTGAAACCTGCAGAAAGTTCAAGATTATTGTTCAGGAATTTCTTTGCAGTCTGAACATAAAAACCATATTGAATTAGATTGAGATCTGAAGTATAATTATCTAAAACAGCACCACTCTGTGTGACCATTTTCAGGTAAGAATCGTTGGTATAATTGGCAAAATTGATATTCGCACCTGAACTGAACTGATAATCGGAAACCCGGAAATTTCGGTCAACCCGAACTTTATTTTCACTTTCTTTGGAATGATAATCCATCAGTAAATTTTCGGGAAGCTCAATATTCCTGTAGTATTTTGTCGATTTATTGTCGAGCAAATTTCTGCTCCAGGTAAAAAGCCAATTTCCGTTTTCAGCCAAATGTCGGTAGCCCGCGCCAACGGTGTAATTCCATTGTGGTGAAACCGGTAAACGTTCAATCAGCGTTTGGTTGTACAGCGATTCGTTGGCTTTAGGATTAAATTTAAAATTGTCCAACGCTCCCAAACCAATAAAATACAACTCGTCCCCCGAATTAAATTTCTTTGAAACCTTTATCGTAGCATCCGAATACGACGGCAGAAAAGGCACGCCCATCGCTTTGAACAGAAACTGAAGATTGGATTTCCGAACACTGAAAAGTCCGCTCCAACTTTGGTCTTTAGACAACGGACCGTCGGCCATCAGTTGGATATCATCAAAACCAATCACGCCTTTGTAACCGATTTTGTCTTTTCTCGCATCTTTCAGATTAAATTCGAAAAGTGAAGATAGAGCTCCGTTTCTTTTTGCCGGAAAAGCACCGCTGTAGAAATCGACATCTTTAATAAAATCGATGGTCAAAATTCCTTTCGGACCGCCACTTGCACCCTGTGTTTGAAAATGGTTGATAACGGGAACTTCAATTCCATCAATATAAAATTTGTTTTCTGCTGAAGAACCACCTCTGATGAAAAGGTCGTTTCTGAAAGTCGCCGTACTTCCAACGCCCGGCAAAGAAAGGACCGCTTTTGAGATATCACGGTTCGAACCCGCATTTTTCTGCACCTCCTCGCTCGTAATATTTCTAAGAGAAACGGGACTTTCGGCAGTGGTTTTAAAAGTTCGGCGTGTAATTACCACTTCATCAATATCCTTTACTGAAGAACGGTTTAATCCAACCGAATACGTAATATTCTGGTTTGGGACAATGTCAATATTGTTCAGATGTCCTGCTTCGTAGCCGTTTGAGGTAATGGTAAATGAGTAATTTCCGGCCGGAAGATTTTCTATTAAAACATTTCCTTCGCCCGAAAAATCCGAATCCTTAGAATTTAACCTTACTGATGCAGAAAGCGGTTTTTTACTGAATTCATCATAAACATTAATATTGATACTCCCCGACTGCGCCGAGAAAAGTGTGGCAATTAATAATGTAATCCACAGAATGAGTCTGCTGAAAAATGCAACCATTAAAAGTTTTTAAAATTAAATAATATTTAGCGTCATCAGATAAACGATGAGCGCAGTAACCGCCGTGTAAACCAGACCTATGAAAAGAATAATTCCCAGTTTCTTGTGATGTACAGAGAAACTTCCTGGCAACAGCGATTTTTTGAATTTATTATTGGAAACCAAAATCAGATAAATCCAAAGAATATAAGTAAGAACAGCACCGATGATATGAGCAATGAGGATGGTACTGAAAAGCGAAGTTCCTGAGTGATCGCTTTGTCCTGACAGACTTCCCGAACCACCCGAATAACGGATTAAACCTTCGAGCACCAAAACACCCAACACACAAATAATGAACGTAATATTCTGTATTTTTTTGTGGGCAGTGTAGTTCCCCGCTTTTGCGAAACGAATGGCGTAAGAAACCAAAAATGGCGCTGCCAAGGTAATAATCAGAACGCCGGTCATTATCAGAATTGTGGAATCCATAATCTTTAATGTTAAAATTTATTGTTACAAATATGGTTTTAATCCATTAAAATTTAAAATAAATCAGACGAAACACCGATTTTTACAGACAAACCATTCTTCATTCTCAGAAAATTTCTGCTAAATTGCAGAATGCCTTCAAGAAAGATTTTTAGGAACCGAATTTTCCCAACTGTTGTGGGCTGGCTTATTTTGGCGGTAATCATGTTGGTGGTTATTCCAATGCTTTATCCTGCGGAACTTCCATGGGAGTATCATCTCTATCACCTCATACTGTTCTTTATTCTCATCGGGATTTATTATCTGAACGTAAATATTCTCTTGCCAAAAATTTATGTGAAAAAGGGGCTTTTCGCATATATTTTCAGTCTCGTTGCCATTAGCGCACTCCTTGTTTTACTGATGAATTTCATTGCAGATCTGATGAATCTTCGCGAACTGATTTACAGAAAACTTTATCCGGAACGCACTTACATTCCCGATGGTAAAAGGTCTTTCGTGGATCTGTATCTCATCATTCTAACCATAATCATTTACTCTGCCGGCATAATAAATGAAATGATAAAAAAGTGAAACCGGGACGAAAAACAGAATATCATCCTTCGGAAACAAAAAT
>CAZPQV010000130.1:0-311 GCA_964588705.1 uncultured Chryseobacterium sp.
CGTGCTAATATGAAAGTAATTACAATGACCAAACTAATAGCTAAACGGGAAGTGAAGTATCTAAAAATCCCGCACTACGCATAGCCTTTACCGTTGTGCGTCATTGTAAAAAACCGGATAAGTAACTATTACTTTAAAAATCAAGACAAAATGAAACAAGCCATTACATTTATCCTTTTCATATTTTTTGGGCTACCCGTTTTTTCACAAACTATTGAAATCAATCAAATTGAAAAAACAATTGATTCAATTTTCAAACCTTTTAACAACAATCATACACCTGGCGTGGCGGTTACGGTAATGCAAAATGG
>CAZPQV010000130.1:321-3436 GCA_964588705.1 uncultured Chryseobacterium sp.
GCAAAATGGAAAAGTAATTACCAAAAAAACATATGGTATGGCAAACCTTGAGCATTCTATACCTTTTACGCATAAGTCTCCAACACGGCTCATATATTCTATGGGCAGGGAATTTATGAGTGCGGGACTGGCTGTTATGGAAGCTGAAGGGATTTTGCGTTTCGATGACAAAGTAAGAAACTATTTACCTGATCTTCCACAATGGAGTAAAGACGTCACCATTCAGGATCTGCTTAATCATCAAAGCGGATTTGTAGACGAATGGTCTACCTTATTGCTTATGCATGCAGATATGAGAAACCGTGTAGACAAAGAGCAATTTCTTACGCTACTTTACAATCAACCCAAACCAGAAATAGAGCCTGGGAAAGGTTACATGTACTGTAATACCGACTTTGCATTGCTTCGGTTTATAATGGAAATGGCCTCAAAACAACATCTTCCAGACTATCTTTCTAAAAAACTGTTTAGCCCACTCGGAATGTCATCAACATTTATGAATGATGATATTGAAGCAGTAATTCCAGAGTTTGCTACAGAATACTATGGATGGAATCCGTATCGCAAAGCCAGATTTTATAAAACGTCGCCTGGCGGTAATTACCGAATTGTTACTTCAGCCGATGATCTGGAAAAATGGGCAATGGGAATTGAAGACTCAACATCGTTTCTATCCAAAGCGTTCAAACGACTTTATAAAGACGCTAAACCAATCCCTGTTTTAAGTCCCGAAAAGCATTACGTTTTTGGTCATGAATGGCAAAAAAGAGACTCAATGGAATACGTTTACCACGGCGGTGTCGATCAAGGATTTTATATGTTTCGGATTCCGTCACAAGCCATAACAGTAATTGGTTTTGGAAATTCGGGAAACAGTATCAAACCATTTATCCAACTGACAGAGAGTTTGTTGCCAAAAAAACATGTGTCATTTGAACAACCACCAACATTTCCTTCAACGCCAATTGTATTAAATAAAAAGGAATCAGAAAAATTTGAAGGTAGGTATTTTGAAAAAAATCCGAAAGGTTATAATAGTGATGTGAGTAGAATCGTCTTTTATGATATTAAACAAGAAGGAAATACCCTTAATTTTTATTATAATGCTACTGAATCTTTTCCGTTAACAGCATTTGGCAATAATCTTTTTAAAGACTTAGAGGAAGATGTACCAATGCAGTTTTTAAAAGGACATCCAGACGCTGCCATGATGTTCAAAATATGGCTACCCGATGGTGAGGTAAAAACGTATCACAAACTTGAGAGTAGCTTAAATGTAAATAAAGACTATTTACAACAGTTTACAGGTAGATTTTACAGCCCGCACCTTGATTATTTTTTCAGAATTATCCTTAACGACAAGGGACAATTGGTTATAAAAAGACCAACGGTTAGCGATAAAATAATGGAACCATATGGAGAAAATTGCTTTTTCTTTGAAGGAGAAACAGGTGGATATTCGTTTTACACCACATTAACCTTTACCAAAAACAAAAAACTTCAAATCGATGGATTTACTTTACAAGGTTCCCGATTGATGGAGCATCATTTTGTTAAAGTAAATAAGTGAATCTAAAACAACAACGAACGCACAACAGCGGTTTCGCGCTATTGCTAGTTTTTTTTTAAATTGAACTTCTTTCTTAACGAAAATATTTTATCTGAGCAGAAAGTACGCGGTTCGCTGGAATCGCAACAGACACGAAGCCGCGAAACGTTGTGCGATATGCCAAAAACTAACCCGTAAAAAAACAGATTATATGAAACAGCTAATATTTATTGTCGTATTTCTTTTTTTATCCCTAAGCAATCCGCTAATTGCCCAGCAGCTTAATAAAACAATATTAGACTCAATAATTAACCAGTCTGAGAGAGCGAATAGTAATGCTTTATTAATTTATCAAAACGATAAACTTGTTTATAAAAATTACTTTGGAAATCCTGTTCAAAAAATCGAAGCAATGTCTGCCACTAAATCAGTGGTATCTATTGCCATGGGTATTTTATTAGATAAAGGCTATATTGACAGTATAGACCAACTCGTTTATTCTATTTATCCTGAATGGAACCAGGGATCGAAAAAATTAATTACTATTCGGCATTTATTAGAACATACATCTGGAATACAAAATGTTCCAAATGCCGGAGTTGAAATAGAAGTGGCTCCAGATGTTATTCAATTGGCATTATGCGCAGAATTAGACAAAAGTCCCGGTGCAGTTTATTCTTACAACAACAAATCTAGCAATCTACTGGCAGGCATTATTGAGAAAACATCTAATCTGAAAATGGACAAATTCCTTGGTAAATTTCTTTTTCAAGAATTAGGCATAAAGGATTTTTCCTGGCGGACAGACATGAAGGGAAACCCTTATGGAATGGCTGGTTTGCTTATACGTCCGGAAGATTTTGCTAAAATTGGATTGCTTATTTTAAATGATGGAAACTGGAATGGAAAACAACTAATCAGTAAGTCTTGGATTGATGAAATGTTTACGCCTTCTAAGCATAATTCAAATTTTGGTTATGAATGGTGGCTGACTTATGAAAAAATGTACTATTCTTTTGATGATGATTTTTTTGCGATGATAAAACCAAAGACTAATGAACATAGTTTTGAATTAATTAAAAAATTAAAAGGAAAATATTATGGTATCCAAGAAATCAGAGAACGAGCGATTAAAGTTTACACGCCTGAAGAACTTAAAGTTGTAGGGGCGTTATTACAAAGTTTACAGCCTTCCCAACTAAAAGTTAGAAATGAAGGTGAAATCATAAATTACACAGCGAGCGGATATTTAGGGCAAAATATGATTATCATCCCTAAGAAAAGATTGGTTTTAGTGAGAATGATTACTTCTGATAATTTTAAAGCTGTTCCAAATAATTCAAGTATGGAAAATTTACGGAGATTGGTAAATGAACTTTAAGGCACAATCGCACAACAGGCAGTTTGGCAAAATGGCGGGCTGAAGTGCAAAATTCAACGGCAGTTTTTCAATTGAACAATAGTAATAATATCAACTTTTGTGCTTCGATTTCCCGCCCGAACGCAAAGCCCCAAAACGTTTAGCGGACACCCAAAACTCTCATCCCTTCAATAATCAGTGCGATA
>CAZPQV010000131.1:0-3421 GCA_964588705.1 uncultured Chryseobacterium sp.
ATTCAAAAGTTATTGCCTAATTTAAAGAAATCTGACAATGCAAGTATTGTTCTTTTCAGTAGTGTTGCTGCAAAAATGGGAATGCCTTTTCACGCTTCTATCTCCGCAAGTAAAAACGCAGTTGAAGGCCTAGTAAAGAGTTTAGCTGCTGAATTTTCAGCTCAAAAAATAAGAGTAAATGCCATTGCCCCATCATTAACAGAAACCAAATTAGCGAATCAATTATTATCTACTCCCGAGAAAAAAGAAGCCGCTTCAAAAAGACATCCGTTACAGAAAATAGGAAATCCGGAAGAAATTGCAAAAATGGTTTTATTTTTACTTTCTGATTCTTCCAGTTGGATTACAGGACAAATTTTTGCTATTGATGGAGGAATGAGTACAATTAAATTATAAAAAATATGGACACAAGTTTTTTGCTTAATCTAATATTAGAAGTTCAGGAATACGAACAATCAAAATCTAATAAAAAAAATTTTACTATCGAAGATTTTAGAATATGGCTAAACGAAAAAGCCTATCAAAATACAAACCCAACTGAACTTTTTAAAAAAGAAAATCAGAAAGTATTTGATTTAGAAAACGAAATTGCAAAGCAAGTAATATTGCTTGGTAGATTTTCTAAACAAATGATTCGCAGAGGATTAAAGGATTTTCCAAATTTAGCCAATGAAGAGTTTACTTATCTGTATCGTTTAATGGATGAAAAATCACTTACCAAAACTCAATTGGTAGAGAGAAATGCTCACGAAAAACAAACAGGTATGGAAATTATCCGAAGATTGGTGAAAAATAATTTGATAGAAGAATTTTCAGATGAAAACGATAAAAGAAAAACACGACTAAAAGTAACTGATTTAGGGAAAGAAGTATTCAAAAAATCGGTTCAGGATGTTACTTTGGTTTCAAGAATTTTATCTGCTAAAATAAGTGATGAAGAAAAAGAAAGTCTACTTTCTATACTTAAAAAATTGAATGAATTTCATTTCACCGTTTATTATGATCACAAAGATTCTGACATTCACAAAATCAATGAATTAATCTAATGGCTAAAATTTCAATTTTTTGGTTTAGAAGAGATTTACGGTTGAAAGACAATCATGGATTGTATGAGGCGCTGAAATCGGACAGCAAAGTTTTACCTATTTTTATTTTTGATGAAAACATACTTAATCAATTAGAAAATAAGTCTGATAGACGCGTTGATTTTATTGTTGAAGCACTACAAACGCTAAATTCATTCTTAAAAACTAAAGGAAAAGCTATCAAAATATACATCGGTAAGCCATTAGAAATATATCAAAAACTTATTGAGGAATACGAAATATCGGCAGTATATTCTAACGAAGATTACGAACCTTATGCTATCAAAAGAGATTTGGAAATTAAAGAATTTCTACACTCAAAAAACATTAGCTTTCATCAATTTAAAGATCAAGTCATCTTCGCAAAAAATGACATTCTAAAAGCAGATAAAACGCCTTACACAATTTATACCCCGTATTCTAAACAGTGGTTAAATGCTTTCTCTCTGAATAAAATTGAACAATATCCTTCCGAATTATTATTAGATAATCTTTTGGATTTGCCTTTTGAAGAGTTTTTTATTGAGAAAATTGGTTTTCAAAAAACGGACTTTCAATTTGTAATTCCAAAGGCAAATCTAGAAATCATTAAAACCTATGAAGAAACTAGAAATATACCCTCAATAAATGGCACATCACAGCTTGGAGTGCATCTTCGTTTCGGAACAATCAGTATAAGAAAATTAGCGAAAATTGCTCAAGAAAACAACCTAACTTATCTGAAAGAATTGATTTGGAGAGAGTTTTTTATGCAGATTTTGTATCATTTTCCAAAGGTGGTTAATCAGTCTTTCAAGGCGAAATACGATTTTATTCAATGGCGAAATGACGAGCAGGAATTTAAGTTGTGGTGTAATGGAAATACAGGCTATCCGATTGTAGATGCAGGAATGCGACAACTCAACCAAACAGGTTATATGCATAATCGGGTTCGGATGATTGTTGCCAGTTTTTTGTGCAAACATTTGCTGATAGATTGGCGTTGGGGCGAAGCGTATTTCGCTGAAAAGCTGAATGATTACGATTTGTCTGCCAACAACGGAAACTGGCAATGGGCAGCAGGTTCTGGTTGCGATGCAGCACCTTACTTTAGAATTTTCAATCCAGAAGAACAACAAAAAAAGTTTGATCCTAATTTTAAATACATCAAAAGATGGGTTCCCGAATTTGGTTTTTCAAACTATCCTAAACCGATTATAGAACATAAATTTGCCAGAGAAAGAGCTATTTATACTTATAAAAAAGCTTTACAGTAAATATATTTTTTTAACTATTAATTATTATCATCAGTGATATGATTTTTATTGAAAAAGAAATACTCTCCCTCATTTGCTAACACCAAGTTCTCGCTATTTTAACAAAATACTAAAAGAGCAACATCAATATCTGATTCAAAAGAATTCTGTAACCCTATACTTCAAACAAAGTTAAATGGTTATAATCTTTATTGGGAAGGCAGGTAAAAGAGATACAGATTATTTGGCAAAGACACTCAAATTATTAAAGGTTAAACTGAAAACTTCACAAAATAACATCAGCTTATTGATTTTTTTTACTTTATTTGACACTATCCCACAAAGTGTGTAAGTTAAAAAGTTAGGGCTTGGATTTATAATCTGAGCTATACTTTTTTTTGCTTTTTTATTAACACTCAAAAAACACAAATGCCTTATTAATGGGGATTTAAGAGCATTTTGAAAAGAAAATTTGAATTATTGATATAACTTAGGTTTGGCGCAATGCACGGCTGAATATTCAATCCTTTACCCTCCCATCCTTTTTTCCTCTTAGTTTTTGTTCTTTAAAGTACTAAGTGAATCAACGATTTCCATTCCACAATATTTTACTAAATTAGTTTCGTGCTATTTCCAAAATCTTTGCAATGAAAACCATCAAAAGAAAAATTGTTTCGTTAGTAATAATTCTTAGCATGATAATCGATCTATTAAATTCCTGGAATCAATTATTAAAGAATGAAACAGAAGAACCAAAGTTAAAACTCAACGGCAGCTTTTCAATTCAACGTTAGTAATCAAATAATATTGGCTTTTTCAACCAATTTAAATTGAATCTTATGCTTACTTCAAATCAAATTTTAGACATGAAACCTATAGGTATGGTTTTCCAAGTTGTAAAAACACCTGCCGACACCGGTTGCTGTGCATTGGAAATGGAGTGGCAACTTCTGCCTAACGCTGATGGTACTCCTATGCACATTCATCCCAAAGCTGCAGAAAGCTACAAAGTACTTGAAGGACAGCTGGAAATAAATATTGACGGTAATTGGCAAATTCTAAACTCAGGAGAGGAACTTACTGTGAAGGCAGGAACACCAC
>CAZPQV010000132.1:0-2951 GCA_964588705.1 uncultured Chryseobacterium sp.
CTCCCACATATACCTGATGTCCGCAAACTTACAGATCGCAACAGCTACAGAATGCGTGCCCTCCGTCTTTCGGACTTGGACCTTCTCCTGTTAATAAAACTACACCAATAGATGAATCTTCATAAGCATCATAAAATGCATCGTAAAGCTCGGATGTTGTTTTTGGGCGGAACGCATTTCTTACTTCAGGTCTGTTGAATGCAATTCTTGCTACGCCATTACATTTTTTATAGGTAATATCTTCGTATTCTTTCGCTGTTTTCCAGTCTGCCATAATATTTGAAATTTTCGGTAAAAATAAGGAAAAAAGAGCCAAAATGAAAGAGATTTCTGTACCGGCTCGGTTTATTGAAATTGAACTTTTACTGTCGAATCGTATCTAAATAATGAATGAAAAGGTTATTATTTTTTTATTTCGGTAAAAGATGTTAACTTAAATGCAGAAAATAAGATATTTATCATATAATCTTATTTGAGACATTGGAATTATTAAATTAACTTTGATGAAATATAAAATCTATTTTAAATGATAATAGGTATTCTTAAAGAGCCCTCTTTCGAAACAAGAGTCTCGTTAAGTGCAGAATCCGCTTCTGCACTGATTAAAAAAGGTAACACTGTAATAGTGGAAAAGGGAGCCGGCGACAAAGCCTTCAACAGCAACAGCGAATTTGAAAAAGCCGGAGCAACCATCAAAAAACGTGAAGACGTTCTAAACGAAGCAGACATTCTATTGTCTATACACCCTCTCCAAGATTCTGAAATTTCGGGAATTCAATCAAAAATCTTAATTGGCGTTTATCAACCGTTAGTAAATCCGGAAAGAATGGCGTTTTGGGCAGATAATCATCTGACGACCTTCTCTATGGATATGCTTCCAAGAACTACCCGTGCGCAGTCTATGGACGTACTGAGCTCGCAGGCAAACATCGCAGGATACAAAGCCGTTCTTGAAGCTGCAAACGCTTACGGAAGATATTTTCCAATGTTTATGACGGCTGCCGGTAGTATCGCTCCAGCAAAAGTGCTTATTCTTGGTGCCGGAGTTGCCGGATTACAGGCCATTGCAACGGCTAAAAGGTTGGGTTCTGTAGTTGAAGTTTTCGATACCAGACCTGCTGTAAAAGAAGAAGTAATGAGTTTAGGAGCTAAATTCATTGAGGTTGAAGGTGCTGCCGATGCAAGTAAAGCCGGCGGTTACGCAGTGGAACAAAGTGAGGATTACAAACAGAAACAACAGCAGAAAATTGCCGAAAGTATCGCAAAATCTGATATCGTTATTACTACCGCCCAAATTCCGGGAAGAAAAGCCCCAATTTTGGTAACGGAAGAAATGATGGATACCATGAGAAACGGTTCTGTAATCGTAGATTTAGCTGCTTCTACCGGAGGTAATACTCCATTTACTGAAAACAATGCAACCATCGTTCGTAATGGTGTGAAAATTATCGGAAACTCTTCCCTGCAGTCGACCATGCCTGCGGATGCAAGTAAGCTTTACGGTAAAAATATTGTTAATTTCTTACAACTTATCATCGATAAAGATGCGAATCTTAACCTGAATTGGGAAGACGACCTTGTGAAAGGCGCCTGCGTAACTCATGACGGTGAGATTACCAACGACCGCATTAAACCGGCTTTGGCAGACGCATAAAAAACAAACAATCAAAAAATTACTTATTAAATAATTAGATTTTCTTATGGACTTTTTAGGATGGATTACTGAAAACCAGCAGATTCTCTATATCATCATATTGATGATTTTTGTAGGAATCGAGGTTATCGGTCACGTGCCAAGTGTTCTGCATACGCCTCTGATGAGTGGTGCCAATGCGATACACGGAGTTGTTATTATCGGAGCAATCATTGTAATGGGCAAAGCAGAGCCCGACAATTATCTCGCTCTCGTTCTCGGGTTTTTAGCCGTTATTGTTGGGACGCTCAATGTTGTTGGTGGATTTGTGGTTACCGACAGAATGCTCGAAATGTTTAAAAAGAAAAAATAACCGGCACTCTTCTTAATCTAGTTTATAATTAAAATTAATTAATCATGGGTTTACTGACCATATGTTATCTGATAGCTTCTGTTACCTTCATTCTTGGTTTAAAAATGCTTTCAGACCCGAAAACCGCACGAAACGGTAACTTAATTGCAGCAGGCGGAATGGTGCTCGCAATATTTGCAACCATATTTCTTTATACCGACGACGAAGGACAAAAACTGGGAAATTACCTTTGGATTTTTGGCGGAATCGTTGTTGGAACCATCGTTGGAACATTGATGGCTAAGAAAGTGAAAATGACGGCAATGCCGCAAATGGTAAGTCTTTTCAACGGAATGGGAGGTGCGTGTGCCGCTCTTATTTCGATTGTTGAATTCGATCATCTTACCAAAATTGGAGGCGATGTCAATGCCGGATTCCTTACCATTATTCTTTTAGGATTAATCATTGGTTCAGTTTCTTTTGCCGGAAGTATGATTGCCTGGGGAAAACTGAACGGAAACATCAAGAAAGATTTTGCATTCCCGGGACAGCAATTCCTTAATATCCTTGTTCTCGTTGCAGTTTTAGCGCTTAGTGTTTATTTGGTTTTCAGCTTTAATGAATCCAATGCATATCTCTTCTACGTTATTCTTGCTTTATCATTGGCTTACGGATTGATGTTTGTGTTCCCTATCGGAGGCGCAGATATGCCGGTTGTAATTTCACTATTGAACTCATTTACTGGTGTTGCCGCCGCATGTGGAGGTTTCTTATACGACAACAAAGCGATGCTTACAGGTGGTATTCTTGTAGGTGCTGCCGGAACTTTACTGACGCTTCTGATGACTAAAGCCATGAACCGTTCGCTAATGAACGTTTTAATCGGTTCGTTTGGTGGAAACGCTAAAGGCGAAGGTCCTCACGGCTCGCAAGGTGGTACTGCAAAAGAAATCACCTTGAGTGATA
>CAZPQV010000133.1:0-2936 GCA_964588705.1 uncultured Chryseobacterium sp.
AACATTATTTTTACTCCAAATTAATAACTATGATCAGAGGTTTAAGCATCATTCTGTGTCTTCTTTCCGGTGGACTGATGTTTTCACAGTTTAATAATTCCCAGTATATTAAATGGGGTGTAACCGGTAATTTTCATAAGGGTTCTATTGTTCATGTACACGATGTATCGGTAGGGAAGTATGGCGGTGGCTTTGGGCTGTTTGCCGATATAGCGCTGGTAGAGAACGACGTTTTCGATTCGGCCTGGCTTTTTATCGAACCACAGATTGAATACAGCATGCAGGGAGAATTTGCAAAGGCAGAACCACATATTTTTCCCACTCAAAAATTTTATGCAGATTATGCTGCAGCAATGATTTACCTGAAATATTTCTTCCATAAAGGAAACATGAAGAGAGATGTTTTTCTCTTTGCAGGACCTCGGGTAGAATTTTTGTTGAGCAGTAAAAAAGAGGTAGATCCGGTTTATGATGCGGCTTATTACAAATATAACCTCGATAATAATATGGAGAAATTCGGATTCGGAATTTCAGTTGGTTCGGGCATTACGATCAATAAGCAGCTCGAAGGATTTATCCGTTTCGACAGAGGTTTCAGCAAGGTTTATACCGATAATCCTGCAAGCACTTACAACAGACTTCTTGCAGTGGGAATCAATTATTATCTGAATACCAACTGGAGATAGGTTTTTACTTTATTCAAAAACTAACTTTAATTTTTCAACTTCTCAAAAAGTTATATTTTTGGATTCCTTAATAAATGCAAATGAAATTTTTCAAATACATATTTTTTCTCCTTTTAATCGCTGTTTCGTGTAAGCCAAAACAAAATATGGTTTATATGAGCAATAATAATTTCGAGGAGGAAGTTTCGCAGGCAAGATATCAGGGACTGCATATTCAGGAAGGTGATATTCTGGAGATTGTGGTATCTGCTTTTGATGATATTGCCGTAAAACCATTCAATAAAACTACGATGAGCCAAACCGGTTCTGCCGGAAGTTCAGGCAGCGGAACCAACGATTATAGTGTTTCTACCGACGGAACTATAAATTTTCCTGTCTTGGGAAATATTTACTGTAAAGGCATGACGAAGCAGCAATTGAAGGCAGATTTAGAGCAGCGGCTGCAAAGATATCTTACGGATCCAATGGTAACGATTAATCTTAAAAACTTTAATATCAGTATTTTGGGTGAAGTAAAAGGCCCGGGCCAGAAAACCAGTCCGACGGAAAGACTGAATATTTTTCAGGCGCTCGCATTAGCCGGTGATATGACCGACGATGCAAACAGAACCAATGTAAAACTGATTCGATATTCGGAAGAAACCGGAAAAGATCAGGTGGTTTCACTCGATATTTCGGAGGCATCAATTGTCAATTCGCCATATTATTACCTGCAGCAAAACGATATCCTATATGTGGAACCAGACAGAAACAAGCAAATTTCGTCTAACAATAATGCAGGTATAGATAAAATTCTGAAATACGGTGGTGTAGGACTGGGCGTTCTGACATTAATTATATCATTAACGAGAAGATAGGATGGAATTACTGGATCACGCGGTTGATATTGATAAAACTAAAAGCATAAACTTCAAGAAGGTTCTCACGCGCTATCTTAAGCAATGGCCTTGGTTTCTGCTGAGCATGATATTGTTTTATATGGCATCGAGAATTTATCTGCGCTATGCCGAACCTCAGTATCTTACAAAAACATCTTTGAAACTTCAGGAATCGCGGAATAAAGGTACTGCGCTCAGCGACATGAAAAACCTGGGAATGGGAGTAAGCAGCGATTCGGAACTGCAGGGCGAAACCACCGTAGTAACTTCAAAACCGATTCTTACGCAGGTGGCGAAAAACCTCAATCTCGATATCACGTATTTCAGTGTTGGTAAAATTAAAGAAGTAGAGCTGTACAATGATTCTCCGCTTACCGGTAAAATTATTGCCCTCAATTCGCCGACATTTTCTGGTTCTTCTTATACGATAACTCCTAAAGGAAAAAGATCGTACAAATTAATCGATGCTGACGGACACGAAACCGGTTATCCGTTTGGTGTTCCGGCAAAACTTCCGTTTGGTGAAGTGCTTCTCGATGTAAAACCGGGCAACAGATTTGTCTCGCCTATAAAAATTGTTTTCAGAAATCTCAATGCGGTCGTTTCAGGTCTTGAAGGCAGAATTGGTGTGGCGCTTCCACCGAACAAAGGGATGCTTATGGAACTTTCTTTGGTTGGTCCGGTGCCGGCCAAATCAGAAGATATACTCAATGAAGTGGCGCGCCAGTACAATATCGACGGTGTGAAAGATAAAAACCTTGAATCGCAGAATACCCAGGATTTTATTGATGAACGTTTGGCGATTATTTCGGACGACCTTTCAGGAACTGAAGGGCAGAAAGAACATTTCAAACGCCAGAATCAGATTACTGATCTCGAGTCGCAGGCAGGAATGGCACTTTCTGATGCCAATGAAAGCACCAAAGCTTTGTTGAATTACTCAACACAGCTCGATCTAATAAATTCGGTTTACGCCGCCGCAGGCACCGGAAAAGATCAGCTCTTACCTTCCAATATGGGATTGTCTTCGGGTGTTGAAAGTAATATCGCCAAGTACAACGAAATGGTACTCACCAGAAACCGTGTGCTGAAGCAGGCTACGTACGAAAACCCTTCGATTATTGAAATGAACCGCGATATTGCGGAACTTAAAAATCTGATCCGGAAAAATCTTGCCGAATCGCGGGAAACCCTTCAGTTACAGATGGCACAGCAGCAGGCGCAGCTCAATGTAAGTAAGGAGCGCATCAGCAGATATCCAACACAGGAAAAGGTATTTCGTGATATCGAAAGGCAGAGAACGCTTAAAGAACAGCTTTATCTTTATCTCCTTCAGAAACGCGAAGAAAATGCAATTACACTGGCGGTAACC
>CAZPQV010000134.1:0-2886 GCA_964588705.1 uncultured Chryseobacterium sp.
AACAATCCAACTACCATTAGACAGATAATCTCTAATCTGGTTTTTATCGGTTATCACGGGATTATTGCCAATCTTCAGATGCGTGAGGTTACCCCAGGCATCAAAATGCCGCTGCTCCAGTCTGTTTCCGGCTTGGTCGCTGATGGCTAAGATGCTGCCCAGATAATCTTTGTGCAAAAACTTGTAAGAACCACTGCTCTCCGTATAGTTTTTCAAATATACAATATTGGCTTCATACGGCGTACCGCCAATATAAATTAAATGTTATTTTTTTAGATTAAAAGTTGCATTATGCTCTAAAATCATAGAAATTCGTAAAGTGGAAAAACTCAATACTAATAACAATTAGTATTGTAATGCTTCCCAAGGATAGGTTTGTTTGAATTCTTGACTCTTTTGTAAATGTTTTTTTACAATTAAATAAAGTTGAACTTTTTTTTCCATTTCAATGCTATCAAAATCACAAACATTGGTTGCAATCCTATTACTAGTAGTAAAGATGATTTTTGAAGACAAATTGTTATAGTACTTATGGTTAATACACGAAGATATTGTTAATGGGTTTAAATTTTTATATAATTTTAATACTTCCATTTTAGATTTTTTATTTAATAAAATTTTCACTTCAGTTCCCTGCATCTTTAAAATTCCTGTTTTAGAATTATATTGAAATTCTTCTACTGGATTGTTTTTATCAAAAGATATTCGTGATATTATGAAATTTGATTATGAAAACGATCATACATAAATAGTATTTCATAGTTATTTTATTTTTATGTTAAAGAAAGGAGTAAATTTTTCTTTTAGAAAATTAAATAGATGCCTATCAATAGAATTTAAACGATCAATTGTCCAAGAAATATCAAATTTGCTGATATAACCATTCGAATAAGATGGTAAGATACCATTTTTAATTGCGTATAAGTATTCTAAATCCCTAATAACTAAGTGTTCGACAGAGTCAATACTTGTGTGAAGTGTTTTACTGTTATGAATCGCAGATTTTGGTAGACCAAAAGTAAAAGAATATGCATGAGCAGTTTCGTGAGACATAACTCTACCTAAAATTTCAATATTTGAAGCTGCTCCTGTAGAATAGGTTATATCAATCTTCCCGAAAAAGCTTCTTGTTGTTTTGCCTAGAGCATTGAACTTGCCTTCAAGTCCCATCATTAATCCTTTCTCATTACTTAAAGCAACTGTCTCACTATTAATATTAATGTTTTCCATTATTTCATTAGAAAAATTACTTCTAGCTTTTTTAATGTTTTCAGCCATTTGGTTAACATCAATATCTTGAGTTAGATCAGTTGAAACGTTTATATCATTGGTTGTAGTGTATTTAGGTTTATGATATCCTTTTGCAAAATGATTAATAGTATAACTCACAGCTCCAATAGCTCCTCCAACTACAGCTCCTTTCAAAAGTCCCTCCAAAAAATTCGTTCCATTTATTAGCGATGTAACGCCACCACTTCCTGCTCCTGCTAAAGCTCCGTTACCAACTGTAGCCCAAAACCCTGAAGCACTAAAGATTTGTCCAAGCCCTCCTGATACAGCTCCTGTAAATGCTCCTATAAATATAGATTTAGCAAATCCTCCCCAAGTCCAATTTCCGGTTATTGCAGCAGATACTAAATAGATCCCCGCTCCCATAGCTGCACCAATCACAGCGGCAGTTGCTACGGTACCCCAGAAAACAGGTAAAGCAGCAAAGATTGCAAAAATAAATTCCCCACTCGGATCATTATACATCAGTGGATTATTCATCACATACCCGTATTTGTTGTAATTCTGGGTATTATGCGGGTCTTGGATATTTTCATCGGCGTTTAAGAAGCGTCGTAGGAGTGGATCATACAATCTTCCGTTCATGTGTATAATGCCTACTTCCGCAAAATGTTCATGCGAGGTATACCCACGGTCAACCATCCAACTACCATTAGACAGATAATCTCTAATCTGGTTTTTATCGGTTATCACGGGATTATTGCCAATCTTCAGATGCGTGAGGTTACCCCAGGCATCAAAATGCCGCTGCTCCAGTCTGTTTCCGGCTTGGTCGCTGATGGCTAAGATGCTGCCCAGATAATCTTTGTGCAAAAACTTGTAAGAACCACTGCTCTCCGTATAGTTTTTCAAATATACAATATTGGCTTCATACGGCGTACCGCCAATATAAATCAAATGTTTTTCCTGTCCTGTCTGGTTATTGCGTATAATTTCAAAAGAGCCGTCTTCACTGTAATATTTGGTAAATTTGCCTTGTGTGGTACCTCCATCCTCAGCGTTAGCTACCAAAAACTCACCGCCATAAGTCACCAGTTGCCGCATCTCTGTAAGACCATACTCGAACCTTACATCTCCTTTTTGCCCATTGATGAATACGGGATCGTTATTCTCATTATAAGTTATGCTTTGCACCTGATCATTGGTGTAATTCTGCAGTCCTGCCGAAGAAAGAATCATGGATGTAGGACGGTAGACAAACTGGTTGTTATCAAACTTTATCTGCCCAACCTGATCATTTTGGATAATTCTTCCCTTAACATCGTAAATGTTTCGGTTAGCACCGTTTACAAAGCTTCCGGAGACAGGGTCGGACCAGTTAATCAGTCGGTTGTTGTCATCATAAACAAAGTTTTCAAGAATATTGAGATCCCCACCGGTATTCCTGTTGTTAAGTTCATTCTTAATGGCGTTAAAGGTGTAACCAATTTGCAGGATGGTGCTAAGGTTGGAAGCGTGGTTGGTATTGCTCAGGAAGCCATTAGCGTCGTAAATATTGTTAATGGTTGAAGCACCTAATAATGCCTGAGTAACTTGTCCTTTGGCATTGGCCTGTTTCAGTTCCCAAAGAATCGTTCCTGCGGTTTTATCTTTGAC
>CAZPQV010000135.1:0-2855 GCA_964588705.1 uncultured Chryseobacterium sp.
CGTACCAATACCACGCATTCCCGCTTTTACTCCATCCAAGATTGGTTCCGTAGGAGTGGTTTGAAATATTGGCACTTTTTGCGGCTTCAAGTTTTTGGTAATTGGTGCCTAAACTTGTATTTCCGAAAAAGTAATTTTCGAAAGTAGATTTTGGCAACACTCCTTTTGCTAATGTTGCAGAGGCAATTCCACCGATAACACCGGTAACCATTGTTGAGTGAGGGCTGTACGGAGCTGTATCGGTTTCACGAAGAATAATCCTTGAAGGATTTCCAAATTCGTTGTGTTTTTCAAAAATCTTACCGGTATCCATTAAAAGAATACTGATTCCGCTGCCATCAATTGGAGCAGTTAATCCACTAAGAGTTCCGTTTTGCAAAGGTGGTATGTTTGAAGAGTTATTGGCTTCAACATCTTCTGATTTCCAAAATAGTGGAACACCGTTCATTACCGTTGCAAGATTTGCCGGATTTTGGTTTATATCAGAAATCTTAGCGGTAGTTTTATTTTGAAATTCGGTAAGTTTTTTTACATTTTCCTGATGCTGTTTTCCAAATTCGGCATGCAGAAGAGATTGCTCCTGTGCATGAATGAAAAAGGCTGCTCCAAGACTTAAAAAGGTAAAAACTTTTTTTTTCATCAGTTGAGATTTATGCAAATATATTATTTTTATAAGTGAATTAATAATAGGATTTTTTTTAAATGTTGTGGATAACCCAATTTTTATTTCAGTTAAAAATCATCTATTTTTACCAAAATTCTTCCGCTGAATGTATTTAGTTTTTGATACCGAAACCACTGGTTTACCAAAGAATTACAACGCTCCCGTTTCCGATTCCGACAACTGGCCAAGGATGGTACAAATTGCATGGCAACTGCATGATGAAAATGGGAATCTGGTTGAAAATCAGGATTATATTATTAAACCTGAAGGGTATGATATTCCCTTTAATGCAGCGAGAATTCACGGTATTACAACGAAATTGGCCAATGAAGAAGGTCGCAATTTATCTGAAGTTCTGCATGAATTTAATGAAGTTTTAAAGAAAGCAAAGTTTGGAATCGGACAGAATGTGGAGTTCGATTATAATGTAATCGGTGCAGAATTTTTCAGAAAAGAAATCGAGAATTCTTTACAGGAACTTCCGAAGGCAGATACCATGATTTTCGGAACAGATTTTTGCCAGCTTTCCGGCGGAAAAGGAGGGAAATTTAAGTCTCCGAAACTTGAAGAGCTTTACGAAAAATTATACGGCCACAAGTTTGAAGAAGCCCATAATGCTGCTGCTGACGTCAATGCCACAGCACAGGTTTTCTTCGAAATGATGAGAATCGGAGTGATTAATGCTTCTGATTTGAAGGTTTCAGAAGACCTTATTAAAAATTTTCGTGTTGCAAATCCAAATCCGATTAAGCCGTTCGGAATTGTCATTCGCCGGCAGGTGGCCGCTTCTAAAAAGAAGAAAACCGTAGATTTCGGAGAAACTCCCGAGATTGAATTGGGAGATTATTTCAATTTTCACAATCACAGTATTTACTCGTCTTTGCAGGCGTCTTCAGATATTTCTGATTTAATAAAAAAAGCATTAAACAATGGTTTTCCAGCCGTTGGAATGGTTGATTTGGGAAATTTGATGGGTGCTTTTAAGTTTGTTTCTGAAATTGAAAAAACCAACGGAAATCTAAAAAAGGATTATCAGAATTACCTTGATAATAAACAAAGAGCAGAAGAGGATGGAACTGATTTTTCGGAAACTGAACCGAGAAAAGAACTGATTCCGGTTTTAGGGTGTGAGTTCTATATTTCCGACCGTCCCGAGCAGAAACAGTTTACCAAAGATGATCCCGACAGAAGAACTAATGTGGTTCTTCTGGCCAAGAATTTCAACGGGTACAAAAACTTGGCAAAACTTTCAAGTTTAGGTTATGTCAACGGGTTTTATTTTGGTGTTCCAAGGATTTCCAGGCAGATGATTGCAGAGTATAAAAATGACCTCATTGCTTTAACCGCAGGAACTTTTGGAGATATCCCGAATACCATTCTAGAATTTGGAGAGCAGAAAGGTGAGGAACTTTTCAAATGGTGGAAAGATACGTTTGGTGAGGATTTTTATGTACAGATTCAGAATCATGGTGTGGAAGAAGAAGACCACTTAAATGAAGTTCTGCTGAATTTTGCCGATAAATATGAGGTGAAAATTTTAGCACAGAATGAAACGTATTACACCGAAAAATCGGATGCCAACATTCAGGATATTCTTTTCTGTATTAAAGATGGCGAAAAATTGTCAACACCGGTTGGAAAAGGGTTTGGAAAGCGGCGTGGACTTCCTTCGTCAGAGTATTACATCAAGGATGAAGATGATCTTAAACAGACCTTCAGAAATTATCCTGATGCTTTCGAAGCCTATTCTGAATTTCTTGCCAAGTTTGAACCTTATACGTTGAAGCGCGATGTTTTGCTTCCAAAATTCGATATTCCAGAAGAATTTCAGAGCGAAGAAGATGAAAAAGACGGAGGAAAACGAGGTGAAAATGCCTACCTGAAACATCTTACTTACGAAGGCGCAAAAAGAAGATACGGAGAAGTGACTCCTGAAATTGCCGAACGTCTCAATTTTGAACTGGAAGTTATTGCCAATACCGGTTATCCCGGCTATTTTCTAATCGTGCAGGATTTTTGTAACGAAGCCCGAAACATGGGCGTTTGGGTTGGTCCGGGACGTGGTTCTGCAGCAGGTTCTGCGGTGGCGTACTGTATTGGAATTACCAATGTTGATCCGATTAAGTACGACTTGCTTTTCGAGAGATTTTTGAATCCGTAAAGGATTTCGATGCCGGATATTGATATTGAC
>CAZPQV010000136.1:0-2707 GCA_964588705.1 uncultured Chryseobacterium sp.
AGTGGTTGCTAACTTAAGCTACTTCTTAAAACCTACAGGTACTACACTAGGTGTTTACTATAATGGCGCAAACCAGGGAAGATATTCTTACTACTACTCTAATGACGTAAACGGTGACGGTATCGCTGGAGACCTTCTTTACATCCCAACCAATACTGCTGACATGAAGTTTGCTGATATTGTATCAAACGGGGCTGTACAGTTTACTGCTCAGCAGCAGAGAGAAGCATTTGATCAGTTCATTGCAAACAATGATCTTGAAAAATACAGAGGTAAGATTCTTCCACGTAACGAATTCTTGCTTCCATGGTTGAACCGTTTCGATGTTCGTCTAACTCAGAACCTTGCTACAAACTTCGTTCAACAGGGTGATAAAGTTCAGATTACTTTAGACGTAGTGAACTTCGGTAACATGCTAAACTCAGAATGGGGAATTCAGGATGACACTGTAAGCAACTATGGTGCTACAATCCTAAGTAAAGTTGAGAGAAACGCGACACCTGATCCAACATTCCAGTTACTGCGTGTTGACGGAGACTTGGTAACTTCACCATTCAGAGCTGCAAACAGCAGATTCACAACATGGAGCGCAATGCTAGGATTTAAATATTCTTTCTAATTAAGAATTCATTTAACATTCATATTAAATCCCGACAATTAGTCGGGATTTTTTATCTTTGCAGTTAACCTATAAAAAATTATTATGGATACGTTTCACATCATGCTTCAGGCACACCGTGGTTTTGCCTATTTAATCCTTTTACTAACAGTAGTTTTTGTTGTTTCTTTACTATTGGCAATGTTCGGATATTCCGGTAACATTTCTAAACTTTTAAGAAAATCAACACTTTTCACAATGATTATGTTCCACTTGCAGGCAATTATTGGATTGGTAATGCTGTTCTTATTCTCACCAGGATTTAAACAGGCTAAAGAAGCAGGAACCTTAATGAGTGACTCTGTAAGCAGACATACTTATGTAGAGCATCCAACAGCAATGATTACTGCAGCTGTTCTGATGACTATCCTTAACAAAAAAATGAAAACAAACGAAAAACTCTCTCTTGGAATGGTATTTATGGGTGTAATTGCAGTTGCACTGATGATGTGGGCGTTCCAGTGGGCGAGACTTTTCGGGTAAAAATTAATTTAATACCTATTACACTTTAATGAAATTAGCTGTTGTTGGCGCAACCGGAATGGTTGGCCAGGTAATGCTGAAAGTTTTGGAAGAACGCAACTTCCCAATCACTGAACTAATTCCCGTAGCTTCCGAAAAATCGGTTGGCAAGAAAGTTAACTACAAAGGCAAAGAATACTCTATTGTATCAATGCTGGATGCAGTTGATATGAAACCTGAAATAGCCATCTTCTCGGCAGGAGGCGGAACTTCTTTAGAATGGGCACCAAAATTCGCAGAAGTTGGAACATTTGTAATCGATAATTCTTCTGCGTGGAGAATGGACCCTACAAAGAAACTGGTAGTTCCGGAAATCAATGCTGATGCGATTGAAAAAGGCGACAAGATTATCGCAAATCCAAACTGCTCAACGATACAGTTGGTAATGGTTTTACATCCTTTGAACCAAAAATACGATGTAAAAAGAGTGATTGTTTCCACTTATCAATCGGTAACAGGAACAGGAAAACAGGCTGTTGACCAACTTAATGCCGAAATTAACGGCGACGACAGTGTAACCAAGGTATACCCTTACGAGATTTTCAAAAATGCACTTCCTCAGTGTGATGTTTTCGATGAAGCCGATTACACCAAAGAGGAGCTGAAACTAATGCGTGAGCCGAAAAAAATCATGAGTGATGATACATTCAGTCTTTCAGCAACTGCGGTAAGAGTTCCGGTTCAGGGAGGACACTCCGAAAGTGTAAATATTGAATTTGAAAACGAATTCGATTTGGATGAACTGAAGAAAACACTCGCAGAAACTCCGGGAGTTGTGGTGATGGACGATGTTCAGAACAAAATCTATCCGATGCCATTATATTCCGAAGGAAAAGATGAGGTTTTTGTTGGAAGAATCCGGAGAGATCTTTCTCAGCCAAAAACAATGAACCTTTGGATTGTGGCAGATAATCTCCGGAAAGGCGCTGCAACCAACGCCGTTCAAATCGCAGAATATCTGGTTCAACAGAAATTTGTATAAAACTAAATCCCGCACACAGCGGGATTTTTTTGTTAGATTTATCAAACTTAAAACTTCAGAATATGGAAGTTAAAAAAACAGCCGACCAACAAAAATTTGCCTTTCAGAGAAATGTTGCCATTGTTGGGATCATCCTTTTTGTAGGGAAACTTTACGCTTGGCATCTTACCAATTCGGATGCGGTTTTCTCCGATGCCATGGAAAGTATTGTGAATATTATCGCTGCTTTCATGGGATTGTATTCGCTATATCTTGCCGCAAAACCAAAAGACCACGACCATCCCTACGGACACGGAAAAGTAGAATATGTCACTTCCGGAATCGAAGGTGCACTGATAATTTTTGCCGGCATCATGATTATCGTAGAGGCAACTGATTCTCTGCTTCACGGCAACACTTTACAGAAATTGGATTGGGGAATCTTCATCATAGCTGCAACAGCGCTGATCAATTATATTTTAGGCTATATTTCATACAAAAAGGGGGTTAAAGAAAACTCCCTGGTGTTACAAAGTTCAGGGAAACATCTTCAGAGCGACACCATC
>CAZPQV010000137.1:0-2696 GCA_964588705.1 uncultured Chryseobacterium sp.
AGAGCCGGATTATGCTTCTTCAGATTTGTTTCAGGTAGTTTTGGCATTATTCTCAAATATTACAGATAAAGCCTTCCATATTTTTATAAATGAATATCAGCATAGTGATAAAGAACCCAAATTAGGCGTGGAACAAATCATTACGCTTTATAAAATCAGAAACGGTATATTCATCAATCTTAAAGAAGATATTGTTTCTCAACTAATTTCCCAGGGGCTTGTTCATAGGGTTTCTTCACATAGTAACAGATATGTTTTGGCAGATGATTTTCATAAATTAGATGGTGAGATGCAAGTAATTGGGAAGAAATATGTCATTACAGAAGTTGAAACTGTATTATTGCCATTGCAAAACAGGCAGATGAAGATTGGCGAATTGGAAGAGCAGTTAAGAGAGTCGCTGAATCGTAATCAGATTAAATATCTGTTGAGCAAACTTAAAAACGATGGTATTGTGAATACGGATGGTGTGGCAAGTGGAACAAAGTATTTTATTACTGAGTCATATAAAGATTTACGAGGAGAGTTATTGATAAATAAAGTGATAGAGGATTTAAAATCTCGTAATTAGAAATCAATTCTCCAAAAAATAGGCTTTTTCTCCATAATTACATAATTTCTTCATCTCGTCTGTATTTTATTTTTTTATGAAATGCTGACTTATAGGGTGTTTTCAGGAAAAATGATTTATTTTCCATAATGAAAATCAATTCTCCAAAAATCAGAAAAATTCTCCAAACGGAATTTGTTTTCTTGAACGTTAAATGATAATTCCAAAATTTCCATCGCAAAATCTTTTAGCTATTCAGAAAAGAACTCCCGTCAAACTTTTTGCGATTTCTTATTCTAAAAAATCAATTCTCCAAAAAAATTGGTTTTTTCTCCAAAAAAATATTTTCCAAAAACTTTCAGCAAAATCATTAAATTGATTTTTCTTTAAAAATCTCCTGTTTATCGACGAATTTTATTCGTCTTAAAAAATTTTCGGAATATCTCCCTTTAATAATCAATTCTCCAAAAAATCTAAAATTTCTCCAAAAAAACTTGTAAACAGCCATAATTCAGAATAGCAATCTTTATTTAAGGATTTACAGATTGTGAATTTAATTTTCAACAATTTTTTATAATGACATTAATTTTGGTTATTTTTATACAAATTTGTTATTATACACAATGCATCTACAAAAACTAATTATTGTGAATTATAGAAGTTGTAAAATTTTACAGCTTGAACTTCAAGATAATGATCCAAATATTTTCATTGGTTTGAACGATTGTGGAAAATCCACTATTCTTCAAGCATTGGATTTACTTTTAGGCGAGAAGCCAAAATATAATTCTTTACAAGAAGGAAATAATAAAAGTGATCTTTCTAATTCAAAAGTGTCTATAGAAAATCTTAAGGAAATTCTTAAAGAAAACAGCCTGCCACTAGAAATAGATTATAACGAAAATGAAACAATTATTATTGGAAAACTGGTATATAATGAAGAAGAACTGGAGCGAATAAGGTCACTAGAAATTTCTACTGCATTAGCATGGTCTTTAGAAAGTAGTGACAATATGGAATTATGGATTTCCAAAATTTTTAAGGGAAATTCAATTAGCACTTACATTGCTTCTGCGGATTCACAGGATAAAGATGAGTTGTGGAGTAAAACATCCGCGGATATCAATAAGATATTAAAGGAGAATTCAATTTCATCAGAAGATATTAATAATGAAAATGGGAAAGGTAGGTTTTCAAATTTGGAGAAACTGAGAGCGTTTTATAATAACCATAAATTATCTAAAGTTTGGACGGTTTACAAGCCTGCAAAAAGTGACAGCGAAATATTACCTGTATTTAAATATTTTGATTGGAACTGTTCGTTTGAAGATATTAATAATCTTGCGGGAAGTTTGATGAAAGAACATATTGATCCATTTATATCAGATATTAAAAATTCTGCAATTTCAAAAGCATCTGAAGCCGAATTAAAAATAAACGCAAAATTTGCGGAATTAAAAGATACAATAGCACAAGTTGCTCCAGAAATTGAATCAATTGAAACTAGAGTTTTTTTTGAGGTAAAAGAAAAAGTATCTGATATTATGGTTAGGAAGTTTTCAAGTGACGGGTTAATTCATCTTGAAAATCAAGGAGAAGGTTTAAAAAGAAAAATTTGGTTTTCCCTAATTAAATCGAAAGCAAATACAACAACCGAAAAAAACTTTAAAGAATTTATTTGGGCATTTGATGAGCCTGAAACCCATCTTTATCCAGGAGCTCAACGAGAGTTTTTCGATATGCTAAACTCGTTGTCCCAATCAAACGTCCAAGTTTTCGTAAGTACTCATTCAACCATTTTTATTGATAAATCAAAGATTGGAACTATAAAAAGTATAGCAAAGGATGAAACCGGTTATTCTTATGCTGACCAATGTGGAAATGTAGAGTCCGTCTTTAATAGTTTAAATGTTAAAAATAGTGATTTTTTATTTTTTGATAAATTTCTTGTAGTTGAAGGCGATACTGAACAATATCTTATACCTGATCTGTACAGGCTGTATTTCGGAAGGTCACTTTTAGATGATAATATTCAACTCATTAATATAGGAGGTAAAGATAAGTGGCAGGAGAACAAAAGAATTATTGATAATATAATGAAGGGGTTCCAAAAAACGGAGGATAAGATTGTTTATCTTTTTGATAA
>CAZPQV010000138.1:0-1870 GCA_964588705.1 uncultured Chryseobacterium sp.
CTTTGCCGACCACATTGCTTACACGAAGAATGAGGTAGTTAAGGTGTACGTTTGTAATAATCTGCTCCATTTTTAGCTTGTGTAAAACATATGCACTTCCGGTTTTTGAAGAATCGTAAATGCTGCAAGTGGAGAAATATACAAATGTTTTCTCAGGATGTTCCGCAATGGTCTTTCGTATGAGGTTCTCCTCCCTTTGAAATTCCTCAGTTCTGGTTTCCAAAGAATTGGAAACACCTGATGCAAAGAAAACTACATCTTCTAAATCTGAATCTTTAAATAAAGAGGCGATAAGTCCGTTGCCGACAATCATAATAGAAAAATTAAGATTCAGTAAGTTTTTCAAAAATGCGAATTGCAGCTTTTCCGTCTCCAAACGGATTGCTTAGTTTACTGAAATCTAAGTGTTCTGTTAATGAGCGGTAATAATCACTTTTAATTTCATCTTTATCTGTGCCTGTCAGAATACCAATGTCATTCTGAAGAACTTCCGGGCGTTCTGTTTCGTTTCTTAAAATCAGAACCCGTTTTCTTAAGCTTGGTGCTTCCTCCTGTATTCCGCCGGAATCCGAAATAATGAGTTTAGATTTTGCCATTTTTATAATGGCTTCAACATATCCTAAAGGTTCTGTAAAAACAATGTTGTTCGGTAAATCGTCACTAAATACATCCAAAATAATTTTTCTGGTATTTGGATTTGGATGTAGTGCCCAATGAAATTCTGTTTCAGGATTTTCCTGCGCCAGTTCTTTTATTGCCTGAGATATGTTCACCAATGGCTGCCCAATATTTTCTCTGCGGTGAGCGGTTATAAAGACTTGGTTTTCTGAAGTAATCTCCAGTTGTTCTTTTTCAAGAACATATTGTATCATATCAACAATAGTATTTCCGGTAAGCAGAATTTTTTGCTCGTCAATGCCTTCTCTTAGAAGGTTGTTTTTAGAGAGTTCGGTCGGCGCAAAATTCATATCGCTTCCTATGGAAACAACACGGCGGTTATATTCTTCAGGGAAAGGCAGCTTTATCGTAGAAGTTCGTAAACCTGCTTCTATATGGAAAAATTTTCGCTGTTCCATAAATGCCACGATAGAGGACGTAAGCACGGTAAAAGTATCTCCTTGCGCAACAATATTCTCAATATTCTCAGAATGTACTACTGCCGAAAGTTCATTGATAAGTTTGGCAATAAGATTTGAATTGGTAAAGTCACGCGACTGTACTGAAAGTGAGAAATCAGATGTTAAACCAAAACTGTTTTCCATTTCGGTGAGCATGGTATCGTGCTGTCCGGTATTGATAATGCAGACTTCTTTATTATTTTTTCTGAATTGTAAGATGAGAGGAAAAACCTTCAGAAATTCAGGTCTGGTTCCATAAACGATGGCGGTTTTTTTTGACATTTTGTGTTTTAAAGGGATAAAGTTACTGCTTATTTTTTTTTAGCAGACGTTTTATGACATGCTTTATCAGCATTCGCAGTGGAAAGCGGCTTAATACATCACCCTCAGTTATTAATTTCTGATTAATAATCACATTGTGAACTTCCTTTATGCCCCCGGGATTTTTTGAAAGCTGTTCCAGATAAAAATAAGTGTGCACCAAATCTTTGAAGGGGTTTGGTGTATCTCGTTCGTGCCAGGTTCCTACAAAATGATGTGCAGCATAATTCTTTGGTAAATCCAGACAAAAGTAGGATGAGGGGTAAATAACGATGCCGTCTCTTAGCTCTTGATACTCATCTTTATCACAGTTTACATCATACTCTGTTTTTAACAGTTCTGATACAAAAACTGTGTTGGTAGTCAGGTTAAAATCGGTTTTTGCATTATAAAAATCCAGAACCTTTTTTGGCCATGGATGTCCTTTTTCT
>CAZPQV010000138.1:1911-2582 GCA_964588705.1 uncultured Chryseobacterium sp.
GATGCAAAAATTCGTCCAGCGGAAATTTCACTTCCACGTCTATGTCCATATAAATCCCACCCTGTTGAAATAAGGCTAAAGCACGTGCATAATCCGATACAAAAGCCCATTTTTTATTTTCTGCAGCCAGTTTTACATAGGTGCAGCAACTGATATCGAAATTGGATTCGTTCCATTCAATGATTTCGTAATCAGGCAAATAACGTTTCCAGCTTTCCAGACAGATATAAAAAGATTCCGGCTTTGGCTTTTCGCCAAACCAGCAGTAATGTATTTTTTTAGGGATCATTTTTTAACAAATTATTTTGTGAGAAAGGACATGCATCAATTAAAGGCTGAAGATTAATTTTGGGTTTTTTCCAATCTTTGGTCAATTCAATCAGAGTGTCCAGACTGGCGATTCCTTCGATAGATTTAGTTGTTTTCATGCCTTTTCCTACAGACATAAAATAGTCGTTAAATGTAAATCTCTTTAAATTTTTTTTGCCTAATTCTGCCCATGTATTAGGAACGTTATAAGCATCTGAAATGATAATGCCGTGTAAAGAGCTTGAAATAATGGCTTCGCAACTTACTATGTCATTTATAAATGTCTGCCAGTCTTTACAGTTCTGGATATCTATTATAAGTATTTCTTTACCAAGGAAGAATATGTCCGACATATGGTGACC
>CAZPQV010000139.1:0-2547 GCA_964588705.1 uncultured Chryseobacterium sp.
TAATTCGTACCATTGTTTTAAAGTTTTTGAGTTAAAAAAACCTTTAAGAAAAAATGTAGGTTCTACAGATTGAATTTTGCTATCACCTAAAATTATATCTGCCTGAAATTTTCAAATTTCTAAAAAGGTGACAGGGGAGTTTCCCCAGTCCAACATAGGTGGGGGTGGTTTGTGTAGGGGAGGGGATAAAAGAGTAATTGATATGAAAATTTTATTTTTTTGGAATTTTTTTTCACATCTTATTTCGTGGTAGTCCAATTTTTTTTTAATTAGGATAAGGCTATCATCCTTATGAAATTAAACTAACAGATACTTATGAAATTTGGGAGTTTGCCTGTGCTATTAATACAGAAGAATTTATTCTAAATAATCTGGACACAACCAACCTTAAGGATGTTTTGGATAACCTGCAAAAGGATATTCAGAATTTAAGGAAGCAACTGGGGTAATTTTACTATTTTTATATCTTTAATTTTTTTATGTGTAACTATATTTCACTTCTTTCAGAAATCGAAGAATTAGAAGAATATTTTGGAGCTGAATATGTTGGAGAACCATATCACAGAGAGTACAGAATTAATGGTTTTGCAAATCCTAGAGTTCCTATCATTATGGACTCAAATACAGACCATATTATTCCTGCTGAATGGGGATTAATACCTTTTTGGTCTAAAAACAGGGATTTTCAAAAGAAAACTCTTAATGCAAGAATAGAAACCGCTGATGAACTGAAAAGCTATAAAAACTCTGTAAATCAAAGGTGTTTAATTTTGGTCAATGGATTTCACGAATGGAAATGGCTTGATGAAAAGGGAAAAAACAAAGAGCAATACCTGATAAAGGTGAAAGACCAACCTATTTTTGCACTAGGAGGACTTTACAATATCTGGAAAGACCCAGAAACTGGCAAAGAAATCCCTACAGTTACAGTTGTTACTACACAAGCTAATGAATTAATGGCTGAAATACACAACACAAAACATAGAATGCCAATTCTTTTGAATAAGCAGATTCAATATAGATGGCTAGATGATATACCATTAGAAGATTTTGCTTTTCCAAATTATGAAGCAGAACTGGAAGCAACTAATTTAACTCAGCAGAATTCTCTATTCTAAAACACAACTATGTCACTATTCCAAAAAACAGTAATCACCAAATACCTAAAAACTCAAAATCAAGAAAGTATTTCCAAAAAGTGGGAAATATTTCGTGAGCATTTTCACAATCCAACCATTCAGGAAAATATTAGAAATTCGAAGGAAGAACAGTATCAGGGTGAATTTTTAATTGACCTGTTTGTTAATGTGTTGGGCTATACCAAAAATCCAACTCCAAACTTTAATCTTACCACAGAATATAAAAATGTAAAAGACAGCAAAAAAGCTGATGGTGCAATTATTATTGGGGATGATGTAGTAGGCATTATTGAATTAAAGGGAACCAATACAACAGATCTATCCAAAATTGAGGATCAGGCATTTGGATATAAGAATAACCAGTTGAACTGTAAATATGTCATCACTTCCAATTTTGAGAAATTAAGACTGTATATAGACAATGCAATTGAACATATTGAATTTAACCTGTTTGAGCTTAATCAGGAGCATTTTAATTTACTTTATTTGTGTCTAGCATATGAAAATGTTAAGCAGAATATTCCTGGAAAAATCAAGGATGAATCTTTAAGTCAGGAAGATGCTATTACTAAAAAACTTTATAAAGACTATTCTGTTTTTAAAAGAGAATTATTCCAAAATCTAACTGCTCAAAATCCCCAATATGATGCACTGGTACTTTTCCAGAAATCCCAAAAGCTTTTAGACAGATTGCTTTTCCTGTTTTTTGGAGAAGACAGGGGCTTACTCCCACCAAACTCTGTAAGGCTGATTTTACAGCAATGGGAAAAGCTTAGAGATTTAGATGAATATGTTCCCTTATATCACAGATTCAGAAAATATTTTGGATACCTCAATACAGGATTTAAAGGAAAGCATCATGATGTCTTTGCCTACAATGGTGGTCTTTTTAAACCTGATGAAATTCTGGATTCAATAACAATAGATGATGACCTGCTTTTTAAACATGCTTCAAAGCTTTCAGAATATGATTTTGCCAGTGAAGTAGATGTAAATATTCTGGGACATATTTTTGAAAATTCCCTAAATGAAATTGATGAAATCAAAGCTCAACTAGAGGGACAGGAAATAGATAAAACTAAAACAAAGAGGAAGAAGGATGGTGTTTTTTACACACCAAAATACATTACCAAATACATCGTAGAAAATACTGTTGGTAAACTTTGTGAAGAAAAAAAATCTGATTTTGGTATTGTTGAAGAAGAATATTTTACTGATAAAAAACGCCAACATAAAACCAAAGAAAACCTACTTGCAAAACTTAATGATTACAGGTCTTGGTTACATCAAATCACTATTTTAGACCCTGCTTGTGGTTCTGGTGCATTTTTGAATGAAGCCCTTAATTTCCTGATTGAAGAACATAAATATGTAGATGAATTGGAAGCCAAGTTAGCAGGTGCTTCAA
>CAZPQV010000140.1:0-1091 GCA_964588705.1 uncultured Chryseobacterium sp.
AGCATATCTAATGCAGATTCCTGTCCATCAATTTCTAAAGTGCCTGCATATACATCGTATATTACAAGTTTATGCTTCATTTTTTCCAGATATTTCTTCAGCAGAACACTTGTATTTACGGGAGATTGGGAGCTCGAACCCAGGTTAAATGTTTTCAGGCCATGTTTAGCAAAAACACGAGTATCGAAACCTCGATAAGAATGTGATGAGCCAAGAAAAAGAATATCAGGATTTTTAATATTTTCAGCATCTTGAGTTCTACTGAAAAAATGACCATAACAGCCGATACAACTTCTTACATTTTTAGACATAAAAGGCGGGAGGATACTGCTCCACAACGGCATTACCACTATGTAGAAGAAAATGGCAAACATCCCAAATATTCCAATATTAATAAGAAATTTTTTCATTAGAACTGGAAGTATATAAATGGAGTTTCTTCAGTATGCATAAACAAGCCAATCAGTAGAATAATGAAAGCGTAAAAGCTCCAGCGTAGAATTCTTGGTCTTCTGAACCAAAATTTTTCTAATGCGTATTGATTTTCACGTCCTAACCATTCAATTGCCATACAGAATGCAACGAGAATGAGCGTTGCAAGCGCAGCTTTATTTAGATTTGGAAACGAAATAATGCTGTCGTTCATCATTCCGGCAATATACGAAAAGGCATGATGCAGGTTTTCGGCGCGGAAAAAGATCCATGCAAATACCGTAAGTAAAAATGTTATCAGGATGCTTAAAACTTCCCTTGGAGTAGGAAGCAACTTATTCATCGCTACAATTTCCAGATTGTTGCGATTGGTCTTCATAATAATCGATGGCATGATGAACAGTGCATTCAGAAATCCCCAGGCAATGAACGTCCAGTTGGCGCCGTGCCAAAAACCACTGACTATAAATATTATGAACGTATTTCGAATTCGCATCCAGTTTCCACCTCTGCTGCCGCCGAGAGGAATATAAAGATAATCCCTAAACCAGGTTGAAAGAGAAATGTGCCATCTTCTCCAGAATTCAGCAATATCTCTTGAAAAATAAGGGAAAGCGAAATTTCGTAGTAGTTCTATTCCGAATAATCTGGCTGTCCCC
>CAZPQV010000140.1:1101-2491 GCA_964588705.1 uncultured Chryseobacterium sp.
GTGCCAGCGCCGCCAAAACACCGTGCAGGTGGGGGACGTGTAGGGGTAGTGGAAGTTCTCTTTGAAAGAGAAGCCGAACATGCGGCCAAGGCCGATGGCCATGTCGGAATACCCTGAAAAATCGCCATAGATTTGGAAAGTAAAGAACAGTGCTCCTAAAAACAAAGTGCTGCCGGAAGCTGCATCGCTGTTGGCAAAAATTTCGTTGGCATAAATGGCACAGTTATCGGCAATCACCATTTTCTTGAAAAGCCCCCAAAGAATTTGCCGCATTCCATCAACAGCTTGTGTATAATTAAAGGATCTTTTTCTTTGAATCTGAGGCAATAAATGCGTCGCTCTTTCGATAGGGCCGGCAACTAACAACGGAAAAAATGCTACGAAAACCGCATAATCAATAAAGTTTTTTTCGGCAGGAATTTTCTTTTTGTAAATATCTATCACGTAAGAAAGTCCGTGGAAGGTGTAAAAAGAAATGCCAACCGGAAGAATGATTTTTAAAGTCCAAGGATTAGCCTGTAGTCCGAAACTATTGAGTAAATCTGCAAACGATTCTGCAAAGAAGTTGTAATATTTAAAAAACCCCAAGAATCCGAGGTTGATACCGATGCTGATCCACAGCCACATTTTGCGAATTTTCTGGTTTGGGCTTTCATGCATTTTCTGCCCGGTATAATAATCCAGGAGTGTAGAAAACAGCAATAAAAATCCAAAACGCCAATCCCACGCCATATAAAAATAATAGCTGGCAATAAGCAGTAGGATATTCTGCCACCTGAAGTTTTTATTCAGAAGCCAATATAGCGCAAAGACGATTGGCAGAAATATGGCAAAGCTCAGGGAGTTGAAAAGCATAGAATTTTAATCGATAAAATATTTTGATTTGTAAATTTTTAATTTTATCAATCGATCTACAACTGTCGGAAAAAACATTAAAAGAGTAAGTTTGAGCAATTGTTTCCTGTTGTTTTGGAACGAATCAAATACATAATTGTGAAAGTCGTCTTTAGTCAGGTTATCCAACGTTATTTTTGATTTTATAGTTTGCTTTGCAGTTGCGTATCTGCCCGACCCAGCCTGACTGAGAGATTTTCCGTCCATAATGCGGCGGTAATTAAAAACCGGTTTGTTAAAATAATAAAATGTAAAATTTTTTAATGCCGCTCGTACCCAGAAATCATAATCTTCTGCAACCCTTAACGTTGTATCGAACCCTTTTAAACTTTCCCAAACTTTTTTTCTGAAAAAAGCTGAAACCGAGATAAAATTTCCTGAAAGGAAAAGCTGTCCTTTATTAAAAATTTTTGACTTTGCGAGAAAATTTTTCCCACCGAAGTTATTATAATCTGAATATAAAATGTCAATGCCGTTGTTTTGTTTAAATAGTTCA
>CAZPQV010000141.1:0-2482 GCA_964588705.1 uncultured Chryseobacterium sp.
TCTGAAAAATTTTGAGCCCTCAAAGCTCAAAAAATTTTTCGGAAATAACTTTTTAATATTTTTAAACCTACATAGTTATGATCGACAAAGAAGAATTATTAAACAACAAGGATTTCTACAAGTCCTTCAAGAGTGGAGAAGATTTGACATCCTTCTTCAAAGAGATGCACAAGCGTGCCGTAGAGCATATGTTGGATGCCGAACTCGACGGACATCTTGACCATGAGAAGCACGAGAAAACCAAAGAGGGAAACTATCGCAACGGACATGGAACCAAGAAGATAAAGTCCTCATACGGTGAAGCGGAAATAAAGGTTCCGCGAGATCGTGACGGAACTTTTGAGCCTGCACTGGTTCCAAAAAGGCACAATATTATCGAGGGTTTGGAAAATATTATCATCTCGTTCTATGCCAAGGGAATGAGCGTGAGCGATATCGAGGAGCAGATAAAGGAGATGTATGATTTTGATGTATCCACCTCTACCATCTCGCGTATTACCAATGCCGTAGCAAGCGAGGCTGTCACCTGGCAGAACCGACCATTGGAAGACTTATACCTTATTGTCTGGATGGACGGTATCGTCTTCAAGGTTCGGGAAAATTCAAAGTTCATCAACCAAACCGTATATCTTGCAGTCTGTCTAAACCGCGACGGAAAGAAGGAAGTTCTTGGAATGTGGCTAGGAAAGAATGAGAGTTCAAGTTTTTGGATGAGTGTTTTAACCGACCTGAAAGCCCGTGGCGTGGAAGATATCCTGATTACTGCAACGGATAACCTGAACGGATTTACCCAGACCATCCGCTCTGTTTTTCCTCAATCACAAACCCAAATCTGCGTGGTTCACCAAATCAGGAATGCCTGCAAATATGTGGTTTGGAAGGATAGGAAGGAATTTACGGCAGACATGAAGCATATTTATTCTGCACCTACAAAACAGGCCGCAGAAGCCGCTTTAAACGATTTTGCCCAAAAATGGGAATCCAAATACTCCTACGCCATCAAATCCTGGAGGGACAACTGGGACGAGCTTACCGTCTTTTTCGACTTTCCTTTGGAAATCCGTAAAATCATCTATACCACCAATTTAATTGAAAACCTAAACGGGAAAATCAGGAAATACACCAAAAATAAAATGTCGTTCCCAACGGATGACGCCGTGATGAAGTCGGTTTATCTCGCACTGAAAGAGGCAACCAAGAAATGGTCGATGCCGATTAAAAACTGGGGTATTGTTTTGAACCAATTTATGCTTATTTTTGAAGAAAGGCTCAGATTATAAATCCAAGCCCTAACTTTTTAACTTACACACTTCGTGGGATAGTGTCGATTCAATTAAAAATATACTTTCTTTTTGTACATTATTTCATTTAGAGGAACTGGCTTGCTTTCCCATTTCTTTAATAAAGCTTTTCAAAAGTGAAATCAAAACATCCGTCGGCATTCCGATAGGATAGAATTTTAATATTGTTGCTGAAGATTTAGTGTCAAGCAAGCACAAGATATAAGGTTTTAGTTTTATTCATATAAAGAATTTTACCAATTATTTTTGACTATTAATCATGATTTAACCATTGAACCGACTGCTTCTAGCAGTTCCCCTGTAATAGGAAGTGGATCGTATTTCAATAAAATAATATTGATTTTGGTTAACCTATCCTAAATTTTTTAAACTATATATTTTTTTACTGTGATTTCACAAAATCATCATTTAAATTGTGGTTGAAATTAATAACCCCCAAACTGATATATATCACCTCAGAATAGTTGAGCTGAGGATTTTAATATTTCTAACTTAGAAAAGCCAATATATTAAAAATAACCTATGAAAAAATTCTATTTCCTATTCTTAGTTTCTTCATCATTGCATTTTTATTCACAGGAGGTTATTTGGCAGCGTGATATTCCCTCAATCACACAAGATTTTCTATCCGGGTTAACGACGACTTTAGACCGCCAGTTTCTGGTATCAGGCAGTTCTATTCAAACCTCCAAAATTACGGGAGTAGTATCAGATAAGTCCTCGACTTCTAATAACGGTTATGATTATCATGTAGTAAAACTCAACCAGCAGGGTAAAATAGCTTGGGAGAAATACTACGTTGGAAATCATCATGATTTTCTAACCGCTACGACATCAACTCAGGAAGGCGGTTTTCTTATAGCCGGCACCTCATTCTCAGGAATAGGAGCCGATAAAAAATCGCAGAATTATGGAGGTTCCGATGTCTGGATGATTAAACTGTCAGAATCGGGAGAAGAAGAATGGCAGACATCGGTAGGAACTGATTATGATGAAGAAGCCAAAACCGTGATTCAAAGTTCGGATTTGGGCTATTTTATGGGTGGCAGTATTCAGGCACCTCAAAAAGGCTTTGGTTCAAAGGATGCCTGGATTGTAAAGTTGGATAAGACCGGAAAAATCATCAATCAGATGATATTTGGTGGAAACGGTCTCGAAGAGATAGAGCAAATGATTCCCAC
>CAZPQV010000142.1:0-2462 GCA_964588705.1 uncultured Chryseobacterium sp.
GGCTGAAAAACTATGCCTACCTGATTCCCCAACCTATCCATCAGACCAAAAGATACGGCACCAACGCAATAGAAAGAAAGAACCTCTGCCTGAGGACGCACATTAAGAGACTTGCTCGCAGGACGATTTGTTTTTCCAGAAGTGCGGCAATGCTTTCTGCGGTACTGAAGATATTCTTCTGGAAGGGGTGAAACCGGATGTCACAAAGAGCTCTGTCAGTTTACTTATTTTCAAAAAATAAAGATCCAGTACTGGTCATTCTGCCGCAGTTAGCGTGGAATCACCACTCTCAATTCGTCTTTTAGTGCATATAATTGTATCGTACGATATTGCTGCTTTTTTTAGCAGATGAAAAGTAGAGTATTAATTGTTTCGTCAACAAAAAGCAACGAAAATTTCGCGCGAACTTGCAAAAGAAGGCCACTAATTTCCTGATTTTGCAAAACAACTTCACCATTCAACTACCTACTCTCAAACCATTTCTTAAACTTCATAAACTCCCTGCCTTCTTTCGGATAGGATTCCATCCATTTATTCATCATATCGGTATTAAACTGCAGTTGCTGATAATCTTTCACTTTATAAATTGATCGATCATCATCCCTGATTTCCTCCAGAATCTGCTGTCGGATTTCGGTTTTGGTGCGGATACTTTCTGAGAACCATTGCTTTGAAAAATAAAAACATAAACTCATTATCAGAACAGATAGTATAATACTGATGGTACTACCAGCATTTAATCTCCAGATAATATTTGTTTTATCCTCGAATTTTTCCATTCTTGAAATCGAATATCTTGATAAATCAGCATCAACAGTTTTGGGAATCTTATTAATACTTTGTTCCAACTGCTTGAGGAACTCAGCACTTGCTTTTTTTATTTCTCCGACATTGTAGTTGGCAGACCTTGCTGTGCTTTCGAGATGTCCAACAATATTTACAAGATCCTCAATCGCAAATTTTAATTCAACAATTTGTTCAATATTATCTTCATTAGTCTTAATTACTTTATTCAGTAATTCAAATCCATCATTTTGTGGTGTATCTTTATTTTCCATCTTATCTGAATTTTCTTTTTTTCTTTTTTAATAATTCGTCGTCGGGTGCTGCGGTATAGGTAGGTTTCATAAAATCTTCTATCATGTTTTCAATCTGCTTTAATGCTGAAGGCGGTTTCTTGCTTTCATTAGCAGTGAAGTCAGCAGTTGCTGTCGGACTAAAACTCCGTGACTTTTCATAGTTTTCTGCAAGTTTATGTTTGATGTCCTTTATCTTGAGTTTGTTCGTGATTTCAGAAAGTTTGTAGCCGGGTTTGTATTGTCGTTCGGTTTGGTGGTTGATGTCTTCAAACCTTACAATCCGCATTCCTGAAATACCATCTTTCACATTGTGTGAAAGCGTCACACGAAAACCGAGCTTTCTCATATTCTCAATCAGTTCCTCAAAGTTCCTTGAAACTATTAATGAAGTTTTCAGCGCAAGTAACATCTGCTGCTTCTTTTCTATCCCAATTTCTACATCGGTTTTTAGATTCAATTCCTGACAAACTTCCCGAACTGCTTTTCCAAAGATTTCTCCAACCTTGTGCGCTTTGATGGTATTGATTCCGTCCGTATTTACTCTGTTCACGATGAAATGAATATGCTTTTGCTTGGTGGAAGAATGAATATCCAGTACCATCTGATTTTCATCCGTAACGCCGATTTTCCTCAGTGCTTTTAATGTGATTTCGGTCAGCTGTTCGTTGGTGAGTTTGTCACCAATCGACTTCTCAGGAGAAATATATCCGGTCAAAGCCCAGTTTTTAACATTTTTGTTTCGGTCGGCTACAGTTTTCATTTCCTTAAACTGAAGTGCTGGATCCCGGCTCATCAAGTTATTCTGACAAACACGTTCCGCGGTTCCTTTGTCATTGCCGTTGTACTCAATGGCAATTTTGGTGATTCGTCTCGTGGTGGCACTGTTATTCATCGGAAGTTTGATTTTCGTTCTCATGAGAATTCTGCCTGTACATTTTCTCATAGAGGTATCGGTAAATCAAATCCGTGACTTCTTCAATTTTCCGCAGAACCACTTTCGTATGATCCAGTTTTGAAAACTCACGATGCCGGAGAAGATTTTTGATTCTGATGAAATTGTTTCCGTATTCAAGCAATAATTTGTCGGTTGCAAATTCCTTGATTTTAAGTTCTGTTTCGGTCAAAATTAAGCGGACATATTTCGCAATTCTCAGGTTGTATAGCGCGGCTTTTTTTTCAATTTCCAGAAACTCTTTTTCCGTTAATCGTGTCGAGATTGTTCGGGTCAGTTGGCTCGAAGTTTTCTTTTTCAGACCACCTTTTCTGCCGATGGTTTGAAAGTATTTTTTTCTTCTTTCCAAAGCAGATTTCTGTTCCTCTTGTTTGGTGATTTCAAGGATGAAATCTTCCCATGGGTCTTTTTCCATTTTGTTTGCATATCCA
>CAZPQV010000143.1:0-2416 GCA_964588705.1 uncultured Chryseobacterium sp.
AAAAAGTGAAATATCTCATATTTCAAATCCACTGATATTATCCTTAGATTTGTAGAAAACAACAGAAAATGCAAAAAGCAATCCCGCGTTCGTTCAAATATTACCGGTTAATGTTTGTGCGGCACGACTTCACAGCGGGACTTACAGTATTTTTAGTAGCGCTTCCGCTTTGTCTTGGGATTGCGCTTGCTTCAGGAGCGCCACTTTACGCAGGTATTATTTCCGGAATTATTGGCGGGTTGGTAGTTACACTGATCAGCGGTTCAGAGTTATCAGTTTCCGGGCCGGCAGCAGGTCTTACAACACTGGTTGCTGCTTCCATCTTAAGTTTAGGCGATTACAGAGTATTTTTACTTACGGTAATTATTGCAGGACTATTTCAATTGGTTTTAGGAATTTTGAAACTCGGCGTTTTTGCGAGTTATTTCCCAAGTTCTGTGATTAAAGGAATGCTTGCTGCGATTGGGATTATCCTGATTTCAAAACAGATTCCGGTTGCATTGGGATATAATGGTCCCAACTTTTGGTCGAGCGGTTTTCTGGAACTGTTTACCTCAACACATGTTGTAGATAATTTTAATAATTTCAACAGTCAGCTTACTAAAGGAGCGGTGCTTATCTCTGCAGTTTCCCTGGCGCTTTACATCTTTCTGAAACAGGAAAAAAACAAAAAATTCAGAATTATTCCGACGCCGTTATTCATTGTTTTATTGGGAATCCTGATGAATTATATTCTGACGGCTTCAGGTTCAAGTCTTGCACTAAACGCAAAGCAACTGGTGAATATTCCCGATAATATTTTTGCACACATTCAGTTTCCCGATTTCAACAAAATTTTCAGTTCTCAACGGATTTGGAGGGACGGATTAGTCATCGGAATGCTGGCAACACTCGAAACTTTACTCTGCATCGAAGCAATGGATAAACTCGATAAACACAACCGTATTACGCCGGTAAACCGCGAATTGGTAGCTCAGGGAACCGGAAATATACTTTGCGGATTATTGGGGGCTATTCCTTTAACCGCAGTGGTTGTAAGAGGTGCAGCCAATAATGACGCCGGTGCAAAAACCAAGGTTTCTTCCTTAACGCACGGTGTTTTATTGCTTTTATCCGTCATGCTGATTCCATTTGTGATTAATATGATTCCGTACGCATCGCTTGCGATAATACTGATTATGACCGGTTATTCTTTAACCAAGCCGAAAATCATCAAGAATATTTTCAAACTAGGACTTAATCAGTTCATTCCTTTTGCAGTAACTATTGGTGTGGTTTTGGCTACGGATTTACTATTTGGAGTGACCGTCGGATTGATTTTTTCCATTTATTATATCATAAAAAATCATTTCAAGGAAGATTACGAAATTACTCACCAACACAAAAATGGCTTGGATTATTACACTTTAAAACTGCACGGCAACGTCACCTTTTTAAATAAAGTTAAAATTAAAATCAGCCTGGAAAATGTACCGCCGTACTCTATTTTGACGATTGACGGCACCGATTTACACTTCATCGATTTTGATGTTTTAGAGATTATTTCAGAATTCAGAGCTAAAGCGCACGACCGGCATATTGAACTGCATTTGATAAACATAAATGTTGTGGAAACGACAGCGGACAGACATTAAAGTATGAATGATGAGTGATAAGTGATGAGTGATGAGTGACAAATAATTTAAAAATAATAATATGAATATTGAAGAGATTAAAAAAATGAACGAACTGATGAAGTCCTTAGAAAACGACATCAGTGAAATAGAAAAATTCAACGAAAAGTTAAAAGAAATTGCTTTTAAAAAAGGGCAATTGGAACAGTTCTACGAAGAAAAATGGATGGATTATTACGATGAAGCCGAAAAATATGATGAAGGCAATCTAGAAATCTTAAATCAGGATTCTCTTTGGAATGCCGTTTTAGACGCCGATTATGAAGCCAGAGAGTTGATTAAAAATGCGGCAAAGTTGATTTGATTTCCCTTTTAGAGTTTAGAGCTCAATTTTTAGGAAAAGATTCTCTTAATAATAAATTAGACTTATAAACCGTAATTCCATGTGAATTACGGTTTTTCATTTAACATAAAATCCGTATTTTTATCAGATATTTTTTCACTTTAAAATTATAAATAATGATAAAAAGAAGCTTTTTACTTTCGGCAATCATCGTTCCTGCAGCTATGGCGTTCGCGCAGCAGTACGGCGGAATGTGGATCCCGACAGAAATCAATGAAAAGGAAATGAAGGAAATGGGCATGAAGATTTCTGCCAAAGATATTTTCGATCCTTCAAAACCGAGTATTAAAGATGCGGTACTCCAGTTCAACGGTGGCTGCACCGGAGAGATGATTTCACCAAAAGGACTTTTACTAACCAACCACCACTGTGGTTACGGACAGATTCAGGCACATTCCAC
>CAZPQV010000144.1:0-2376 GCA_964588705.1 uncultured Chryseobacterium sp.
AATCATAACCGTCGCCAACAATTTTAATTTTATGGTTAAAACCTTCATCCAAAAGTCGTTTGTGAACTTTCAACAACCGATCGAATCCTTTTTGCGGAAAAACCGTCCCCACAGATACAAAAGTTGGAACTTTACTTCGCTCTTCGTGTTTCCCGCTTCCAACATCTTCCGTCTTCGGACTTTGGACTCCCCACTTCTCACTCCCAAAATCTTCGGACTTCGGACTTCGGACTTCGGACTTCGAAAGTATTTCGCCTGTATCCAACGGATTATAAATCCTCACAATTCTGCTTTTTTCGTCGTCGTTTTTCGCGAGATTTTCAAAATCTTTTTGAATGTGTTCAGATATCACCATGATTTTATCAAAACCGAAGAATTTTCTGATTTCTTCATCGGTATAATTGTGGAAATGGGTTTTGCGAAGATCGTTATGAATCCAAATGATTTTTTTGGATGATTTTAAAGGCGAATTCAGAATTTCATCCCTAAAACCATGAATGGCGGCAAACTCAATATTGTATTTTTTTCCTTTTAGAATGTTTTTGTAGAGCAGATTGGGAAATTTCTGCAGCATTTTCTGATAAACAACCCGAAACGCTTTCTGCGGAATGTCCTGAATGCGATTCGTCGTAATCATTTCCCCTTTGTTGAGGTAAAGAATATTAATCCAGTCCGGAACTTCAGCAAGATATTTCCCCGAATAAAGGTTCAGCAGCAAATCGATTTCATATTTTTCTTTCGGGAGATTTTTCAGAAACGTCACCAATACTTTCTCTGCGCCGCCGTGACGCAGGGAACCAATTCGGATGAGGATTTTCTTTTTTAATGCCACTAATGAACGGTTTATTAGAATATTTTCAAAGTTAATGTTTTCACTTAAATAAAATCAGTGCATAGCTCCAATTTCAATCAGTTGTTATTTTCTTTTTGAGCCAAAGATTTTTAAAAAAGATATTCATAGGTTTTTCGTAAAAAGAATAAATAATCACCGAAGTGATGTTCAGTAAAATAAACAGAAGAATCTTGTTTTCAGACAAATGAACAGTGATTAAAACTGAAATAAAACTCCAGTGTATCAGGTAAAAAACATAGGAACTTTTTCCGAGTAAAATCATTGGTTTGGTTGATAATAGTTTGCTGATCCAAGTTTTTTCATGAATCAATCCCCAAATTAACGGTGCAATTCCGAATGCAGATAAAAGGGTAAGTTCAAAAGAACGGACAAAATCGTTGGCGGTATCAATTTGTTCGCGGATTAAACTTCTGATTACGATATACACCAATATCATAAAAATACCGAGATAAGTGAATTTTAAATATTTGATATTCAGCGATTTATTTTTAAAAAACAATAAAGCAAGTGTAATTCCAATAAAGAAATCGAAGATATATTTTGCAATATTAATCTGCATGAACCCTCCCCAAAGATTATTCTGAATAGAAAACAGCTTGATCCCATAATACAGGAAAAAAATTGAAAAAGGAATAAGTATAAGAGTCCACCATTTTCTTTTAATTAAAATAAAAAAAAGCGGTGCCGAAAAATAGAACAGTTCTTCCATCGTCAGTGTCCACCCCTGTGCAATTCCTGTGAAAATATAATCTTTAAAAAGAGCTTTTGTAAGGGTTAAGTTAGCCAAAAATTCTGCCCAGTTATTTAATGTAATTTCAGGTTTTCCTTTAAAAATCAGTAGATAGGTAATGATGGAGAGCATTAAATGCACAGGATAAATTCTTGCAAACCGCTTGACAATATAATTTCTGAAATGCAATGGTTTCTGCCCATAATAACGGTAGGTAATCAAAAATCCACTCAATACAAAAAACAGGTCAATTCCCATTCTGAATTCCACAGCCATATGTTTTGAACATTGCGGAAGATTCGCCGATTGATAAGGAAAATAATGATACACAAAAATCATCCAAGCTGCGATAGCACGGTAACCGGTAAGAGCGGGGATAAGAGGTTTGTGGGGATGCAAATCGAAATTATTTTATAAATTGATGTTCTTTTAAATATTTTATCAGTTGGAGATTGAACCGTTCTACTGCAATTAGGTTTAGGTGGTTGGAGTCGTAGAAGTCCGTTGTGTCATTCAATTTAAGTTCACCATAGAAATTTTTATATGGACCAAGTTCGGAAAACATTTTATCCATTTCTTTGTTGTTGGTTCGTGCATTATAAAGTTTTTGGGTTATTGGTGTTTGCACGAGCAGGTAAGGGGTGTTGTTCTCTTTAAGAATCTGAATATTTTCTTTTAACTTTTCAGCCTGTTTTTTATTGATGTTCCAGGCTCTTACTTTTTCATCCAGTAATTTATTTTCTCTGAATTTCGTTTCAACAAAGCCTCCGTTCTTCACATAGAAATCATCACC
>CAZPQV010000145.1:0-2357 GCA_964588705.1 uncultured Chryseobacterium sp.
AATCCTTAATTTTCAAAGCACTTAATTTCTGATAATTACGGTAGCTTTCTTTCCACAAAGCTTCATTTCTCTGAGCCTTCCAATTCATCAGAAGCGTGGTATTTTTATAGTTAACCAGATATTTCAGAATAAGGCTTCTTCTATCCGGATTTTTTTCTTCGTGTAAAGATTTGTCGATATATTCGCCAATGGTTTGCCAATTATCGAAATTTCTTTTGTTACGGTTATGGATTACTGATTTTTTGTGCAAAAAATAAGTGTAAGTAATGCCCTTATGTATCGCAATTTTACTCAGTTTAAGAACCATGTGGAATGTCCAGAGCTCATCCTGTGCGAATAATCCTTTGATAAAATAAATTTTGTTCCTTCGTACAAAATCTACTGCAATCAGTTTGTTCACTGCATAACTTACCAGTTGACCATCAGAAAATGCCTGCAGAATATTACGGTTCCCCTCTATTGGTCTTTCTTCCGCATTCAAGCGAATGCAGATTGATTTTTCACCGGTTTCCAACTGTTGACATTCCAACTGAGAAATCGTCATTTCTGCATTGCTTTTTTCAGCAGACTTAAGTAATAGTTCAATACAGTCCGGTGTAATCGTATCATCACTATCCAGAAAAAAGATATATTTTCCGTTAGCCGTATCAATTCCTTTGTTTCTTACCACTGAAAGTCCACTGTTTTCTTCCAGATGATAAATCTTCCAACGTTTCTGAAGCTGATTATGCGATATGAATTGCTCAGCAATTTCAACAGAATTATCCGGAGTGCAGTCGTTTATAAGCGTCACTTCAATATTGGAATAAGTCTGGGCTCTAACCGATTCCAAACATTTTTCCAAGAAATCTTCACACTTAAAAATTGGAATTGAAATAGTGACTAATGGCTGATTCATTTATTACTTTCCGTATTTATTTTTAATCATATAACTTCTCGATACGAATTTCATAGAAATTCTACTCGAAGTGACGAACTTACACCTCACACGTCAGTTCGAGTAGCGAGCGTATCAAGAACCTACTTAATTATAAACCCTGCAAATTTTCCATCGAAACCAACAATCACTGGTTTTCTTTCATTCTGAATACAGTAATCCATAAAAGCAGCATTATCCCCAATATCATCACTCATTAGGATTCCGCCGGATCTAAGCCTGTCCCACAAAATTGGATAAGCCCACATTCTGCCGTTATAGGATTTATCAGAATCGTAGTGAATAAAATCAAAGACTTTCTGTTCACCGAAGATTTTAGGTAATGACTCTTTGTCTGCAAACCTATACAGTTTCCAGTTCTCTCTCAAATTATCCGAAACTACGCAGCCTACATATTTGTCGTTATCTTTCCCCAGATATGGCATATCCGAACTGTAGAGTGTTCCGTTTCTTTTCTTTAATGACAGTAAAGCAGCCAATGAACTCCAACCATAAGCAACCCCTGTCTCCAGTGAATGTTCTGCTTTTAGAAATTCATTTAAATAATAAATCAGTTCCAATGCTCCGGCACCACCCATTTTTACAGGACAATTAGCTTCAGCATTCTTGGCAAACTCAAAATACTCCGAGAATAGATTTTCCAGTTTTTCAATATCGTTTATACCCAATTCTTTTAATGCCTCTTCCTGTGAAACTGCACGGTCGCTACACCATTTCTCAGCTTCTTCTTTGCCTTTAAATGCTGATTTTCTGTCAAAAATATTTTTATAAATTTTCCTTCCTAGTTCTGGATAAAGATGTGGCCTCACCAGATAAGCCATAAAAGTGCGGAAAACAGAAACGATTTCTTTCATTTGTTGTTTTATACTGCAAAAGTAAAGTTTATTTTAATATTTTTGTTTAAAATAGCAACTGATGAATTCTTTATTGGCTTTCTTTTTTTCAAAATTCAAATTATTGCAGGATAAGTACAGCAAAGTAAATGATATGAAGCTGTTTCATCAAAATCCGAAAAGCAATATTCATAAGAGTTTTAAACTGGGGGTTAATAATTATCTGGATATTTCTAAAGATGCTGAATTTCAGATTTCTGAAGGCGTCACAATTAACGAATCCAATAATATAACCTTAAAAAAAGGAGGAAAATTAATTATTGGTAAAGATACCTATATTACAAGAGCTACGATTGCTTGCCTGGATAAAGTGGAAATTGGGGAGAATTGCATCCTTGGCGAAGGTTTGAAGATTTTCGATCACAATCATCAGTACACCAAAGAACCTTTTTCTGTATCTAAAACAGAATTCAACACTGCTCCTATAAAAATTGGAAGTAATGTTTGGACAGGCGCAAATTGCATTATTCTGAAAGGCGTAACTATTGGTGACAATGTGATTCTTGGAGCAGGATGTGTGGTTTACA
>CAZPQV010000146.1:0-2354 GCA_964588705.1 uncultured Chryseobacterium sp.
TCCCGCGGATGACGCAGATTTATGTGGATTTATTATTTAATGAAATTGTATCAGTAAGTGAGTATTTAAAGTAAGAAACAAAAGGATATGCAATAATCAGCGAGATCAGCGGGAAATTAATTCCGCCACCATTTCCCCAATCTTCGGAGCCAGCGCCACGCCCATTCCTGAAAGACGCACTGCACAAAACTGTCTGTCAGAAATCTGTTTCGCAATCGGTGATTTCTCTGGTCCCATTGCCATAATTCCGCTCCATCGCATTTCAATTTTCGGATTTTGTCCTGGGAGAATGACGGTTTTCAAGAAGTTTTCAAGATGATTCTGTAGAAAATCGGTCGTAGTAAAATCAGTCGTTTTTTCGGTTTCAAAATCCTGATTTCTTGCGCCTCCCAACAATATTCTGTTGCCCAAATTTCTAAAATAATAAAATCCTTCATCATAATGAAAGGTGCCTTTCAGTTTAAGGTTTTCAATGGGTTCAGTGAGAAGAATCTGTCCGCGCGCCGGAACCAAATCGGTTTCCGGAAGAAGATCTTTGGTAAAGGCATTGGTGCATAATATTACTTTTTCAGATTTGATTTTTAAGTCATCTGCAAGTTGAATTTCAATTACTTCTTCATTCTCTGCAACATTCAGAACTTCCGTTGCGAAAAGAAATTCGATACCTAAATTTTGTGCTTTCTGCAACAGCTTCATCATCAATTTTCCTGAATGTAATGCGCCTTCCAAAGGGTTTTCAACCAAGAATTCTGAATTGCCTAATCCGAATTCTTCTATTTTTTGATTGTTCAGACAATATGTTTCATTAAGTCCGGTGATACTTTTCAAGTTGGCATTAACTTCATTTATTTTCTGCAATGGTTCATCGTTATTCAGAATTTCGTAACCGCCACACATTTCAAAATCGATCTCCGATGCCGGAAAATAACTTTGAATTTTCTGCAATCCATCATAACGAAGTTGTACCAATTCCAAGGTTTTTTCCCAACCCATTTTCTCGGAATCAGCAATGATTTCTGTTAAGCTTCCAACACACGCAAGTCCGGCATTCCTAGTCGATGCTCCGGTTGGAATGGAATTTTTTTCAATAATTAAAACGGATTTGGCGGGATATTTTTCTTTTATCGAAATCGCAGACCACAATCCCGTGAAACCACTTCCAATAATGATGATATCACGGTGGCGGTAGAATGTTTCGGCTTCCCAAATGCTTTTTGTTTCCACGGATTTTTTTGTTTTTTACCTTCGGTTTTGCTGCTCCCGCGGATTTCGCGGATTTACGCAGATTTCTTTTGTTGGTTCTCTCAAATATTAATTCTATGCTAGAGTTTTTGCTCCCGCAGATTTCGCGGATTTTATTTTTTAGTTATAATCCATTGACCTTCCGGAAAATGTTTTTATCATTATAATCTGTATTGAAATTAACAAGAATTCCGAGTTTGAGTCCGGAGAGTTTCAAATAGGTCAACAACTGTTTGTGGTGAACGTTTTTAATTTCTTCAACAGATTTGATTTCAATGATTACTTTATCTTCTACGATGATGTCAGCGCGAAATCCAATATCCATTTAAACATTACGATATTTTACATTGATGGGAACCTGCGTCTTGACTTCCAAACCATGATTATGAAGTTCGTAAGCTAAAATTTTCTCATAAACACTCTCCAACAACCCTGGACCAATATCATTATAAACATTGAATATAGATTTTCGGATTAAAAATGAAATTTCGTTATACTCCATAATTACTCATCTAAAAAATCTGCGTAAATCTGCGAAATCTCCGGGAGAAAACTATTTGTTTTCGTTTTTACCAAAACCAATCTGTCGTCTCGGCAGTTCCACCACTTTATAGGTATTCAGTTCGTGTTTTAAACCTTCAATTCGTTTGGAGAACACATCATAATCATTTGCAGAAACTTCAAAAATAAACTGCTGAACAGAGTTCAGATATTCTTCCGTCAGTTTGCTTGCGGCTTCTATCAAACTGTTTTCCAGAATGGATTTATCAATCTTAAACTGATGTGTTTTCACCTTTAAGTAATGATTTCGGAGACGCTTTTTTACACTTTGGGTAAAATCAATCACCATGGTATTGCTGAACAGTTTCATTTTGGCTGAATAATCCTTCCAATATGGCTTGTGGTCGGCACCGTTGTATTCCAGAATTTTCATTAAAACCGAATCTTCTTCCAAATTTTGCGTCAGATAACGGAGAATCATCTGTGCTCTCTCATCCTGATTTGGAGGAAATACCGGAATTTTCACATCAAATCTTCCCGGGGCAAATCCTTCACTTTCCATTCCTGCAAGATTATCGGCCGCAACGACCATCAGTAAATTTTCATTCACA
>CAZPQV010000147.1:0-454 GCA_964588705.1 uncultured Chryseobacterium sp.
GCAACCATCTCAATGTCAACCACACCGTAAAGAAGTCTTTTTGCGGTTGCAACAAAGATATTGCCGGGTCCGACAATCTTTTCTACCTTTGGAATTTTTTCCGTTCCGTAAGCAAGTGCGGCAACAGCCTGTGCACCGCCGTCCACAACAGCATCAGAACCTATCTTTTTTAATACTTTTTTTAACTCTTCACTTACACTATCAGTAAGTAAATCTTCCAAATCTTTCCGATATGCAACATAAAAAACATTTTGAATTAAAAGATTGGTATCATCCCAAGTTGGTTTTGGATATAATTCTCTATATTTTTCAGTTAAATCAGTTCTGTTTAATACTGTTTCACGGAATTTTGGAAGTTGATTAACTAAGTATAAAAAATTCTCATTGGTCACCATTGGAATCTCAAACTCTTCGGCAAAAGATTTAAACCAATTGAAAATATAGAATAAATATT
>CAZPQV010000147.1:464-2320 GCA_964588705.1 uncultured Chryseobacterium sp.
ATCTGAATGCCAAATAAACAGAAATTGTTCTTTCATCCTGTTGTGCATTAAGTTTTGACTTGCCTAAAGTATCTTTAAGCTTTCCTAATAATGAATTTGATGCATCCTGAAATTCTTTAATTCTAAATTTCAAATCATTATTTTCATCAAACAAATTTGCAAACATTGCTCTGACTTCTTCAGGAAACTGTACAGCAGCTTTAGAAATAAATCCCCACGAATTCTGATAGAATAAATTATGCCGTTTTCTGAACGATTCCATAAACATTTTATGAAAATTATCAGTCTCAATTTTCCAATGCTTCTGAAAATGATTTATTGCATCATATTTATAGCTTTCATTAGGTTCACCTATCTGATCAATAATTTTGAGATAGCGGTCAATTAGTAAATTAAAATCCATTCTTCGGTTTAACGATTAGTTTTTATAGATAATCTCAAATTTAATAAAATCCATCCAGACCAAAAATTTATAATGGCAGGGTTTAAGAAGTTCATCCTATGCTCTGCCTTTCTCTCAAAATCCCTTAACTTTGTAGGAGTTCGTTTTTAATAAAAAATATCAAATAAAAATTAAAATATGTCAAAAGCTATTTCTATGGTTCCGTTTGCAGTAAACGAACCGGTAAGAAGTTATGAACCGGGAAGTCCGGAAGTGAAATCACTGATCGCCACATACAAGAAAATGTGGAAGGAAAAAGTGGAAGTTCCAATGATCATCGGTGGTAAAGAAGTGAAGACGAAGGAGCAGGTAACGATAAACTCGCCGCAGGATCATAAGCATAATCTTGGTTTCTACCACAAAGGAACGATGAAGCACGTTGACGATGCGATAAAAGCGGCATTGGCTGCAAAAGAACAATGGTATGCTTTGGGATGGGAACACAGAGCATCAATCTTCCTGAAGGCTGCGGACCTAATCGCAGGACCATACAGAGACCGTCTGAACGCAGCAACGATGATTGGACAGAGTAAACACGTTCATCAGGCAGAAATTGATGCGGCTTGTGAATTGATTGATTTCCTTAGATTCAATGTTGAATTTATGACGGAAATGTATGCTGAACAACCGGTTTCCGACAACGGCATCTGGAACCGTGCAGATTACCGTCCACTTGAAGGATTTACTTTCGCCATTACGCCGTTCAACTTTACCGCTATTTCCGGAAACCTTCCTACGTCCATGGCAATGCTTGGAAACGTAGTGGTTTGGAAACCTTCTCACTCACAGGTTTACTCTGCAAAAGTAATTATGGATGTGCTTACAGAAGCGGGACTTCCTGCAGGGGTAATCAATATGATTTTTACAGACGGTGCCGATACTGCGAAGAGAGTTCTTGCTCATCCGGATTTTGCGGGACTGCATTTTACAGGCTCTACGCCGGTATTCCAAAGTATGTGGAAACTGATGGGAGAAAACATTCAGAACTATAAGACTTACCCAAGAATCGTTGGTGAAACCGGTGGTAAAGACTTCATCATGGTGCACCCTTCTGCTGATGTAGATGCGGTTGCAACGGCGATGGTTCGTGGTGCATTTGAATATCAGGGACAGAAATGTTCTGCGGCTTCAAGAGCATATATTCCGAAATCGCTTTGGAAAGATGTGAAAAAAGTAATGGAAGCACAACTGAAAACCGTGAAAATCGGTTCGCCGGAAGATCCGTCAAACTTTGTAAATGCGGTAATCGACAAGAAATCTTTCGACAAGTGTAAAGGATATATCGACAGAGCCAACAAATCCAAAGATGCCAAAGTAATCATCGGTGGAACTTGCGATGACAAAAAAGGATGGTTCGTTCACCCAACAGTGATAGAAACCACCAATCCTCAGTACGAAAGTATGGTTGAAGAAA
>CAZPQV010000148.1:0-487 GCA_964588705.1 uncultured Chryseobacterium sp.
CTTACGACAGTATTTCCACCGGGAATACTACTTTGACGAATCTGCTGTTGCGAAGAATAGTTCTGATTGAAAATTTTAGATACATCCTGATCTGCAGCAGACACAATTATCACCAATTGATCGCCAGGTTGTAAAGTAGTAATCTGTTTACGGGATTCCTGTATAGCGGTTTCTTCTATATTCTTCATATATTCCAAATCATCCGGTTGTTGACTTGTTTTTTGAAAAAGCCCACAGGATGACAACATTATGGAAAACGAAAGAAGGACAAGAATTTTATATAATTTCATATTTTTCATCAATTTTGCAAATATATCAAATTTTAAAGAGCTAAGACCAATTAGCAATATTTATTCCACTTAATTAGTCGAGCATTTCGTATACAGAGTTATTACTCTTAAACTCAGGCACAATATGTTTTAAAACCCTCACCACTTCCACCTTATCGGATTGATCTGCGATTTCTACAATTTCATCTACCAGACCA
>CAZPQV010000148.1:497-2319 GCA_964588705.1 uncultured Chryseobacterium sp.
GCAAAGTTTTAGCATCGTCGGTTAAAAGCTCTTCATATAGTTTTTCACCAGGTCTTAAACCAGTGTATATAATTTTGATGTCATTATCAGGTTCAAGACCAGACAGTTTTATCATTCTTTTTGCTAAATCGATGATTTTTACCGGCTCACCCATATCAAAAACAAATACTTCTCCACCCTGTCCCATAGTTCCGGCCTGAAGTACCAGTTCACACGCTTCGGGAATCGTCATAAAATATCTTACAATATCAGGATGGGTGATGGTAATTGGGCCACCATTTTCCATTTGTTTTTTGAATAAAGGAATTACAGAACCATTAGATCCAAGAACATTACCAAAACGTGTCGTAATGAATTTTGTTGTATTGCCTTCAATATTTTGCAATGACTGAACAAACAATTCCGCGGCTCTTTTCGTAGCACCCATTACATTGGTTGGGTTTACGGCCTTGTCCGTAGAGACCATTACAAATCGATTGACTTTATACTTATTAGCCAGACAAGACAGGTTTTTACTTCCCAAAATATTAGTTAAAATGGCCTCATGCGGATTTTCCTCTACCAATGGTACATGCTTATAAGCAGCGGCATGGTACACCATAGAAAATTTATACTTTTCAAATAAAGCATCAAGCCTTTTGTAATTTGCAACATCCATCATTACAAACTTAAAGCTAACATTAGGAAACTTTTCCTTCATTTCGAGCTCAATTTGATATAATGGAGTCTCTGCCTGATCCAAAACAACAATCTGCAAGGGATCGAATTCGGCTACCTGTCTTACAATCTCACTACCTATCGAACCTGCGCCACCGGTAACCAAAATGGTTTTTTGATGATGCCTTTTTTTCACCTCATCATTTTCAATCTTAATAGGTTTTCTGTTCAATAAGTCTTCAATCTGCAGATTTTGGATGGAGCTTCCTATATCGCTGTTACGAAGTTTTTGTACTGAAGGCGCTTTAAAAACCTGAAAATTCTTTTCCAAGAACAGATTCACCCAACTGTTGGTTTCATCTTTAGACATCATTTCTTTTATGATAAGAACCCCATCTAAAGCTAATTCTTCTTTACTGTTTTTCTCAATTTTCTCACGAGTCAGAATCGGCTTTCCAAGAAGTCTGGCTCTTTTAGAATCGTGTCTTTGGGTAAGAAAACCAACGACGTGATATGGTAAGTTTGGATTATCAATAATGGCCCTTGCAATCGCAATCGACTGTTCATCAATTCCTAAAACCAAAATTCGTTTCTTAAGGGTGCTTCGCCTGAACTCCCTTACCAAATGAAAAAATTCTTTTACAAACAACCTGAAAAGAAAAAGCAGCATAAAAGAAATCGCAAAATACAGAAAGAGGACCGGTGTATGGAAAAATTTATTTCCTAAAAAAGCATAATAGGATAAATTAACAACTCCTAAAACAAATACCGTACAGAAACTCGCAATAAAAAGCTTGAAAAGGTCAATAAAGGTTGAATGTCGGATGATACCTGCATAGGTCTTGAAAATGAACATAAAGAAAATGTTCACACCGATAATTAAAGAATATTTTTGGTAAACTTCAATAGTGTAATACTGTTTAACTCCCAGTTTATCGAGTATGTAATATGAAATTACAATCGACACCAGAAGTAAAAAAATATCCAGCAATAAAATTACCCAACGCGGCAGATATCGAACATCTGAGAGGTTTACAATATTATCTCCGCTGTATATATTTGATTTTAGGCTCCTTACAAAACTCATTTAAAAATAATAGTTTATTTGCTCTACCATCCTAAGCAAATTTGACACCAAACGCCTAGATAGATTTGGCAAATTTAA
>CAZPQV010000149.1:0-2313 GCA_964588705.1 uncultured Chryseobacterium sp.
GTGGACGTAACCAAACTGGTAAAATGACCATGCGTTACACCGGAGGTGGACACAAAAGAAAATACAGAATTATCGACTTCAAGAGAAACAAATTCAACATTGAAGCTACGGTAAAATCTGTAGAGTACGATCCGAACAGAACTGCTTTCATCGCTCTATTGGAGTACGCAGACGGAGAGAAGAGATACATCATCGCTCCAAACGGTATTAAAGTAGACCAGAAAGTAATTTCTTCTGATTCAGCTGAACCAAATGTAGGTAACGCAATGAAACTGAAAAACGTTCCATTGGGTACTGTAATTTCTTGTATCGAACTAAGACCTGGTCAAGGTGCGATTATGGCAAGATCAGCAGGTTCATCTGCGCAGCTTACTTCAAGAGATGGTAAATACGCTATCGTGAAGTTGCCTTCAGGAGAATCAAGAATGATCCTTACAGAATGTATGGCAATGATTGGTTCTGTATCCAACTCAGATCACCAGCTTATCGTTTCAGGTAAAGCAGGTAGAAGCAGATGGTTAGGAAGAAGACCAAGAACGAGACCAGTAGTTATGAACCCAGTTGATCACCCAATGGGAGGTGGTGAAGGTAGAGCTTCAGGAGGACACCCAAGATCAAGAAATGGTAAACCGGCTAAAGGTTACAAAACAAGAAAGAAAAACAAAGCATCGAACCGTTACATCGTATCTAAAAGGAAATAATTATGGCAAGATCACTTAAAAAAGGACCTTTCATTCATCACACTTTAGATAAGAAGGTTCAGGCAAATGTAGAGTCTGGTAAAAAGACAGTAATCAAAACATGGAGCAGAGCATCAATGATCTCTCCGGATATGGTAGGCCAAACCATCGCAGTACACAACGGGAAATCTTTTATCCCGGTATATGTTACTGAAAACATGGTGGGTCACAAGTTAGGCGAATTTTCTCCAACAAGATCTTTCAGAGGTCACAGTGGTAACAAAAATAAAGGAAGCAGATAATCATTATGGGATCAAGAAAACAAAATAGCGCATTCGCTAGAAAAGAAGCAAACAAAGATGTTGCAATGGCACGTCTTAATGATTGCCCGTCTTCTCCTAGAAAAATGAGACTGGTTGCGGATATCATTAGAGGAGAAAATGTAGATAAGGCCCTTTACATTCTTAAATATTCTAAGAAAGAAGCTTCAAACAAATTAGAAAAACTTCTTCTTTCTGCTATCGCAAACTGGCAGACTAAAAACGAAGGAGCTGATATTGAAGAAGCAAACCTTATCGTAAAAGAAATCTACGTAGACAGTGCAAGACAATTGAAGAGACTGAGACCGGCTCCACAGGGAAGAGGGTACAGAATCAGAAAAAGATCAAACCACGTTACAATCGTATTAGACTCAAAAGATAATAAATAATTCAAGGTATGGGACAGAAGACAAATCCAATTGGTAACAGATTAGGTATCATCAGAGGATGGGATTCTAACTGGTTTGGTGGAAACGATTATGGAGACAGAATCGCGGAAGACCACAAAATCAGAAGATACCTTGAGGCAAGATTATCTAAAGGTGGAGTTTCAAGAATTTACATCGAGAGAACTCTAAAATTAGTTACAGTAACCATTACGACTGCAAGACCGGGACTTATCATCGGTAAAGGAGGTCAGGAAGTTGATAAACTGAAAGAAGAATTGAAAAAACTTACCGGTAAGGAAGTACAGATCAACATCTTCGAAATCAAAAGACCTGAGCTAGATGCAATCCTTGTTGCAGACAGCATTGCTAAGCAAATCGAAAACAGAATCTCTTACAGAAGAGCTGTGAAGATGGCAATGGCATCTACAATGAGAATGGGAGCTGAAGGAATTAAAGTAATGATCTCTGGTCGTTTGAACGGAGCGGAGATGGCAAGAAGCGAATCTTTCAAAGACGGAAGAATCCCATTGTCAACTTTCCGTGCAGATATCGACTATCACTGGTCTGAAGCGCACACTACATACGGAAGACTGGGTGTGAAAGTTTGGATTATGAAGGGTGAAGTTTATGGTAAAAGAGAACTTACACCACTTGTAGGACAGCAGCAGAAAAAATCTTCAGGAAGAGGGGAAAGAAGCGAGAGAGGAGACAGAGAGAGAAGACCAAGAAGAAACAATAACAACTAAAATTTTAGATTGGAAATTTTGAATTTTAAATTACCGTTACTTTTTTAAAATAGAAAAATCTATTGATTTTTTAGCTAATTTCAAGTATAATAGTTTTCTGTTATTCGCCGGTGTGATGGAATTGGCAGACGTAGTGGACTCAAAATCCACCGGTAGCGATACCGTGCCGGTTCGAGTC
>CAZPQV010000150.1:0-1020 GCA_964588705.1 uncultured Chryseobacterium sp.
TGATATTAAGGTCTTTTGTAGTCAAAAAGTTGATAGAAAATATATTTTTTTTTCAAATTTCAAATATATATCATCAGGGTAAAATTCAGGAGATAGCCAGCCAGTTAGAAGAGCTTAATGTGAAATATAAATTCCATATTTTATTATGTCCAATAGGAATTGCAAATGGTCATGAGGATCATATTGTTTTAAAAAAAATAAGCTCATTACTATCATTCAAGCACACTTTTATTAAAAATCCTAATATTCATAATATAATTTGTCTTATTGCGAATGCACAATTTTATTTTGGAAGTAGCCTTCATGGTATCATTACGGCGATGAACTATGGTGTTCCTTATATTCCTTTAAATAAAAAACAAAAAAAATAGAGACCTATTTAAATACATGGTCTATTGAAGAATTAAAGAGAATTTATCATCCAGACAGTTTTATTATTGATATGGATGAACTTATTAAAAATCGTAAAAATCTTTCAGAAAAAATTATTACTCAAAATATTTTTTTAAAGAATGAATATTACGCTTCAATAGATAGAATTCTTAAAATAATTTGAAAATGTTCTCAATAATTTTGCCTAATTACAACCACGCAAGATTTCTGCATAAAAGAATTCAGTCCATTCTAAATCAAACATTCAGAGATTATGAAATTATTATTTTAGATGATAAGTCTACAGATAATAGTATTGAAATTATTAATTCGTACAATGATGAAAGGATAAAACATAAAGCATTTAATATCGTAAACTCTGGAAGCCCTTTTAAACAATGGAAGAAGGGATTAGAAATTGCAAAGTTTGACTATGTATGGATTGCAGAAAGTGATGATTTTGCAGAACCTACTTTTTTAGAGACAGCTTATGAAAACATTGTCGGAAATACTGGTATTTCTTTATTTTACTGTGATTCTAATTTAGTTGGCGAAAATGAGGAGCCTTTTCATAATACAATCCAGAAATATACTGCCGATTTAAATAATAATTTATGGACTAATGATCACGTCCTAAATGGTAGTGAT
>CAZPQV010000150.1:1030-1415 GCA_964588705.1 uncultured Chryseobacterium sp.
CAATCACCATCATATAAATGGAGAATTATATTTCAGGAACTACTTAATTAAAAAATGTTTTATATTAAATGCAAGTTCTGTAGTTTTCAAAAAAGAAGCAGGATTAAAATACATAAATAAAGTAATCGAATATAAAGCTTCGGGGGACTGGCTTTTTTGGTCACTGCTTTTAAAAGAAGGAAGTGTTTATTTTTCTTCAAAAAAATTAAACTATTTCAGACATTCGCTACAATCAACCAGAAATTATAACACTTTAGAAAAAAGAGAACGAAGAATTATTGAGAAAATGAAAATAAAAAAGGTATTTTCTGAAAACTATAATTTCAGTCCTGAGGAAATCATGAATGCAAAAGAAGATTTAGTAAATGAATGGATTAAATATCAC
>CAZPQV010000150.1:1425-1813 GCA_964588705.1 uncultured Chryseobacterium sp.
TAAGATATGCGAATTTGATTTTTTAAATACCTCGAAAATAAAACTATTTTTTCTGTTAATTAGAAATAAAATTACTTCAAGATTTTTTAAATAGTTTATAATGCTCAATAAAATACTAATTCAGTACAAACAATTTCTTAAAAGCACTTTTAAGAATGATTTCCAATCTTTACATAGAAAAATAAAATATGAGATACAGTACGAAAAATTTAATGAACTTGCAATAAGATCAGAAGACAACGGTGTAACTGATAAAAAATATACAGAAAATAAGCTTATAGTTTCCCTAACGTCTTTTTCCACGAGGATCAATTATGTTCATATTACAATTGAATCTTTACTAAATCAAACTATTCCACCAAATAAAATAATCCTATGGCTAAATAAG
>CAZPQV010000150.1:1823-2280 GCA_964588705.1 uncultured Chryseobacterium sp.
AAACATCCCCGAAGTTCTTAAAAAACAATTGAATAGAGGATTAGAGATAAATTTCGTTGAGGATTTCAAATCTTATGATAAATTAATTCATGCACTAAAAGATTTTCCCAATGATACAATAATAACATGTGATGATGATATGATTTATCCTTATGATTTTATTGAAAGAATGTTAAAATGTCATATAGAAGATCCAAAAAGTATCTTTTTCTTTCGTGGTCATAAAATGAAAACAGACAACCAGGGAGTTATTTTACCATATAAGAAATGGGATATTGATGGAGCTACTACTTATAATAATATTTTTAATTTCCCTACAGGAAATGCAGGAATATTATATCCAAAGAATGCTTTTTCCGATGAGGTATTCAATTTCAAAAAGTTCAAAGAACTTGCGCCCAACGCTGATTATGTTTGGTTTAGGGCTATGTCAATCCTTAATGGAACAACCTGCCGC
>CAZPQV010000151.1:0-2219 GCA_964588705.1 uncultured Chryseobacterium sp.
TTAATTCTTCAATTTTCCGCTGCATCGATTTGATTTCCAACTGCAGATTGAGCAACTCGAGCTGACGGTTTCCGATTTTCGTCATATAAAGTGCTTCGAGCTCCAGTTTTCCGGTGCCGGAAAGATGCCGGAACTCATCATCCTTTTCTATAAATGCTGTGGAAAGCAGTTGTAATTCTTCTTGTGGATTCATAGTTTAATATTATTCGGAAGGCATTGCAAACTCAGAAATGCTTTCAGATATTTTTGACTTCCAACTTCTAAAGTCTGTATTTGTGGCTATTTGGATTACTGAACACAATTTCTCAGACAGTTCAGATTTGTTGCTGTAATACCTGCCTTTAACTATAGACTCCTGTCCCGGATAAACTAATGCAACTTGGTTTGCCTCAAAGTAATCGTGATAAACATACATCTGTCTTAAATCTTCAGGTGAAGGATTTATTGAAGCCTGCATATTTTTCCATTTTGTGTCCAGCACTATTTTTCCGTGCGAAGTTTCGATCACGATATCTGGTTTCATTCTTACTCTACTTCCAGATTCGGCATACCAAAAGTTTTTCGAAATCTGCGAAATCACCTTAGCATTTTTAAGATTTCTCTTCAGCACAACATAAACAAACTGTTCCCAAAGCAAGTTCATATCAAACATTAAAGCCAAAACATTGTTTTTTCCACGGCTAATATCAGGATGATAATTCAGAAGTATAAGACGTGCAATTTCTATTGATTTTTTATAATGAAAATTCTTCCTGTCGAAAGTAATTTTTTCAAATGTCGCATTTGAAACTGCAACATCTTTCATTTCAGGAAAATTTAGCAATAAAGCCCCAATTCTTCCCTTCAGATTAATGTTTGAATTAATCTAACCAACTAATTTTAATGCTTTATAAATTATACTATGTAATAAATGATCAACAGAATACTGTGTATAATCTACAAAAAATCTTTCCTGATGAGTAAGATTATTACTGATTTGTTTTGCAAAATTCAACCGTCCTTTCAGTGCAAAAAGATTTCCTTGTGTATTATTATATTTTTTAATCAATCCTTTATGCAAGAGTTTTTCAACTTCAATGACAAACAACTCAAAATAAAGGTCAAGAATTGAATTATTTCTGATTTTTAGACTTGAAGAACCCGTGTCTCGAACCTGAAAACCCCAAACTGTTCTAATCATATTTATCAACATTGGACGCCATACTTCTTCTCCGTTCTTATCAGCTTTAGGCAACACTTCAATAAGCGTATTTCCTACCTGAATAACTCCTACAAATTCATTGAACTGAACGCCGTTTCGAATCAGATTAAAAAATGGTGAATACTCGCCATAATAATTCTCTAAAGCCAAATGAAGTTCATCCGAAATTCTTTTTTCTCCTTTGTTTGTAAAAAGCTTCTCGTGTTCAAAAACCGTAATATGTTCTCTGATTTTAAGCAACTGGATAATTCATTAAGATTTGAATTGCTTTTTTAAAGCCATCTGTATCTGAATTTTTACGATAATCTATGATTTGAAAAACCTCACTCAGTGTATAATCTGACGAGTTTTCATAACTGAAATCTGCAAATAAAAAATCTGTATTACCATTTGATACTTCCATAAAACCTTTTCCAAGCACCAATCCTATTTTCCCAAAATCGCCAAAGAAATACTCCTGCAACAAAGGGATTATATTTCTGTAGAATGAATCTTGAATGGTATTTTCATCTTTACCAATAAAATAAGCATGACCAATAGAATGGTCTTTATCTACCAGTTTTTCTATTCTTTTATTTATAGTTTCCAGAATTTCGGATGCTTTAAATCCGAAAATATCGTAAGAAAGTTCCTCCAAATCATATCTTGGTGGCATTTCTTCAAATGAAAACCTTCTTCGTAAAGCGGTATCAAGCGCTTCAACACTTCGGTCTGCCGTATTCATCGTTCCTATGATATACAGATTTGGCGGAACACCGAATTTTTCTTTGCTGTAAGGTAGAATGATTTCTAATGATTCTTTGTTTCCGAGGCGTTTATCTTCTTCAATTAAGGTAATAAGTTCACCAAAAATCTGTGACACATTTCCTCTGTTAATTTCGTCAATGATCAGCACATAAGGCTGTGGTGGCAGAATTTTCTCTATTTGCTGTTTTTTTGAATTGCCTTCTATTTTGGCATTTATATAATTTACAACAGACCAATACGAAGAACTATTCATTCCTCCTATTATTTCCCT
>CAZPQV010000152.1:0-2127 GCA_964588705.1 uncultured Chryseobacterium sp.
GTGCTTTCTGAAGCAGTTTCATCATCAGTTTTCCGGAATGTAATGAACCTTCCAAAGGATTTTCAACCAAAAATTCAGAATTACCCAAACCAAATTCTTTAATCTTTTGGTTTTTCAGTCGGTAGGTTTCATCAAGTCCGGTGATGTTTTTCAGTTTTGAATTTACTTCATTTATTTTCTGCAATGGCTAATCTTTATTCAGAATTTCGTAACAGCAGCACATTTCAAAATCTATTTCAGAAGCCGGAAAATAATGCTGAATTTTCTTCAATCCATCAAAACGAAGTTGCACCAATTCCAAGGTTTTTTCCCAACCCATTTTTTCGGAATCGGCAATAATTTCCGTTAAGCTTCCAAAACACGCAAATCCGGCATTTCGCGTGGATGCACCTAAAGGAACAGCATTGCGCTCAATTACCAACACAGATTTCCTGGGATGTTTTTCTTTAATGGAAAGTGCCGTCCAAAGTCCGGTAAATCCGCTTCCGATAATGATGATATCGCGGTTTCTGTAAAAGGTTTCGGCTTCCCAAATGCTTTTTGTTTCCACTAATTTTTGTTTTTTACCTTCGGTTTTTTTACTCACAGATTTTCACAGAATACACGGATTTTAACTTATTGCTTAGATTGTTCCATTGATTTTTCGAACAATACTTTTGTCAATATAATCCGTATTGAAGTTCACTAAAATTCCCAGTTTGTATCCAGAAAGTTTAAGTTAAGTGAGAAGTTGTTTATGATGAACGGGTGAAATTTCTTCAACAGATTTTATTTCTACTATTACTTTGTTTTCACCAATTAATCTGATCTAAAACCGGCATCAAAAGCAATATTTTTATAAATTATCGGAACAGGTATCTGCGACTGAACTTTAAGCCCGAAATCAGTCAATTCATAAATTAAAACTTTTTCATAAACACTCTCCAATAAACCTGGACCTAATTCATTGTAAACATTGAAAATGGCTTTTCTGATATAAAAATGTTATCTTATTATATTCCAAAAATTATTATAATCTGTGAAAATCCGTGTATTCTGTGAAAATCTGTGAGAAATTAACTCTCTTCACTTTTGCCAAAGCCAATCTGTCGCCGTGGCCTTTCTACAACTTTGTAGGTGTTGAGTTCGTGTTTCAGGTCTTCAATGCGGCGCGAAAATACGTCGTAGTCGTTGGCAGAAACTTCGAAAATGAACTGCTGAACGGAGTTCAGATAATCATCCGTCAATTTGCTGGCCGATTCGATGAGGCTGTTTTCAATGATGGATTTATCGATTTTAAACTGATGTGTTTTTACTTTCAGGTAATGGTTTCGCAACCGTTTTTTTTTTTTTTTGGTAAAATCAATCACCATCGTGTTGCTAAAGAGTTTCATTCGGGATGAAATGTTGTTCCAGAAAGATTTGTGATCGGCACCGTTGAATTCCAGAATTTTCATAAGCACGGAATCGTCTTCCAGGTTTTGCGTTAGATAACGGAGAATCATCTGTGCTCTCTCGTCCTGATTTGGCGGAAAAACCGGGATTTTCACATCAAATCTTCCCGGGGCAAAAACTTCACTGTCCATTCCTGCGAGATTGTCAGCAGCAACTATCATCAATAAATCTTCATTTACAAAACGGTGAATGCTGTGCAGAATGATGTCTTTGGTTTCCTCAAACTCTGTGTACTGGGTGTCTTCGGCAGAACGTTCGCGGGCAATGTCGTGGAAATTTTCCAGAAAAAGCAAAACTTTGTCTTCCTTCATCATCGCGGTGAGAAAATCGTTGAAATCGGTTTTCTGTCCGTTGATAAAAGAGGTTCCGAGGTAGGAATTTTTCACTTCTTTGAACTCGTAGCCAATGATTTCCGCAATTTTGCGCGCCCAGAAAATTTTGCCGCTACCTTTCGGGCCGTAAAGAATAATTCCGGCGGGTTTGTAGATGCCCCAGTCTTTCGCCTGCTGCTCATCAATAAAGGGATTCAGCATTTCGGTGATGTAGAAATATAAATCACGGTAGCCGATGAAGTCGCGCTGTGCCAACGGAGTTTTGTTGCCGAAATAATCGTAAACAAAATTGTAGTTTCCGCCAAGTTCGTGGTCGATGCCGTAACTGGAGACGGAAGATTTATACATTCCGTTTTCAAAC
>CAZPQV010000153.1:0-2089 GCA_964588705.1 uncultured Chryseobacterium sp.
TTTGGATATTTGCTGTTACCGGTATCCTATATTTATCATAAAACCAAAGCATGAAAAAGAGGATTCTTTTGGTGTATTACAAACTCCACAAACCCGGAGGTGTCGCAAAAGTTTTAAGTACTCTTGCCAATGAGTTGGTCGCGGAAGGTTATGATGTGGAAATATTGCTACTAATGAGTGAAAGACCGCATTTCTACCAATTGAATCCTGAAATAAAAGTTCATCATATCGATACATTTTCGCACTGGGCATGGAAAGTTTGTGTACTGAATAAGAAATTGTTCAGGCACTTTTCCAAAATAAACAACCTGAATTCTTATATCTACCATATCGGCGTTTATCTGTTGTTGAAACAGTGGATGAATAAACATCAACAGAATTACGACACCATTATTTCTTGTTGGTACAAACTTTCGTGTTTCTTAGCGATGAACAAAAAGTTTTCAAGTAAAACGATTGCTTGGGAGCATGCAGATTACAACGCAGCAGGTCGTATTTTCGGAATACTACGGAACTTTTATAAAAACCTTAAAAACGTTGTTACAATCAATAGCGCCGGACTGAAATTTTACCCGCAATTTTCCGAAACTATCCTAATACCCAATATCATTGGAGAACCGTTTGAAAGTAATACCTTTCAAGCCGAAAAAGAAAATTTAATCAGTTTCGTGGGGCGACTCGACAAAGAAAAAAATGTAGAGGAATTAATAAATATTTTTGCTGAAGCAGAAATTCCTTCCTACTGGAAGTTACAAATTATTGGTGATGGAACCGAACGACAGAATCTGGAAAATTCTGTAGAAAAATTAAAAATAAATAATAGGGTTATCTTTCACGGAACAAAAAACCTTGATGAAATTAATTTTCTGCTGAAAAAAGCAAAAATCTTTGGCTTCACTTCCAAAAAAGAAGCACTGCCCTTAGTTCTCGTTGAGGCAATGTTTTGCAGTAATGCACTAATTGCATATGACTGTAAGTATGGTCCTTCAGACATCCTCAATGAAAGAAACGGTTTTCTAATTCCAATAAACAATAAAGAAATGTTCAAAGAAAAATTGGAATCACTTACCCAAAACCAAGATCTACTTAATAATTTAATGAAATCTTCTTTCAAAGAATCCGGTAACTGGAAAAAAGCAAAAATACTAGAACAATGGAAAAAAATAGTGTAGTGGAATACCGCATCTCAATAATTATTCCTGTTTATAATGCTCCGGTCAACTATCTCACCGATTGTTTAAACAGCATAAAAAAAATAAAAATTCCAGTTAATGTTATCATTGTAAACGATGGTTCAACATCTCAGGTTACCAATGATTTTCTAGAGACTACTAAATCACAGTATACTATTGTAAATAAAAAAGACGGAGGCCTTTCTTCTGCCAGAAATGCGGGCGTTAGGGAGGCAATAGAATCAACCGGATTAGAAAACCATTTTATTTACACATTAGATCAGGACGATACACTGAATGCAAAATACTTTGAAGAAGCTGTTCAATTCTTAAACAATCATCCGGAAGTTGATATTCTTTACTCCGACAGACAAAACTTTGGAGACAAAACCAATTATGTTAAAACAAGAGAGTTTAATAAAGCCTACTTATTTTTTGTAGGTAATATTACTTTTGCCATGATTTTCTTCAAGCAAAAGATTACTGGCTATGATGAGACATTGCCAACTATTGAAGACTATGATTTCGTTGTAAGGGCTGCTGCAAATAATTTTAACTTTAGATATTTCCCAAAACCTATTTTTAATTACCGTATAATTTTTGACGGGAAATCATTAAGCCAAGCTTCATCCGGAAAGTTTTTAGATTTAAAAAAAAAAATCAGGTCTCAAGTAACTTTAGATAAAATTAGTAAAGAAGATATACACGGCTACATTCTCTCATCTTTTAAACATAATAAGTTTAATTTTTTTAAACTTGCACTGTCCTTAATTTCAGAAAATACAGTTGATAAATTGGTGAAAATGAAAATTTTTAAATCAAAATATCCTATCGATTAAAGTTTTATGCTTTTCAACTCCCTAAGCTTTGCCATATTTCTGCCAATCGTCTTTGCGCTATATTGGCTTCTGAATAAA
>CAZPQV010000154.1:0-2077 GCA_964588705.1 uncultured Chryseobacterium sp.
CTTCCAATTCCTGAGCAATGATTTTGAAGACATTCTTTCCCGCATTCTCCTGTTTTATTTTCTGATAGTAGGCGGTCAGTTTCGCGTCCAAAGGTTTCTGATAGAGATTGACCAGCGATACCAGGTTTTCAAGTCCGTCTCCGAATTTTTTCAAATCATCAATAATTTTGATTAGTGCCTCGTCGTAATTGCCGTAGTGTTGGACATAATATTCAACTGCCGATTTTTCAGGTTTTTCGGTAGTGTAAGTCAGATACTGCTCAAGAGACACTTCGTTGCCATACACTTCGCCTTTGGATCCCCGCTTCAGATAAAATTCCTTGAAACGGCTTCGTCCAAATTTGTTGTTCAGGTTGTTGATGGTGAAAATTTTGTTCTGCTCTACTTTGTTGAGGGATAACAATGCTGCAATCCGGTCAAAATTGTCCTTGAACTTGGTCTGATCAAGCAGAATAAAAGTGTCGGAATTATTGATGATACTGTCTTTTACGACGGCATTTCCGATAATATCGTCGAGTTCCTGCGTAACGACCACCGCTTCTCCCCAAAACTTCCTTACCGTTTTGTAGAGATATAGAATGTAGCCTCCCATCAGTTTTGAGGCAATCGCCTTCCACGCTTCCTCGATAATCAGGGCTTTTCTGCGGTCTTTCCGAAGTCGCATCTTCTGAATGAAGGTGTCCATAATAATCAAAGTCACTATCGGAAACAGTTTTGGATTGTCCTTCACATTGTCGATTTCAAAAACAATGAAGGGTTCGTCAAACAAAGTATTGTCGGCACTTTCATTGAGTGTCGTTCCATATCTTCCACCTTTATAAAAATCCTTTAACACAAAGAGAAATGTTCTTAAATTGAATTCTCTTTCGGTAATTGCGTGTTTTTTGTTGTTCAGATAAAGCGGTAAAAATTTATCGCAGTAGTCGTAAAATCCATTAAAAGACAATTCTTTGGCTTCCAACTTTTCTTCAAGTTCTTTGATTTTCTTGATGATTGATGTTCTGAAAGACACATTCCATTCTTCAGCGGATTTGGGATGTTTGATCACCTCATTTGCCTTGATCAGGATGAGTTGGGTCTCGTTGTAAATCTGCCTTTTTTCCTGATCGTTCAGGTTTTCATAGGCTTCATAGACTTTGTAAAATTTTTCGCTGTCGTAATTCGGGTTGTTCAGGTTTTTGTCGGGATGGTATTCTATCGCCAGTTTTCTGAAGGCTTCCTTAATCTCGTCCGCATCCGCATCGAAGGCGATTCCCAAAATATCGTAGTAACTGTTCTGTCCATTGGTCTGATTCTCAAAATCGGCATAGAGATCTTCTTCGTGAATGTTGTATTTGCCGAGATACAGGATGAGTTCCTCCGTGGTTTTCTTTTCATACCACTGTGTTCCTGAATTGAAAAACTGGTGGTAATACGACATCAGCACATTGTCCAAAATGGATTTCTGCGCCGCGGACATTGCTGCATCCGGTCCCTGCCAAATGAGGAATATGAGGTTCGTTAAGAATTCAATTTTTTCAATATTGAACTCTTTTTTGTCCATCAGAAACGGGTTCATCGTAATCGGCTTTTCTTCGGTGTACTGGATGTATCTTCCGCCTTTGTATTTGCAGGTTCCGGAATAGGAATCTCCTGTGTCCACGATAACCACATCGTAATTGTAGGTGAGATACTGCTCCACGATGTTGTTCATCAAAAAGGATTTCCCCGAACCGGACGGTCCCAACACGAATTTGTTTCGGTTGTTGATCCTTCCCGTCTTCATCGGTAAGTCCGCCGGATCGACCTTGAGCGGAACGCCCTGCCTGTCGGTAAATCGTAGATAAAAGTTGGATTCTTCGTTCACGGGGTAACTTTCCTTAAAAAAAAAACACAAGGCCGCTTCGCTTGTCGTCATAAATAAATCATACTCCCGAAGTTCGGTGGCATTGCCGGGAATTGCCGAGCGGAAGAGTTCCAACTGGTTGTACGCATTCTTGGAAACGATAATCCCCTTGGTGAAAAGTTTGTTCTCTATCATCGACTGGATGCTTTCCATTTTTTCCAAAGAGTTTGCTGAAAACAACAGGGAAACATG
>CAZPQV010000155.1:0-2012 GCA_964588705.1 uncultured Chryseobacterium sp.
CTTCTGCGCTTCATTTGGCACTCATAATTCTCGGCGTTCAGCGCGATGATGAGGTGCTTTGCCAAAGTTTCACCTTTTCCGCGTCCGCAAATCCGATAACTTATGTCGGTGCAAAACCGGTCGTTTTTCCCATCTACTTACAGCAGATAAACCTATTTTCTGCAGGTAAGCCGAGCAAAGACGAAGTCTCTTTCATTCCGAGCTTGCGAGAAATCTCTAAAAATCTTTGCAAAAAATTGGTTTTACACCCTGAGGTTCTTGATAGTGTCAGCCTTGTCAGCCTGAGGCTCTCGAAGGCTCAATCCTTGTCCTGAGCTTAGTCGAAAGGTCAGCCTTAACCTTAGCCTCAACCTCAACCTCAACCCTGCATCTCACAAATTTCCCTACTTTTGCAAAAACAAACCCAATGCTCTTAATTCAATCTCCTTCAAATAACGCTTATTTCAATATTGCTACGGAAGAGTATCTTTTAAAAAGATTTCCAACCGAAGATTTGTTCTTGCTTTATGTGAATGCGCCTTCCATTATTGTTGGGAAATTTCAGAATACATTAGCTGAAATTAATCTGGATTATGTTCAGGAAAAGAACATCAAAGTGGTGCGTAGAATGTCAGGTGGTGGTGCGGTGTATCATGACTTTGGGAATCTCAATTTTTCATTTCATACGTTATTAGGAGATCATGATTTCGGAGACTTTTCACAGTTTACAAAACCGGTTCTCAAACTGCTCAATGGCTTGGGAGTACCGGCAGTTCTCCAAGGGAGAAACGACTTGTTGGTGGAGGGAAAAAAATTCAGTGGAAACGCTAAATTAGCCAAAAACGGAAAAATGATTCAGCACGGTACTATTCTGCTGAATTCTGAAATGGAAGTTTTAGGAGAAGCTCTGAAAGTGAATCCTTTAAAGTTTATTGATAAAGCCACAAAATCAAACCGGGCGAGAGTGACTAACCTCATCCATTATTTACCGGAAGATACGACTACCGATAAATTGAAAGAACTTTTAACCGAGGAAATTATCAGTAATAATCCTGGTGCAGAACGTTATATACTGAATGATGAAGACAAAGCCGGCATTGAAAAATTGATTAAAGAAAAATATGAAACCTGGGACTGGAATTTCGGTTTCTCACCTAATTACAGTTTTCAAAAAGCGATTAAAGTTCCTGCAGGATTTATTGAAGTTCATCTCGATGTCATTAAAGGCATCATCGATAAAGCTAAGATTTTTGGAGATTTTTTCGCTCCAAAACCTATTGAGGAGCTTGAGTCTCAGTTGATTGGTTTAAAACATGCCGATGAAGATCTCCGTTCCATTTTTGAAAAAACGGATCTGACAGACTTTTTTGGTAAGGTAACCGTTGACGAAGTGTTGGAGGCATTTAGATAGAATCTGAAGGTCAGCTGCAAACCATTCTATTTCTGATTTAATGGTATATTTGCAATAAATTAAAAACAAAAACACAAGGTTGAAAAGAGGCTTCGATATTATTTTTTCCTTTTTAGGATTATTATTTTTATTGCCTGTTTTCATGTGAATTTCCATCTTGTTATATTTTGATTTAAAAAGTAAAAATGTTCTTTTCCTTCAGGAAAGAATTGGTCAATACGGAAAAAAATTCATCATCTATAAATTCCGAACGATGAATGGGAACAACAATAAAATTTCACCGATTGGTTCTTTTCTTAGAAAATATAAAATAGACGAGCTTCCCCAGTTATTCAATATCTTAAAAGGAGAAATGTCCTTTGTTGGACCAAGGCCTGACATAGAGGGCTATTACGATAAACTCACCGGAGAAGAACGGAAAATTCTTGAACTGAAACCCGGACTTACTTCAGAAGCAAGCATTATTTTCAGAAACGAAGAAGAATTGCTGGCTAAGCAGAATAATCCTCTGAAATACAATGATGAAGTCCTATTCCCGGAAAAAATCAGATTAAATCTTGATTACTATTATAACCGGTCGATATTTTTAGATTTAAAAATAATTTTGAGAACTTTACTGACC
>CAZPQV010000156.1:0-1948 GCA_964588705.1 uncultured Chryseobacterium sp.
GTCCATTATTATAGTAAGTGATAGTATCATTAACATATGGTCCATTTTCAAATATTTTACTTTTGCTAAGGTCATATACATGGACATTTGAGTACTTTTCAGATAACTCCAAAAGAAAATCTTTATTCTCTTTCTTGTCGACAAATGATATTCTTTTATTAGTTTCTTTTGTAATACCTTTGTTTAGTTTGAATGGATTTTTATCAAGTGCTGGGAATGTAGATATTAGTATTAAATCTTGATTTTTTCTGAGGTTTTTTACAAGTGATTCCAACGAGTTTTTCAAAGAAGGCATGTGAGTAAATGAGGTAGAACTCATGATAATAATACTATTTTCAGATATTAAGTGCTTAGTTTTGGGAATTAGAGTTTTTGCATATTTCAAGAAGTGCAAGGAGTTTTTAGAAACTTCTTCCGCTTTGATTCCATTAATAGCAGGGTACGCATCACATGTTAGGGTTTGAAAAGAGAATTCGTTTTTTTTTCCAATGTAATCTAAGAATGGCTTTATCATTAAAGCATGACTATCGCCAATCAGTATTATAGAATCATTTTTTTGTAAGTTTCCGAATTTTTCTATGTCTCCATCATAATGTGACTTTAACCCGAGTTGCGGTTTTGTGAAATATTCCGGGATCTTTTTTGATGCAGTCATTAACGGTAGATAATTAATAAAAAGCAATAATGCAACACCAAAGGGAATTGAAAGTTTAAAGAATTTCGTAGTGGTTGTTTTCCGAACCGTATCTTCAACAATGTAAAATGATAGGACGGATAAAATAAATGTTAATACACATATTATAGCAACATTTGAAATGCTGAAAACATATTCGTCGTTGGAGTATCTTATAAAAGCCATTATCGGCCAATGCCACAAGTAAAGTGAATATGAGAGTTTCCCAATATAAACAGGAATCTTCGTCGAAAATAAATCTGAAATAGAATTGTTGTTAATAGTAAGTAAATTTGCAGTAGCTAAGCAAGGAATAAAACTTAAGATACCAGGATAGGAAATTTCTTCAGAAATAAAGAACATGCTTACTCCTAATACTAACAGGCTTCCCAAAGCAACAGTATTGCTTTCAGTTCTTTTAAGATTAAAACCTAAAGGAAAAGAAATTGCGTAGAAGCTTCCAATAAGGAATTCTGGAATTCTGCCTACTAGTGAAAAATAGCTTTGTGTTATAATTTCTTGAGCATATATTTGATAAGAAATGAAAGCTATACAAAGTAAGGTTATTATAACTAAAACCAGTTTTAATTTCTTACGAAACATCACTAAAATTATAGGAAGAATCAAATAGAATTGCATTTCTATTGCTAATGACCATGTATGCAGTAATGGATTTTGGACAAGTGTCGCCCCAAAGTAAGATTCTCCATTTGCAAATACCGTATTACTCAGAAAAAAAGCAGACTTGAATAAAGTTGATCTTATTGCTTGAATGTCAGTCCATAAATAAAAATATGTGACTGCAATTGCAACAGCAGCGAGAAGGACAAAGTAAGCCGGAGCTATTCTTTTCAATCTTTTTATGTAAAAATCTGTAAAACTAAATGTACCATTATCAATATGGCCAATACTTATTTTTGTAATTAGATAACCAGAGATTACAAAGAACATATCTACTCCCAAAAAACCACCGGGAAGCCAATCTTTATTAAGGTGGAAGATAAAAACTGTTATAAAGGCTATCGCTCTTAGCCCTTGTATGTCGTTTCTGAACTTCATTTATGTTTTTTTGCGAAATTAAATAATTTTTAAAATAATAACTTTTATTTTTGCCTTTATGATTATCAGAAAACCTACATTTAGAGCATTTTTATTCATACTATTTGCTTTACTCTTAAATTCCTGTGCTTCAAAGAAACCGGTTCAGCAAGCAGAAAAGACAGCACCAAAAGTTGAAAAGCCAGCGCCAAAACCCGAACCTGTTGCAGAAATAAA
>CAZPQV010000157.1:0-1915 GCA_964588705.1 uncultured Chryseobacterium sp.
AATAACTTCCTAGATTAGATCCTGTGTTAAGCAATATGAATAAGAACAATCGTACTCAGAAAAACAAAAAAATGCTAGCTTCAAATGAAGTTAAATACTTCGGCTCACCGTTCAGTTATTACTTTCAATTAAATATAAAATAATTATGGGGAATATTTCATTAAACCAGCAACTCAAACGAGTTGAGATAAAAGAATTCGAAATTGAAAACCAAATCGTTTTCAATTATTTCGATAATCTCCCGGCAGCCGAGCGTGATGAAAAACTGCTGCGTGCAATTTATATTGGTGTGCTTGCAATGATGGAGGATCGTATCTCATCATTTCTTTCTAAAACAAGTAATGAATTGGGAACTGAACTTGAAAGTCTGAAAATGGTTTTTGAGATGAAGAAAGAACTGTTTTACAAGTCTACAATCAAAGGAGCATTAGCCGAAGAAGAAATTGCAGAATATTTAAATGAGTTCTTTCAAAGTAAAAGATTAAAGGATAAAGCCTTCCTTACTGGAAATTCTGCCGGGAATTTACCCAAAAATAAGACCGGTGATATTATCTGTGAAATTGATGGCGATAGTAATAAAAGAATTGCTATTGAATGCAAGTTTGATAAGAGTATTAAGTTTGGGGAAATTGAAAACAAAGATGTGTTTATTCGGAAATCCGATACAGCATGGAGTCAACTAATTGAGGCGCAGGCCAATCGTGGAACAAATACCGCAATCATTGTTTTTGACATTTCATTGATTGATAATTCTATTCTGAAAAATTTTGACAATGTAGGTTATATTCCTGAAGTTGGATTTGTTGTCGTAATCAATTCTCAAGCCGGAGATTACTCTAATCTTGGAATTGCCTATATGTTGGCAAGAGACATCATTCAAAACGCCAAAGAAATTGATTTAAATAAGGATATTTTGGCAATCATAGTGAACAGGATTATTAAAGATATTAATCAGATTTTGGTGATTAGAAATATGGTTCAAAATAATATTGAAAACAATAAATCAATTTTGAAGCAACTTGAAAAATCAATGCTTCTAATGGAATTTAATCAGGAATATTTGTTGAAGTTTCTACAGGATGGGAATCTCACAAAAGAAGACCTTCTTGCATTTTATTCAGGCGATGACGTTAAAGACCGCTATAAACTGATTGAAAAAGAAATAAGTTCACTGTAAATCTATGTCAAAATCCCTCTCACCACGCCAATCCCTCAATAAATCATATCTAAAACTAAAACCCAACCGGAAGGAAATTGAAAACTTCAAACAGGAGTTCATCAAGCTTTTGGAGGGAAATAACGAAAAAGAATCTGAAGAATTTCAGAAAAATCTGATTTCTGATTTTTTGAAAAATATTGGTTTTACGCCTGATTATTACATCAACACCAAAGGCAGAAACGATTTGGTAATCCATAACGATAAGACGCATTCAAGTTCAGTTGGAGTTATTATTGAGACAAAACAGTCAGGCAATAATACAGAAATGGTCAGCGCAAGAAAACTGAATTCAAAAGCGCTACAGGAACTATTGCTTTATTATTTGAGAGAACGGATTAGTCATAAAAATCTTGAGGTGAAACATTTGGTTGCAACCAATGTTTATGAATGGTTTATTTTTGATGCAAACATTTTCGAAAATTGCTTTGCAAAGAATAAAAACTTAGTAAATAAATTTGAGGATTTTGAAGCCAAAAGACTGTCCGGTAATACAACTGATTTCTTCTATTCCGAGATTGCTAAACCGGCTATTGATGAAGTGATTGATAGTTTGGAATACACCCATTTCAATCTGAAGGATTACGATAAATTTGTTAAAAACAGCAATAAGAAAGATGATAACAATCTCATTGCTTTATTTAAGATACTTTCACCATCGCATTTGCTGAAACTGCCTTTTATCAATGACAGTAATAC
>CAZPQV010000158.1:0-1882 GCA_964588705.1 uncultured Chryseobacterium sp.
AGATTTTTGCATAATGCTGAGTCGTTTTGATGCTTTTATGACCAAGCATTTTGCTTACGCTTTCAATAGGAACGCCATTTGCCAAAGTAACAGTTGTTGCAAAAGTATGGCGTGCAATATGAAAAGTAAGTTCTTTTTTGATTGAACATAGATCAGCTATTTCTTTTAAATATGCGTTCATCTTCTGATTACTCAAAACCGGTAAAAGACTTCCGGAATTAACACAATGCGGATCCGATTTATATTTTTCGATGATATTCTCTGCCTGCGGGAGCAAGGGGATATTAGAAATGGATTTGGTCTTTTGCCGACTTGTAAAGATCCACTTATTGCCGTCGATTCCAATTCTGATGTTAGAATGTGTTAGGTTTTTAGTATCAATATAAGCTAAACCCGTATAACAACTGAAAAGAAATATATCTCGTACTTGTGCAATTCTTTCAATCTCCATCTCTTTATTGGCTAATCTGAAAAGTTCCTGCTCATCCAAAAAATCTCTTTTTACCTCAATGAATTTAGAATCATAACACAAAAAGGATCGTAATTGAGCCATTTATTGGCCAAACATATCCGAATGATTTTTCCAAAATTTTTTATGTACTTCACTGCAGAGTTATTGGCACAGGACTTCTCGGTTCTTAGGAAAAATTCAAAATCATTTAGGAAAGCAAAATCAATTTTATTGATATCAATATCTGAAAGATTGTACTTCCATTTCAAAAACTCTTTAGTATGGTTCAAACATGTTTTGTATCTTCCAAGTGTTCCTATGGCATATTCTCTTCCCACTAATTTTTTCATCCTATCGTTATGGTCTTGAAAAATTGGAATCAGCATTCTTTTTTTCACCTCCTTTCCCAATAACTTGTTTTTGAGGGTTTCAGCAGTAACCATTTCTCCTTCTTGCACAATTTCCTTTTGCGCGTTGTAAACCTTTCCTTTAAGAATGTCTAAATACGCATTTAAAGATTTTGCTTCTTCCGAATTCCCCTTCATCCGACATTGCTCCTGACTCCATTTTTCCGGCATTATAAAGCGCTTAGAGCTCATTTCGATTCTCTTCCCATCTACCGTAATGCGGAGATAAATAGGAACTAAACCCGAAATGGATGTTTTAGCTTTCTTTGCATATAGAAGGATTGTGACTTTAGCATTCATAGCAATCGTTTTACAGAGGTTAAAATTATTATCAAAATTTCCTTTACACAAGACTTTCAATCTTTGAACAGCCTTTGTACAGGTTGTTTTGAGAAAATTCGGATACCCTTGATAATCCGTTTTTGGGGTAACCGATTTTATCCCTTACGATTTGCTAAAAACTATACATTTTGAGATTATTTGAAAACAAAAAACCCTCTAAATCATACGATTTAAAGGGTTTTGTAAAGTTTTGCCTTTTAAGTGGCGATCCGGACGGGACTTAATTTATTTTCGTAAATGTCCTATCCATAATCTTTATGCTGCTTTGGCTTTTGACAGGTCACTAAATAGGTCACTGAAAATATACCAATAAGAGCGTCGTTTTCAATGGTGCAAATATATTGTTTTTTTGCTTATTTCCAAACAAACATTTCTATTTTTTGAACAAGTAATTGTATTACCTTCAAATCTTAGATCAAAAAGTTTTTACTTCTATCCCGTCTTAATAGCAAATAAAATTTATTAATATAAAAAAAATGCTATTTTTTATATTTTAATAGAAAATATTTGTAATTTTGAACGAAATTTTACAATTTAATGGAAAAAAATATGCAGTTTAGGCTACAGGAGCTTATTTTTTCTTCAAGCAATCCGGAAGTTAGCAGGGAAATTTCCAAAATGGAAAAGAAGGGCATTATCAGAAAAATTGCCCCACGTATTTACACATCTAATCTTGAGGAGT
>CAZPQV010000159.1:0-1880 GCA_964588705.1 uncultured Chryseobacterium sp.
GACCTTTCGACTAGACTCAGGACAAGGATTGAGCCTTCGAGAGCCTCAGGCTGACATGCCCGACACCATCAAGAACCTCAGGGTGTAAAATCTGTTTTCAGCGAAGATTTTTAGAGATTCCTCGCAAGCTCGGAATGATACAATTCGTTTTTACAAGGAAAAGCGCGAAATTAAATGACATAACAATTCAATCACTCAGTAGCTCAATCAATATACCACTTACCATCACTTCTGTCTACCGACAGCCATGTACCATTACACTCTACTGACAGACAGGAAACCATTAAACCTTACTCAAAGGATATTTCATAGTAACTTCACAGTTACTTCATGACATCACTAATGAATTTTCAAACCGTAGCGGATACAACAGTCTTCCAAAATAAAATTTGTTCAACTAAAAACTGAAAGAAAATTCCAAATAAAAAAAGATTAGTCCATTTGTTACGCGGGGCGATTAACACATTATATACTGCAAACATCAATAAAAGCATCAGAAAACGCGAGTAAACATTAGGAAAAAAAATAAATAATAAACACAATAAAAATAAAAACACAACCTCTTTTTTTAGTGTAATATTTAAATATTGTTTATAAATCAGAAATATTAGGTAAGAAACCGGGACATACCAATTTATTAGGTTATATATTAAACCATTAAGACTATACTTCGTTGTTAGATAACTGTTATTAAGCAAGTAATAATCTACTTTATGGAAAAGTGATAACGGCAATATCTCTTCATAAAATTTTGAAGGAATAAATGAAAAACAAAAAAGTAAAAAACCACTTATTAATACGGGAACTAAACAAGGCTTGAATCTAAGTTTTCTAACATATAGTGGATAAAGTAAAAAAATATAACAAGAATAATGCATAAATCCGGCATAGTAGATTGCCGCAAGCCCTAATCTTTTTTTATTTTGTCTAAAGAACAAAAAAGATAATGCAATAAAGGAAAGTGCATGAATATTTCTGATGCCAGACAATACTGAAGGAACAGATATGGTAATCCAAACCATTAACAACATCCATCCACTAGGGAAAACAGCTGTTTCTTGTTTGTAATAATGAATAAAAACAAACAGAAAATTAAAAACTGTTATATACGTAATGATGAAAAATAAAATTTCAAGAGGAACTCCCAGCTTTGCAAAAAAAAGCTCATACAAATACATCAGAAAATCAGGAGCCCTGGTCAGAATATGAAGGATGCGTGAAAAATCAGTCAAAGGATTTGTAAATTCATGATATACATTTACAAACCTCACAATATCGTATCCTTTCGGATAGGAATACATGTTGATAATCACAGCGTAAACCAACGGCAGTATCAGCAATAACCATTTAGCAGTTATACCTTCATTAACCTTATCCATAGTATTATAAAAAAGCTTTAGCTCTTTTTGAAAGACAGGTTCGTCTTTGTTAAGTTTGACTTTAAAAAATGGAAAAAACCACATACCTTTTGACTTCGCAGTATGCATCCTGCATCTCTCACCTTGCAACACCTCAATCACTCACCCCTCAAAACTCAACGGCTCAAAAGCTTCTCCACTACCACCCAAATTCTGTTTCTATCCTCATCTATCAACGAAGAACCGGATGGAAGACACAATCCATCATCAAACAACTTTTCAGCAACAGTACCTCCATAATAAGGAGCATCTGCAAAAACCGGCTGTAAGTGCATCGGTTTCCATAGTGGGCGCGATTCGATATTATCTTCTAAAAATGCCAATCTTAAATCTTCTCTAGTGAATCCAGCTTTTTGTGGGTCTATAACAACTGCTGAAAGCCAGTGATTGGAAAAATAATCGGCAGAAGGTTCAGTGAAAACAGTGATACCATCTACATCCTTAAACAATTCGGTATAGAAC
>CAZPQV010000160.1:0-325 GCA_964588705.1 uncultured Chryseobacterium sp.
GCGGATATCATGGAACTTTTTTCCGACTATTTCAAATCAAAAAATGCTGGACAGGAACCGAACGAAGATATAATGGACCTGTTCAAAGAAATTCAAAAAAACTAATTATGATTCCATTAAAATTAACCATAGAAGGTCTGTATTCTTATCAGGAAAAGCAGACTATTGATTTCACATCACTCACAGATACTCTTGAACAAGCGCTGTGCATCCCGACGATGGGATAGGAGATGGTGGCGCACTTCGCCCCTGAGACCAGGGAGGGGAACGCCGACTCACTGAAGCCCAGTTCATTCACTTCCAGTTGGTACGGTATGGAGTGCTT
>CAZPQV010000160.1:335-782 GCA_964588705.1 uncultured Chryseobacterium sp.
CTCACAGATGCAGGTCTTTTCGGTGTTTTTGGCTCTGTTGGTTCTGGAAAATCGTCGATTTTAGAAGCGATTACTTTTGCACTTTATGGCGAAACCGAACGCATGAACAAAAGAGATAATAGAGCCTACAATATGATGAACCTGAAATCATCGAAATCTTTTATTGAATTTGATTTCATCAATTTTGAAAACAGAATTTTTAGAATTATCAGAGATTTTAGAAGAAACAGCAAAAAATTTGACGATGTAAAAACCCAAACCCCCACTTTTTATGAAAAAATAGATGGTAATTTCATTCCTTTGGCTCATACCGACGCTGCCAGAATCATCAATTTAAGTTATACGAATTTCAAAAGAACCATCATTATTCCGCAAGGTCAGTTTAAAGAATTTATAGAATTGGGCGCAACGGACCGAACCAAAATGATGAAGGAAATTTATCCCGAA
>CAZPQV010000160.1:792-1817 GCA_964588705.1 uncultured Chryseobacterium sp.
CTATCACAAAGCAAGTAAATTAAACGATGAGAACAAATCTGCTCTTGATGTATTGATGGGAACATTGGCAGGTTTTGAAGGAATTAGTCAGGAAAATATTAATCTTTTAGAAGAAGATTTAGGTAAAGAAAAAGACAGTCTGAAAACTTTGCGCGATGTTTTTACACCCATTTCAGAGCATTTTAATAAACTTAAAACTTTGAAAGACGATTTTAATAATCTTGAAACAAAGCAAAACGAATTGGATGTTAAGAACGAAGAAAAAATTGCAATCGATGAACTCGCAAAAGAAACTGCCGAATATGAAAAAATCCACCAAATATTTTTTCAAAAGTTTGAAGACAGAAAGCGGACTGAAAAAGAATATGATGGAAAAAATGCTTTGCTGACTTCGGAAACGGAAAATTTGGGGAATTTAAACAAAGAACTGGAAAAAATAACCAAGAAAATTGATGAATTAAAAGAAGATTTCGAAAACCTTCCCACGAAAAGAAAAGAAGAAATTGATTTGCAGAAAATCATCGAAATTAAAAGATTGGAAAAAGAGGAAAGTGATTTAGAGTCCGACAAAAAAGCAAAACTGGAAAATCAACCTGATTTACTTAAAAAGAAAGTAGATTTAGAAAAAAACATTGAAAACACAGAAAGCGAAATCAATGAATTAAACAAAAATATTCTGGATGCCGAACTTTTGCTGGTGATAAACAACTGGTTCAGCGCACGAAAGAACTTTCAGGATGATTTGATTAAACTTAAAAACGATGGAAAATCGCGCAAAGATGAAATTCTTCGGCTTAACAGAGAACTCGAAATTCTTGAAATTGATCCCAAAAAAGTGGAAATAAATTTCGATTCGGAAAAAGATAAACTAAAGGAACGTCGGGAAACGATGAATCTTCGCAAATCAAATTTTGATTTGCGAACTCAACTTTCAAAATACGCTGAGCACTTGCACAATGGCGAAGCGTGTCCACTTTGCGGATCCGATGAACACCCGAAAATTATCGAAATAGAAGATTTAACGG
>CAZPQV010000161.1:0-1814 GCA_964588705.1 uncultured Chryseobacterium sp.
AAATGCGGAAGTAGCTCAGTTGGTAGAGCGTCAGCCTTCCAAGCTGAATGTCGCGGGTTCGACCCCCGTCTTCCGCTCTAAGAAAATCACACCAAACGGCTGTGATTTTTTTATTTAAACATTTTTTGCCGACGTAGCTCAGGGGTAGAGCGTTTCCTTGGTAAGGAAGAGGTCGTGAGTTCAAATCTCATCGTTGGCTCTGAAAGTCACAATATTTATTGTGACTTTTTTTATTTTTAAGAAAAAAATGTATTGTTGTGAGTTCCCTGTCTGCCGCCAAGCAGGAAATCTCATCGTTGGCTCTGAAAGTTTCTCAGTTTTGGGAAACTTTTTTTGTTTTTAAAAAGTCTTGTTGTTTTAGCGCTCCTCTCTCCCTCACAAGAAAAGCTTTTAGATTAAAAAAACATTAGTGCGTTTGTGGCAATCTTCCACAAGTCATTTCCAAAGAAACCAAAAAATCTCACTAAATTTGCACTACCAAAATTCAACAATGTATAAATCCCTCATCCGTCCGATTCTTTTCAAATTCGATCCCGAAAAAGCGCACCACATTACATTCAATGCTTTGAAAACGGTATTCAGTATTCCGGTGCTTTCCGCTATCGTGAAATCTACATTCAGCAATAATGATAAAAGACTGGAGAGAGAAGTTTTCGGAATTAAATTCAAAAACCCTGTTGGATTAGCTGCAGGACTGGATAAGGACGCAAAAATGTTTCAGGAACTTTCAAATGTCGGTTTTGGTTTTATTGAAATTGGAACGCTTACGCCGAAAGCACAGGACGGAAATCCGAAGAAAAGACTTTTCCGTTTGATTGAAGATTCTGGGATTATCAACAGAATGGGATTTAATAACGGAGGTGTAGAAGCTGCGGTAGAACGGCTGAAAAAAAATACGAACGTCATCATTGGAGGGAATATCGGTAAGAATAAAGTGACGCCAAACGAAAATGCGGTAGATGATTATTTAATCTGCTTTAATGCATTATATAATTATGTCAATTATTTTGTGGTGAATGTAAGTTCGCCGAATACACCAAATTTAAGGGAGCTTCAGGAAAAAGAGCCTTTAAAAAAACTGCTTCAGACTTTACAGAATGAAAACCTTAAAAGAGAGAAGCAGAAACCGATTTTATTAAAAATTGCTCCGGATCTTACGGATGAGCAATTAATGGATATCATCGAAATTGTAAAAGAAACCGGAATTTCGGGAGTTATTGCAACCAATACCACGCTTTCAAGAGAAGGGTTAAAGTCAGAAAATAAAAAAGAAACCGGTGGGCTTTCAGGGAAACCATTAACAAAAAGATCAACGGAAGTCATCAGATTTTTATCGGAAAAAAGTGGAAAAGCATTCCCAATTATTGGCGTTGGTGGAATTCACACGGCAGAAGATGCTATAGAAAAACTGGATGCCGGCGCGAGCTTAGTTCAGCTGTATACCGGATTTATTTATGAAGGACCACAACTGATAAAGGATATCAACAAAAAAATACTCGAAAGAAATTCTGCATAACAGTATTTTAATTTTTATTGAAAAAATACTATCTTTGCAGTCCATTTACGAAACACGGTTGGTGAGTAATTGCCTGATGTTGAATATCAAATATAAATTTTATTAAAATTGATTTTAGATATTCAAAAAATCATTATATTTGCACACCAAAAAAAGAACAAATAAATAATTAAATAATTTTAAATCATGGCAAAGGAAACGTTTAATCGTAACAAACCGCACTTAAACATTGGTACTATCGGTCACGTAGACCACGGTAAGACTACCTTAACTGCTGCTATCTCTAAAGTATTATCTG
>CAZPQV010000162.1:0-1802 GCA_964588705.1 uncultured Chryseobacterium sp.
CTCTTTACACAAGCCAATAAGAGCAGTTATATTGACACTTTCCTGGACAGGAATTTGAATGCTTTCGAATTTACCAAAGGTATTCAGAAAACTCTCAATGGTAATTCAGATTATCATTGGTTTTTGAGTTAACCAGACAGTCCCCTTATTGGGGACTGTTATTTTTTTTTAGTATTCTAATTTGTAATTAGCTAGTGAAAGTGGTTTTGAGATCTTCACCCCGCCTTTTGCAAATACTATGTTGTACGATGTGTTTTAAAAGTCATAAAATTTATTTTTTATTCTAACTGCCTTTCGAAAGCATTTATTTTTTTTTGTCTTTCTTCTTTTTCATATTCTTTTTGTTTGATATTTTCTTCAATCCTATATTTTTTTTGTTGCATTGAAGAAAGTTGATTGTTTAAAAGATTAAATTTCTGTGAGTATTTATTTGTGTAGAGTTCATTGTTTTCTCGATTATAGTTTGTTATTAAATTTCTTCTATTTTCAGCATAATTTTTAGAAGTTAATGCAGATAATTTATTACGATATTTGTTTTTAATAATGTTTAAATCTGAATGATATTTTTGCTTGAGAATATTAACTTGACTTTCTACTTGGTTTATTTTAGAGTTTAGCAATTCTATCTCGCTCTCTTGTGCTGATAAACATGTTGAAAAAGAGACAAAAATTAGAATTAATAAATTTTTTATTGTAATAATATTCATTTGTAATTGTTTTTTGTTAAATAGGCATCTACATAAATTTCTCCAGTATCCTCGGTTTTTTGTGCTGTATAATTAATGTTGTAATTGACTTCACCATCACTTACTATTTCTGCGGAACAATCGCATTTTTTCAATTTTTCATTTTCTTCATTTGTTCTGATATTTTTAATTACAGATGTATTGAGAATTTCATGAACAAACTTATTTCCTTCTTCCCTAATTTTATTTTTTTGTTCATTCGCGTACTGATTAATGTTTAGTCCATTGTCTTGCGCATATAATCTAATATCTTCAAAATTATAATTTTCCGATACATAATTATATAGTAATTCATCGTAAGCTTGTTTTTTGTATAAATTAATAACTTTTTCTTTAATGATGTCGTCGTTACATTTTGGTATATTGATATTTTTTTCTATATTATTATTCAAAATTGGCTTGTCTTCTTTAACAAGCTGGTTACTTTCATTAGTTTTTGCACAAGATATAAGAAAGAGTAATATATAAATGGAAAAGAATTTCATACTTATTTAACATTTAAAAGAAGAAGACCACTACCTGCAGTTCCTATATAATAATGTGAATCATCACTATAAAAGACATTGGTAAACTTTGGATTATCAGGATATAATATGACGTTGCTCATATAATTTAGGCCCAGGTATTCTGAATAACTACTTTCACCACAAGAATTATACTCTGTATTTTTGATAATTAGCTTTCCATATTTGTTTTTGTCGTCTAGTACTTCAAAGTAATTTGCAACGTTTGAATATTTTGATGACATTATTTTTTTACTGCCATCATCGAAAAAAAGCGGGGTTTCATCAAACATAACTTTACCGTCCTTTGTTGAACTAAAAACCGGGCGTGCATAACCATGTCGATAATAGTAACCATTATTAAAATCGTGTGAATTAAGTTCTTTTAATAATTTATTACTTCCATCTTCATTAATCTTAATTATTTTTCCTAGATCTCTGGCAAAAATGCTTCCATCAGAACCATAGATTGCCTCATAAAATTCAAATCCTTCTTTATTTTCATAAAGTTCTACTTTTTCTGGATTGCTTATTTGGCTTGTTATTAATTCAC
>CAZPQV010000163.1:0-1040 GCA_964588705.1 uncultured Chryseobacterium sp.
AGGGAGCTTAAATTCGCTTAACTTATTAATTTGCTTTGGTGGCTTCATTTTTAATAGCTTAATTATCTTTTCGTATATTTCTACTTTTCCAGTAGTATATACTTGAAAGTCAGTCATATCTTTCTCTGCCCCAAGTCCATTGGTATCTTTAAGCAAATTTTTAATATAATTAACTTGCTCTAGGGCAGGGTTGATAAATATCTTATCTGGAGATTTTTTAGTAAACTTATCAAGGTTAAACTCTCTCGATATGTAATCATGAACATCAACCAAAACTGGAAGACGGTTATCTTCTCTGGTATTATATTCTAAATATTCCAGCTTGTCAATCTCTTCTTTTGGCAGTTCTGAATTTAATCTGCGGTCTTTCATTATTTTAAATCGCACTTTTGAGTATTTTCGTGACTGCCGAAGATTATCAAGCCAGAAAACGGTTTTCTTTACCGTTTCATAAGTGTCAAGATTCATAATGAAATCTGCATCTTTTGCAGTTTTATAAAATATCCAGTCGTAATCCGACCAATTAAGAATTTTAAAATCGAACTTTTTATCATTTAAAACACTTATAATACTTTTTGTAATTCTTTCTTTCAGGAATTTGTTGAAGTATTTCTCTTCTGTGAATTCAGAAATTCGTGTAATCAATTTGTTGGCAACTTCTAGCTGTTCAGGTAGTTTTTCCGCGCTCACATCTTTACCTGAGGACCATCTATTCAAATTGACATATTTTTTGACCAGCCCCTCTTTAGACTGAATAAGAAAATTATAAATCTGAAAAACGGAATGAATTAGAAATTTCAATTCATTGTAGTTGTTGGAAGTATTCAATGATATTGTTGCGGAATCGTAGTGAAACCGTATTCTGTCAAACGGATAAAGAAATTCTCCCTCTACCTCAGTTTCAGAAATAAATTTGATTTTTGCCAGCAGTTTCTGCTTCTCTACTCTTGTTATAAATACTTTTTCCATTTTGTTAGTTTTTCATTAAAATTTATTTTTGCATCTAGGTCGATGACTTCATTGCTTACACTTAATGCGTC
>CAZPQV010000163.1:1050-1786 GCA_964588705.1 uncultured Chryseobacterium sp.
TTTTTCATAATCTGAAGATTTAAGGATTTTGAAAGGAAATCTTAGGTCAGAAATGAGTCTTCTTACGTCATTTTCCATCCTTTTCTCGGTTCTTTTGTTGAAGTATTTTGGATTGAAATTTTTCTGTAACTCTTCAACAGTTGAAGAACTAAAACCACTCATTCTGCCTCCCCACCACATTCCTGAAATCGCACTCAAGTGACCCCTTGGAAATTCGGATGAATCATCAAGAATTTTTTTGCGGTTGTTAAGTAATTCCGTGTACATTAAATAAGTTTCCTGGATGAGTTCTTTTATATTATCGAAGCTGTAAATATGGTTCAGCTCCTTCTCATCGGTATAGTATTCAAATGGGATTTCTTGCAGAGGATAAATAATAGATCCCTGAATAAAACTCTCTAACAGTAAATCAATCCTGGTAAGAATTTTTGTCTTGCCAATCGTGGTTATAAAAAGCTTCTTCTGTAAAGCTTCTTCAATAATGTACATAGTTTATATGTTTAAAATTGTTATTACAATTAAAAACATCAGGATTCGAAAAAATAAAAAGGATTGACCTTTTATTTTGGCAGGTTTGCCCTCATTCTAAACCACCGTGGAGGGTTAACTCTCGGTTGGTGTTCCGGTATTTCCGGAATCTCCTGATGATTGTGATGCAAATATACGTAATTTCTCAAATAAATTACTAATGTATATTTAAATTATAATAAAATATTAGAGGCTATCTCACTTTTCG
>CAZPQV010000164.1:0-436 GCA_964588705.1 uncultured Chryseobacterium sp.
ATTCTGAAAATACCTGAAAAAACCTATGGTTGAAATGTTTGTTTTTTTTTTGCTTGCCATAATTTCGGCTTTAAATTTATTTCTTAAGCGCCGACAATTCTCCTTCCAATACTCTTATAATAAAACCCATTCTGTTCCGGCAGTTCCAGCGGGAACATGTTTCTGCCGTCAAAAATAACTTTATTCTTCATTTTTTCAGCCATCATCCCGAAATTTGGATTTTTAAACTCAGGCCATTCAGTGGCAATCAGGAGTGCATCTGCGCCTTCCAGGGCGGAGTACATATCCGGTGCATATTCAATTTTATCGCCAATTGTTTTTCGTACATTTTCCTCAGCGATGCTGTCGTAAGCAACAACTTTTGCTCCTTTTTTTTTTTTTTGTTTGATGTTGTCCAAAGAAGAAGCTTCACGGATATCATCGGTATTGGCTTTAA
>CAZPQV010000164.1:446-1783 GCA_964588705.1 uncultured Chryseobacterium sp.
CAATGGTTTTGCCTTCCAACGAACCGAAATATTTTTCAATATCATTAACCAGAATTACTTTCTGTTTCTGATTGATGTTTTCGGTGGCTTCAAGGATTTTAAAATCAAAATCTTCCTGTTTTCCGGATTTTATCAGAGCTTTCACGTCTTTAGGGAAGCAGCTTCCTCCGTATCCGATTCCCGGGAACAAAAAGCGGTGTCCGATTCTGTCGTCGCTGCCCATTCCTAAACGCACTTTATCAACGTCAGCACCTACTTTTTCACAATAATTCGCAATTTCGTTCATGAAAGTAATTTTCACGGCGAGAAAAGAATTGGCGGCATATTTGGTGAGTTCCGAAGATTTCTCATCCATAAAAATTATTGGAACTCCGGTGTTGGTAAACGGACGGTAAATAGCAGACATGATATCTTTGGCCTTCTGCGAACTCGCCCCAACCACTACTCTTGCAGGATTCATAGAATCCTCAATCGCGAACCCTTCACGTAAAAATTCAGGATTCGAAACGACATCGAAAGGGATGTCTGTTTTTGCGGCAATAGCTTCTCTAACTTTATCAGCTGTTCCAACAGGAACGGTGGATTTGTTTACGATAACTTTGTATTCCGTCATCATTTCACCAATATCGTTGGCTACACCAAGGACGTAAGATAAATCTGCCGAGCCGTCTTCTCCGGGCGGAGTTGGCAACGCAAGATAAATTACTTCACTTTTATCAAGGGCTTCTTTAAGATTTGTGGTAAAGAACAGACGGTTCGACTGTATATTCCGTAGAAACATTTCTTCCAGATTGGGCTCATAAATAGGCACGATGCCCTGTTTCATTTTTTCTACTTTTGCTGCATCTACGTCAACACAGAATACGGAATTTCCAAGTTCAGCAAGGGTAGTTCCGGTTACCAGTCCAACGTATCCGGTTCCGACAATGGTAATGTTCATTTATGTTTTTTACAGTTTAATAAGCAAAATTACGAAATAATTGGTTTAGTTGTTGTTTGTTGCTGGTTTGTATTTACTGGTTTCAAGTTTCAAGTTTCAGATTGCTGGATTTTAGTTGCTTTTTTCCATATCTTACTAATGGATATTGCATAGATACTTAATGAATACTTAATGGTTGTCTAATGTTGCTTTCTTAGATTGAGCCTTTCAAAGTGAGAGAACAGAAGTAAAAAAAATCTGAAATCAAAAAACTTTGTCAAAGATTTCAAACTTTGACAAAGTGCCCTCAACCTCAACCTCAATCTTTTCCTTGTCACCCTGAGGCTCTCGAAGGGTTGCCTTATAGATACTTAATGAATACTTAATGGTTGTCTAATGTTGCTTTCTTAGATTGAGC
>CAZPQV010000165.1:0-1031 GCA_964588705.1 uncultured Chryseobacterium sp.
TTTATCCGTAGAAACAGAAAAACTTCCGGTTTTATCACTAAAACCGAAAGTTTCTATTTCATTTTTTTGATTTAGCAAAATTAGATTTGCTCTTATTCTTTCAGATGGATTTATAGAAATAATATCTCCTTTGATTTCTGATTGTGCAGAAATCCTAATACAAAATATGAATAATATTAAACATAATTGTTTCATTAAGGTGTTTTAGCTTCTTCCCATTCAAACATTACTTCTCGCATCTCTTTTCTAGGGTTTTGTGCTTCTTTTAAAGTAGAACCTTTTGGAAGATTTGAAATGACTTTACTTTTTAATTTCTCGAAATAAACACTTTGCTCATTAATAAAAACTTTATAGTGAACCTTTTGCTCTTTATTTTTCGCAACAAAATCCAACATTTCTTCAGGGAAAGAGCCATCTATATTTAGGTTAATTGCAGTTACTGTATAATGATAATCCTCATTAGCATCATAAGCTTCTAGAATTAATCCAGGTAATCCTTTTAACTTCCAAGGACCAATACCAAAAGGAATATCAGGTGTGAAATACGCAAAATACTGTCTCCCCCTAAAATGAGTTTTAGCTAATTTACAAGTATAACCTAAGATATTCTTATACGAATTTCCAATCATTTCCCATTGCAAATTGTAATTATCAAAAGAAACATATGACCTACCTGTAATTGGACTTTTTAACACCTCATAAATTTCATTTTCTGAATCAAAATAATTTATAACTCTTAAATTCCCCTTTTTTGAGTCAAAAGGTTTAATTGCTTCTAATACGCTCTTATTTTCTTCAAAAGATGAATTGAAATAAAACGATTTTTTACTGTCAAATATTAAATATTCAGTTATTTTTTCAAGTTCAACTTGTTTTACAAATTTACCCGTCAATTCGTACTGTATTGCATTAATTACTTGTCCTTGTGCTTTCGACAGCAAAAAAACAAAAAAAAGGAAAAAAAATTTATTAATCACAAGCCTCATACATTCTTAAATAAGTTATTTCAGTATGTCCATCAGGATTTCCAC
>CAZPQV010000165.1:1041-1780 GCA_964588705.1 uncultured Chryseobacterium sp.
ACAAGGAACATCCCAAATTCCAGCATTCCAAACAGATCGTGTTCCGTCACAGTGTCTTACAACCACATTGTATGAATACGCACATCCAATTTCGCTAAAATCAAATTCATTACTTTCAATTTTCAATTCCTCTAACTTCAAATCCGCAAAGAAAGTTGCAATATTAATATTTTCAAAAACATCATCATTAAGGGGAACTCTTTTGTCAGAATGACCCGCAAATACGCTAGTTGAAACAACTATAGACATCAATACACCAAATAATAATTTTTTCATAACGTTTTAATTTTTTAGTTAAACTTGGTTGAGTGTTTTAATAAAGTGCACAAATATTAATAACACGTCAAAGCAAAAAAATTCATCATATTTTACTATTGTGCATCTTATATTAAATCTTAAACATTTATTTAAAAATCACCCTTTTGTGTAATACTACTGAATTTCCTGTTTTTTCTTCTTCGTCAAAGATTCAAAAATCAAATCGTAAGAATGATCGATTAGTTTTAGAATCAATTCTTTTTTCAAACCATTACAAACTACAGAATTGCAATGCGTTTTGTTCATGTGATAAGCGCCTGTGATCTGTTGATGCTATTCCCGCAGTTCAGCACTCCATTCCTGGTTGGTTTTACAGAAAATGTTACGGGCTGACTTTCCATAGAAATCAGAAGGAACATTTTATCGCCAACCTTAAACACCAATGTTTCCTCATCAAAAGGAAAACTTTCGGTAACGCCTT
>CAZPQV010000166.1:0-1771 GCA_964588705.1 uncultured Chryseobacterium sp.
AAAGCCACAGGGATTATTGATAAATTTTTATACGGACAATATTACCAAATCCATGAAACCGTTTGTTAATGAATATTTCAAAAATTTTCCGGAATAAATTGAACCATTAAGAAGTTAAGATACATTAAGAATAAAAGAAGTAAAAATCATGCTTAATGAAAACTCTTAATTCACTTAATCTTAATGGTGGGAAAAATTATAAAAACCATCTTTTACCGTGTGATTGAATAAATTGAAGTATATTTGATTAAATATTTTGATGATGGCGCTTAAGGCAACAAAATTAGAATTGATAAACTATTTGGTGAATACCCAAGAGATGTCTTTATTGCAGAAAATTAAAGAGTTGATTTTGAAAGAAAACAACAAAGTAATTGGTCATACGGGCAATGGAGAACCTTTGACAGTTGACTTGTTGAATGCCAAGTTAAATAAAGCGGAAGAAGACTACAAGGCAGGAAGAATAATAACAGACGAAGATTTGACCAAGGAAATAGAAACCTGGTAAAATGGCTACAAACACATATAAGATTATATGGACTGATGCAGCAAAAGAAGATTTGAAAGATATTTTCAATTTTATCAAGAAGAAAACTTTACAAGGAGCTAAAAATGTGATTTATGATATAAGAAATGCTCCTAAATCGGTTCACTTCTCACATCAAAACGAAAAAGAAAGATATAATAATAAGTATCAAAGAATCATAGTCCGAAACTACAAAATCCTATACAGGATTGATAATCAAAAAAACGAATTAATAATTGCAGCAGTATTTGACACCAGACAAAATCCTGAAAAGCTATCGGATTTTTAGTTAAATCAATATTTTTCTATATCTGACAACTCTTTTTATTAAAATCAGCTGGATAATATTTCTCAATAAAATAGCTTTTGACCAATGATTTCTTAAGTTAGCCAAAAAATAAGGTCTTAAATTTACAGCCAATGAAGTCAAAGGAAAATGCGAAAAAAGGAAGCCACGATATTGATTGTTGATGATGATGCCGATATTCTGTTTGCGGCCAAGGTTTGGCTGAAACGGTTTTTCACCAAAGTACTGACTTCGGAATCGGCACAGAAAATCAAAGAAATCGTTGATGAACAAGAGCCGGATGTGGTTTTGCTCGATATGAATTATCGCAAGGGTTTTGAAGACGGCAGAGAAGGTTTGTACTGGTTGGAATATTTGCAGGAAACGCTACCCGAAACGGTTGTGATCCTGATGACCGGGTTTGGCGATGTGGCCTTGGCGGTTGAAAGTCTGAAAAAAGGTGCTTTTGACTTTGTACTCAAACCGTGGAACAATGAAAAACTGTATGCGACCGTAAATGCCGGTGTGGATTTGGCGCGAAAAAATAGAAAAGTTAATCGTTTGGAGAATATCAGCCGAATGGATGAAGCATCATATTTTGAAGGCAAATCAGCGGCGATGAAAAATGCGATGAATCTTGCCGCAAAAGTCGCTCCTACCGTTTTGATTCTGGGTGAAAACGGTACCGGAAAATTTGTGATGGCACAGGAAATTTACCGACAATCCGAAAGAAATAATGCGCCTTTCATCCATGTCGATATGGGCTCTTTGAATGAAAATCTGTTTGAAAGCGAATTGTTTGGTTATGCCAAAGGTGCGTTTACAGGAGCCGAAAAAGATACCCCCGGACGATTTGAACTTGCCGACGGCGGCACAATTTTTTTGGATGAAATTGGGAATCTTTCTTTGCCGTTGCAGGCCAAATTATTGACGGTTTTACAAAATCAGAAGGTCAATCG
>CAZPQV010000167.1:0-1358 GCA_964588705.1 uncultured Chryseobacterium sp.
TGCAAAGATTGCAGGTGTTTTAAAGGAGTTTGCCGGCGGCCGCAGTGCCGAGGAACTGGCTCGGGAAAACGGCATCAGCACAGCCACTTTGTACAAGTGGCGCCAGAAATACAACGGGATGGAAGCCAGTGAGCTTAAGCGGGTGAAAGAGCTTGAAGAAGAGAATGCCCGCCTCAAGCGCATGTACGCCAATCTGGCAATGGAACTTGACGTAGCTAAATACATTATCGAAAAAAAGCTCTAAAGCCTTGTCGGAAACGGGAGATTGTCATGGAGATCCATAAGCTCCGTCCGAAGGATTCCGGCAAGGCTTTACGCGTGCTAAAATTAAGCAGAAGCAGTTTTCATTACCGCTCGCTGAGAGATGATTCTACGGTGATGATGAAGCTTGAACAGCTTACACAGAGCCATCCGAGAGAAGGTTTCTGGAAGTACTATTACCGCCTGCGCAACCGGGGTGAAAAAATCAATCATAAGCGGCTGCACCGAATTTATAAGGAAATGAAGCTTCCCTTGCGTCGAAAGGTAAAGAAGCGTCTTCCTGCCAGAGTAAAAACGACGTTGGAGGTGCCGGAAACATTCACTCATACCTGGAGCATCGATTTCATGAGCGATGTTCTCTCCAACGGAAGAAAGTTCCGCAGTTTTAATGTGATTGATGATTACAACCGGGAAATCCTCCACATTGAGGCAGATTACAGTTTGAAAAGTTCGCGGGTGATCTGGATACTGAACCATCTGGTGAACCGCTACGGCAAGCCTGAGAAAATCCGCATGGATAACGGGCCGGAGTTCATAGCGAATATTGCTGAAGTGTGGAGCCGGGTAAATGAGATTGGTTTTGCATACATTCAACCAGGTAAACCCACACAGAATGCCTATATCGAACGTTTTAATAAAACCTACCGCGATCAGATACTCGATGCCTATATATTTGAAACCCTGGATGAAGTAAGAAGCGTTACCGAGGAATGGGTAAAGGATTACAACTACGAAAGGCCGCATGATTCATTGGGCGGCTTATCACCCGTGATGTGGAAAAACGGACAGCAAGCACAGGCTAATGCCAGCACTTTTCCTGCCCGCTTTTCCACATCCGACAACAACAGCAGTAAAATATCAAGAAAAAAATCTACTTTTGAAGCGTACTGAAAATGGGGAGTCTACAAAGGTGAAATTGTCCACCGCTGTTTCCGATGCGGCACCGTTTCCGCCCAATACAGAATAAGGGTCTATTTCTGAAGGAAGGTCGATGTTTTCGACATCGACATAGGAAATGTTCTTGACAAACCGGCTGCCCATCTGCAGGTATTCGTTGGTGCTTTTGATATTGTCAAACACAGGGGTTTCGGTAAACT
>CAZPQV010000167.1:1368-1626 GCA_964588705.1 uncultured Chryseobacterium sp.
ATATCAAGAAAAAAATCTACTTTTGAAGCGTACTGAAAATGGGGAGTCTACAAATATATCTACAAAAATTTTCCTGATTACTATATAAAATGGGAAAGAGAAAATATCAATTATCAAAAAAATATGAACTCAAAACTTTTTAAACTAATTCAAATAATCCTTGAAGAAACTAATAATAAAAAATAAAGAACTGCCGATAACATCGGTTTTGCAAAAGCGGGGGTGAAGTTCCCTTGCGGTGAAGATTTTCGCTCTTTT
>CAZPQV010000168.1:0-1617 GCA_964588705.1 uncultured Chryseobacterium sp.
CGCCTTTTTTTTTTTTTTCTGCCTGTGTGTAGCCTCCTAAAAGAAATCCTTTGGATTCCGAGATATCAGCGTTCCATATGGTATTCTGGCTCATCAGTACGTCACGGTTTCCAAAGCTGTAAGATTTCTGCCACAGTTCTTTGCCTTCATTATTTAAAGAAACCAGCAAAATATCTGTCCCTTCTTTTACTGATTCACGTTTGGTTCCCGAAGCGGGGGAGCGCGACTCGCCTCCAATTAAAAATCCTTGGTCTGTGTTGGAGAGTGTTCTGATATGGTCGTCCTCTTTTCCACCCAAGTTTTTTTGCCAACTTATTTTTCCATCTTTATCAAGTTTCACAATCCAGTAATCGCCTTCACCAAAGTTCTCACCTCTTTTGGCAAAATGATTTGTGGGTATTTTAAGAAAGTCAGTGTCGGATTCTGTAGGTTTTAGTCGAGCCGTTGAATTCGGGTTGTTTGGAAGAGAAGTTTCTTTTTTTATCAGTTCATTTTCTTCGTTAATGAGTTCAGCATATTGATTTTTTACTTTTTCTTCTATTCCCGAAGCATCTGAACTGCGGGAATAAACCGCTACAAGACAACCTCCGTCTTTAGTTGGAAGCATCTTTTCTATCGGATCGAAGCCTGTACCTCCAAATATGATTTGATTAATCACTTTTCCTGAGTTATCAATCTTAACAATCCACGCATCCTTTGAACCACATCCTTGCTTTGGAGACTGAATCCTCCCACCCATAAAATAGCCTAAGGCTGAACTTTGAATTACAGATTTGGCTTCTTCCTCAAAAGCGGTACCTACGGCAACCTGCCATTCTTCCTGACCGGATTCCGAAAGTTTTATCATCCATACATCAGAACCGCCGTAATTATGTGACTTCTTATCAACACCAACTTCTGAAAAAGAAGTACCTGCAATCAAGAATCCGCCTTCCTGCGTCGCTACAGTAGCGGTGAGAAAATCGTGACCATCTCCTCCATAGAATTTTTCCCAAACTGGTTTACCCTGTTGGTCAAGTTTTACCAAATGAAAATCGTAACCGTTATTGTGTGATTGTGAGACTTCCGATGAAAGCCCCTTTGAAGTTTGGATTGAACTGCCGGAAACAAGAAACTGACGGTCAAGTGTCGTAGTAAGACCGTAGAGAAAATCCTGTGTATTAGACGGAATATCGCGCTGCCACTTCACCTCCTGAGCAAAGGTGAAAAGATTTGCAGTCAAAATAAATGATAGAATGTAGAACTTCTGCATATTTTGGATATAAGTAGAAAGAGAAATTTTATGTGCTATCATCACTTCTTATTGTTTAGGGGTAATGAGAAATGAATAGAATATGTGAAATTCGAATAGAATCGCCTCATCTTTTTGAAAAAATTGGCTATCTGAAAAGAATATCACCTTTGATCATCAGCAATTAGTTTTTATTTAAGTAAAGCTACTAATTTTTTGATTTGTTTTTAATTTTTTTTATTTGAAATTAAAAATATTAAATAATTAGTCGTATTTAATTATTCTTTTCTATATTTTAATCAAATGGTCTTTTTATATATCGTCCCGATAAAATCGTACAAGTAGTTTGGTTGTGAGAATCTAAATCTTATTTCGGTGGTAACAAC
>CAZPQV010000169.1:0-1611 GCA_964588705.1 uncultured Chryseobacterium sp.
GATTAACTTGTCATCATCGGATAACTCGTCCATACCAAGAATCGCGATGATGTCCTGTAAAGCTTTATATCTCTGAAGAATCTCTTTTACTCTCTGAGCACAGTTATAGTGGTCTTCACCAAGGATTTCCGGAGTAAGGATTCTTGAAGTTGAATCAAGTGGATCCACCGCTGGATAAATACCTAGGGAAGCAATTTTTCTTGAAAGTACGGTTGTTGCATCAAGGTGAGCAAACGTTGTTGCAGGCGCCGGGTCAGTTAAGTCGTCCGCAGGTACGTAAACCGCCTGTACCGATGTAATTGAACCGTTTTTAGTTGAAGTAATTCTTTCCTGCATCGCACCCATCTCAGAAGCAAGTGTTGGCTGATAACCTACCGCAGATGGCATACGTCCAAGAAGTGCAGACACCTCAGAACCAGCCTGTGTAAAACGGAAAATGTTATCTACGAAGAAAAGTACGTCTCTTCCCTGTCCTGCACCGTCACCATCACGGAAATACTCGGCAATCGTAAGACCGGAAAGGGCTACTCTCGCTCTTGCTCCAGGTGGCTCGTTCATCTGTCCGAAAACGAAAGTACATTTAGAGTCTTTCATTTCTTCAAGATCAGCTTTGGAAAGATCCCAACCTCCTTCTTCCATAGAGTGCATGAAACCTTCACCATATTTAATAATTCCTGATTCAAGCATTTCTCTCAAAAGGTCGTTTCCTTCTCTTGTTCTTTCTCCTACTCCTGCGAATACTGAAAGACCACCGTGACCTTTTGCAATATTGTTAATCAATTCCTGAATCAATACTGTTTTACCAACACCGGCACCACCGAACAATCCAATCTTACCACCTTTTGCATATGGCTCGATAAGGTCGATAACTTTAATACCCGTGAAAAGAACTTCTGCAGATGTAGAAAGTTGGTCGAATTTTGGTGCTTCTCTGTGGATTGGCAAACCACCTTCTTTTGAAAGTTCAGGAAGGCCGTCGATTGCACCTCCTACTACGTTGAAAAGTCTTCCGTAAACGCCTTCACCTGTAGGCATTGTAATCTGGTTTCCGTATCCTGTAACTTCGTGACCTCTCTGAAGACCGTCAGTAGCATCCATCGCGATACATCTTACAGAATCTTCACCGATGTGCTGCTCTACTTCAAGAACAAGTTTTTCACCGTTGTCTTTCGTTACTTCAAGAGCGTCGTAGATTTTTGGAAGTTCTCCTTCGTTAGAGAAAACTACGTCGATTACCGGACCGATAATCTGAGAAATTTTTCCTTTTATTTGGTTTGCCATTACTTTGTTTTTTCTTGTGTGCAAATATAGTGATATTTAGCAAATCTACAATTGAAAGAAAGAAGATTTTTATCATACATTTTTTGTTGGAGTTTCGAGGTGTGAAATACGGATTTTGAGGTGCAATTTTCAAGGTGAAGGATGCAGGATGCGGGATGCAGGGTGCAATGTTTGGGTTAACGCAAGGCGTATCACTTTTAAGTATAAAAACAAATACTATTGATTAAGCTGAATAAAATGAATTCCTTTAACTCCAAAACAAATATTTTAAAACTTTTATCTCAGTTTTCCAACAAACGAACCTTGAATCTCGAACCCTGCATGCAGCAC
>CAZPQV010000170.1:0-1595 GCA_964588705.1 uncultured Chryseobacterium sp.
AGGGGGCTTTGCCCCCATGATTAATTTGATTTTACACTCAGTAATAAAACCTGATTTACTCTGACTTCGGTGATGTATCTTGTTTCACCATTCTTATCTTCATAAGCCCGGGAAGTCAATTTACCTTCAATGGCTATTTCCTGACCTTTTTCAACATACTGATTTAAAATCTCAGCAGGTTTTCCATAAGCTACCAAATTGTGCCATTGGGTTTCTTCTACTTTTTCTCCTTTTGAATCTGTGTAATAATCACTTGTTGCAAGAGTAACCTGAGCTTTCAGATTTCCATTTTCAAATTCAAAAGTTTCAACTTCTTTTCCTGTTCTACCGATTAAGGTAACTGTGTTTCTTAAAGACATAATCATAAATTTTAATTTTTATCAGTCAGACTTTCTGACTTTTCTATGCAATCAAAATAATTCGGATTTTAAGAAAAAACCGAAACGAAGTAAAGGCTCGAAATCTATTCAGGAGGTTCTGTGAAACGGATACCTTAATAGATTTTTTTTGAAAGACAAAAACGAATAAGATTCGCATCAGAAAATCAGAGAATAAGTCTGACTAAAGGGAATTAGGGATTCGTGTGAAATGATTACAAGACGGTGGGAAAAGAATAAAGCTTGTATTTAAAACAAAATTAACCTACGGCTACATTCAAAAGGTCAATTAATATTCACTTCATTTTTTAGTGCATTATCATTAGCCAAAAGGTCTTCTTCCGCCATATCAACCCAATCGCATTGTTTGTGTTCTGCCCGGGAAGAATTGAACAAAAACACCAAATTTTGGCTTTGATTGAATGGCTTCTGAGATACAACAGATTATGGTCATGCAAAAACTCATCAACAAGCGAAAGGAAAAAGGGCTATCTCAAGAAGAAGTGGCTTCCCTTCTCGGAATGGAACAATCTACCTACAGCCGAAAGGAAAACGGACATACTTCCATTCACCCCGACGAATGGGAGAAACTTGCTAAAATTCTCGACACCTCCATCTATGAGATTTTTGAACCGAGAAATGGAGTGTATATCGTGAATAATGATAATGCGAGTGGTCATTATTATTCTAAAGACCAACATATACATTACAAAATCCCCGAACACGTTCTCGATACCATGAAAAAGTATATTGAGAAATTAGAGCAGGAAAATAAAGAAATGAAAGGGAGATTAGGGGCGTGAATATCGCTATTATTAGTAATAAATACTTTTATTTTTTACCAAATGTCTCATTCTAAAAAATTAATTATCCCATAAACCAAGTAAATAAATAAAAAGGATTGAAAACTATAAAGAGGACTAATATCAACACTCCTAAAAAATAAAAGAACGTAATCCTTTGTTTGATTTTTTTTAACCATATAAATAGGAACAATGGAATACATGTAAATATCAAATATAGATTAAATATAAGCCCCCATCTAAGAAAATCAGAACCGTATTCATTATGTTTAAAATCTATTGATTGATCCATTAAAATTTCAAAGAATGCTAAAAGAATAATGCCACATATAAAAAACCAAGGAGTAAAACTCAAAAATTTAATTATTTTCATAATTATTATTCTTTAAACGAATCACGTAATTTATACCAAGAT
>CAZPQV010000171.1:0-1583 GCA_964588705.1 uncultured Chryseobacterium sp.
CAACAACAGCAGTAAAAAATCAAGAAAAAATTCTACTTTTGAAGTGTACTGAAAATGGGGAGCTTACAAAGCGGCGTCTTGAAAAAATACTAAATAAGGAACTGAAAGGAATTGCGTTAGGAGACCCCGGCTTGCTTTGTGCCAAACTAATTCAAAAGAAAGAAATAAATAAAAAAAATGTGATTGGAATTATCCCACATTATGAAGATCGCAGCAATAATTTAATAAAAGATATATTGAATATAATTCCTAATTCAAAATTAATTGATACAGCCCTTGACCCCATATTATTTTTAAATGAGATTTCCACCTGTAAAACTATACTATCGAGTGCAATGCATGGTTTAATTGCTGCCGACAGTCTTGGAATTCCAAACTCTCGTATGATACTTTCCAAAAAGATTCTAGGAGGAGACTATAAATTTGATGATTATTACTCAGTTTTTGGAATAAGACAACATGAAAAATTCGATTTCACAAATAAATTTAATTTTTTTGACACTAAGAAATTACCTGATTTAATTGATGAAAATTATGCAATAAGTGCGGAAATGGTTGAAGAAATATGTGACAATCTAATCCAAAAATTTCCGTTCAGATAAGTAAAACTACCGAATGAATATCAATAAAAAGAGAACCTTCTTCTAAAATGAATCCTTTTTTATGCTGGTGCAAAGTATTTATATATCTTACGAAAAACCAATGAATTTATTTTTCAGAAATCTCTGGCATAAAAAGAAACAAGCTGATTCAAATCGCGGTTAGTCATTTATTTTTTTAAGGTGAAAACATTAACTTTGAAAATATTCTAATAAACCGTTCATTAGTGGCATTAAAAAAGAAAATCCTCATCCGAATTGGTTCCCTGCGTCACGGCGGCGCAGAGAAAGTATTGGTGACGTTTCTGAAAAATCTCCCGAAAGAAAAATATGAAATCGATTTGCTGCTGAACCTTTATTCGGGGAAATATCTTGCTGAAGTTCCGGACTGGATTAATATTCTTTACCTTAACAACGGGGAAATGATTACGACGAATCGCATTCAGGACATTCCGAAAAAAGCGTTTCGGGTGGTATATCAGTTCATTTTAAAGAAGTTTCCTAAACTTTTGTATTCCAAAATTTTAAAGGATAAAAAATACGATATCGAGTTCGCTGCTATTCACGGATTCCGGGATGAAATTCTGAATTCGTCGCTGAAATCTTCCAAAAAAATCGTCTGGATTCATAACGACCTTAGAAAAACACATTTCCATAATTACACCGATGAGGAAATCCGGAAATTCTTCGGTTTTGATAAAATCATGGTTATTTCCGAGCACATTCAAAAAGATTTTGAAAATCTGGCCAGAACTGAAGATGAAAAAAATCGGATTGTTCGAATTTATAATCCGTTAGATACGGCAGAGGTTCTGACTAAAGCGGGAAGCGGGAAGCAGGAAGCAGGAAGCAATGCGTCCACATTTATCTCAGTGGGAACGGTTTTCCCGCAAAAAGGTTTCGACCGGTTGCTGAAAGTGCATAAAAGGCTTTTGGATGAAGGTTTTAACCATAAAATTAAAATTGTTGGCGACGGTTATGATT
>CAZPQV010000172.1:0-1581 GCA_964588705.1 uncultured Chryseobacterium sp.
TAAAGACTTTACAGAAATGTGAAGTCTTTGGTTTTTTAGATAGGTCCAACATAGGTCTAACAATTTTCTAAAATCTATAATCAATGAATGCTCTTTCAGAATTAGAATCATTCACCAATTCAAACGCCGAATTGCTATTTCATTTATCTTTTCTTCCTGCTCAAAATAAATTGCATGGCGATAAAATTACAGAAATTAATGAGGAGGAAAAATTTGTAAAATATGTTGACGTTGATGGTTTTTATTACACAATTCCTTTTTCATCTTGGTTAATTTCAGAAGGAGTTAGGAAATTGACAGTTGCAATAAATGAAATAGATGCAGAAATTGTTGAAATTTCTAAAAAGAACCAAAATGCCAATGAATATTTAAAGCTAGTATCAAAAAGAATTGGAGTAATTATCGAAAAATTATCTAAAGAAGATAAATACAATAATCTCATCCCCTTTCTTATTGATTTTAAGGAACGATTTGATAAACTAAAGAATTTTAAGGATTTTTCGCTTAATAAAAACAACTTGTTGGTAAATTCATACACTTGGTATGGGAATGATGATGAAGAAAATTTACTGCAGATTAAGAAACTTTTTGAACTACTCACAAAAAGTCCGAAATTAATTGATTGTTCTGAAAGTGACTTTATCAATGCCTTCACAAACAAACCAGTAGAATCTGGAATAAAGTGGTTGGTTAAGGGAAGAAGTGGTCATATCTCAAAACCATCTCTATTCTATCTAATAGATTTATTAATAGAAAAAGAGTTATTAGAAGATTTCAATAATGTGGAATATAATTCAAAGGTTGAATATGTTTTTAGGGATAATAATGGTGAAAAAATTAAAAATATTCGACAATCAAAATCAAGCAGAACATCAAATCCTGAAATGTCTGAAAGAATTGAAAGTATAATAGATGATTTGATAGATAGTTTTTAGGCTTAATAATCACTTACAATAAAGCAATCTCATTACGGGGTTGCTTTTTTATTTCTAAACCTTTACAACGCTCGCGTAAAGGTATAGTAAATGTTTGTAAATGTTTGATAATCAGATATTTGCGTCATAATTAAACAATTAAAAATTATGACAACACATGAATTAAAAGTTCTAAATGAACTTATGACATTGGAAGAGACCAGTAGCTTTTTGAAGGTTAGTAAGTCTTATCTCTATAAGCTTACAAGCGGTAAGAAGATTCCTTATTACAAACCCGCAGGAAAACTCATTTATTTCTTAAAATCGGAAATTGAACAATGGGTGCTCGAAGGAAGAATACTTACATGTCAGGAAATAACAAATAATTTATTTACTAATTTAAAAACACAAAATCATGGAAAATAGTTTTTATACAATCACAAACACAGGAAATAGTAGTAAAATTGATATTTCAAGATCAAAATTGCTGGAATTTTTGGAAGCACAAGGGTTTAGGAAAATGAAACTTCCAAAAAGTGGATTTAAGCTAGTTAAGATTGAAAGAAATTCAATTATTAAAGATGCAAGAAGAGAAGATTTGATGTCGAGTGTTAAGAAGAAATTAATGCAAGTAGATAATGTGCCAGAAGTTTGGGAGGCTTTTTTA
>CAZPQV010000173.1:0-416 GCA_964588705.1 uncultured Chryseobacterium sp.
TTCTTGCCGTAGATCGGATGCCCACACCTTCTCTGGTGAGCTGTACAATCTCGCTGTTGATTACCTGTTTGTATGCATTGTAGGTGTATTGCAGAACGCTTGTCTTCTTACAACCGGTACACTGGTAGCGCTGTTTTCCTGATAAAGTCTTACCGTACTTAATGAATTCATATTTCTTACCAACACATCTGGAACATGTGTAGATTTGTAGGCGCATAGGTCATTGTTTTTTGCACTAAAATAGACGATGCAGGGGATTAGCCTGCATCGTTTTGTATTAATTATTGGTGAATTTTGTTTGTGATTATCGATGGATAGGGATTACCAACATATTTGGAACATAACCAAAACAAAATGTAGCGTTATAAATAATAAATCCCGCCAATTGGCGGGATTTATTTTAGATATAATTTAAT
>CAZPQV010000173.1:441-1556 GCA_964588705.1 uncultured Chryseobacterium sp.
CTTGTCCAAAAAGCAATCGTTATAACCAATACTATAAACAGTGTTAAATAACTCATTAGTTTGTTTTTGGGACTTTTATTATAATCAGCGACTATGCCTTTCCATTTGTCTCTATATTCAAACAAATACCAATTACCAACAATAAGTAATGCTCCTACCACAACTGTATAAAAATCTAAAACACTATTTGTATTTTTTAATGGAACATTAAAAATATAGTGATAGTAAAATCTTAAGGACAAGAATATCCAAGTTTCCAAAACCAAGAGAACAACAAATGTTTTCCATTCTGTCCAAAATTTTGGACTTGAAGTGTATTCTATAGATTTGTAAATTTTATAGTAAAAATGCTGGTAGAATTTTAAAAATTTCATCATTTTTTATTTCATTCCTACTGGAAACAGTTTAAAATCAGGGTTAATTGCTTGATTCTCCCTTTGAATCCTGTCTAAATCGTTAAATGCTCCTGGATTTTTATCGTCTCCAAGCCAACCTCCTGGATAAAGAGTGTCAACACCACTATACAATAACGCAGGTATAGGGTTAATCCATAATCCATATGCTGCCATTGTTGTGTTTACTCCCATTTTAGCAGGATGAACAGAGTTGGGGTTAGTAGGACCAACTTTAGGATCGTAGTAATTTATTACTCCTTTAGTATCAAGAGCAAGACCTGCGACAGCACCTGCATATCCTAAACCTTTACCTATCTTACTAATATTATATGTTGTTGCATATTGGTTACCTGTCCAAGAATTACCATAATATTTAGGACTGAAACCTCTGGTAGTAGTTGTCATTCTAAAAGAACCTGGTATTGCTTCTACTGGAGCAGTTGCTAAACCAGCATAATCATTGATTTGCTTTCCTGTTGAAACCACATTGCTAACTTGATGTCCATACTCTTTACGCATATTCATTATTAAACCACCATCACTACCAACGCTATATCCATTATTTTGAGTATAATAATATTCTTTATTGTTTTTGTCTTGAAAGATTTTGCTTCCCCCTCCATTCCACATACGATGCCACCAAGCTCCAAACCTTGTCTCAAAAAGACCTGTAGGATCAGTATATTTAATTGGATTGTTAAAGCCGTAACGATAAGGAGT
>CAZPQV010000174.1:0-1551 GCA_964588705.1 uncultured Chryseobacterium sp.
TCTGAAAAATTTTGAGCCCTCAAAGCTCAAAAAATTTTTCGGAAATAACTTTTTACTATTGTAAATCGTCAGCAAAAAGTGGACACAATTTACTAAAAACTTAAGGAGTGTTTTCAAAAAAGAATTAGATTTAATTATGGAAACACCCAAGAAAAAGAACATCGAAAAATTTGTAAAAGACATTCGTAAAAACAGTCGCAGAACTTTCACTGCGGAACAAAAGATTTTAATCGTGATGGAAGGCCTCCGTGCCGAGACATCCGTGGCAGAGCTTTGCAGAAGACACAGCATCTCTCAGTCTCAGTTTTACTCCTGGAACAAAGAGTTTATGGAAGCCGGGAAGAAACGTCTCAACGGAGATGTGACAAGGGAAGCCACCAGAGATGAAGTGGCCGAACTGAGAAAGGAAAACGCCCGCTTAAAGGAAATGGTTGCGGACCTGGTTTTACGCTATGACATCGTAAAAAAAAGCTTGGACATGCTGGATTAATCCCTGAATACCAAAAATATATGAGATTAACAGCAGCCGAGAAATACGAGATTATTTTAGAGGTTACCCAAAGTGAAACAGGCGTAAAACGAACCTTGGAATCCTACGGAATTCCGCGGAGTACCTTCTACGGGTGGTATCAGAATTATCTTGAAAACGGTTACGACGGGCTAAGACCCAACAGGAGAACCGGCCGCAGGCAATGGAACAGTATTCCTGAACAGCAGAAAGATCTGGTGGTGGAAATAGCACTGGAGCACACAGAACTCTCTTCCCGGGAACTGGCCCATAAAATAACCGATGAACAGGGTATTTTCATATCGGAGTCCAGTGTTTACAGAATCCTTAAGCAAAGAGATCTGATTCCTGCTCCCAATCATTTTCTTCTTTCCGCAGCAAATGAATTTAAGGACAAAACCCAGTTTGTCCACCAAATGTGGCAAACCGATTTTACTTACTTCAAGATTATCGGTTGGGGATGGTACTATCTGAGTACTGTTCTGGACGATTACAGCCGCTATATCATTCATTGGGAACTCTGTGACTCGATGAAGGCTGAAGATGTAAAAAGAACCGTTAATACGGCGATTGACAAAGCAGAATTGATGACCAAAACAAAACCCAAACTGCTCTCAGACAATGGCCCCTGCTATGTATCCAATGAGCTGAAAACCTATCTGAAGGAAGACCTGAAGATGAAACAGGTTCACGGAAAACCCTTACATCCGCAGACACAGGGAAAGATTGAAAGGTATCACAGAACGATGAAAAACGTTGTAAAGCTCAATCATTTTTACCACCCGGAAGAACTGATATCAGCATTGGAAAACTTCGTAAACAACTACAATAACAAACGCTACCATGAATCGCTAAACAACCTTACCCCGGCTGATGTTTACTTTGGAAGATCCGAGCAGATCCTGAAAAAAAGACAGCAAATCAAAACCGATTCACTGAGAAAAAGAAGACAATTGTTTAATCAACAAAAATTACTAAGTTTATAACCCAAATCCTCCTTAAGAAATTAATGATATTTGTCCGAGTTTGTTTGAAGACATACA
>CAZPQV010000175.1:0-1508 GCA_964588705.1 uncultured Chryseobacterium sp.
GTTGGAAAAGCGATTAAAGATGTGGAAATTTCGGATGACGCTTTCAAACATATTGAAGCCATCATCCACTCGATGACGCCCGAAGAAAGAAGACGCCCTTCCATAATCGATATGAACCGTAAAAAACGAATCGCAAAAGGTGCCGGAAGAAAGCTTGAAGACGTAAACCAACTGATGAAACAGTTCGACCAAATGGGCAAAATGATGAAGATGATGCAAGGACCACAGGGAAAACAAATGATGCAGATGATGAGTAAAATGGGTGGTGGACAAGGAATCCCGGGAATGGGCGGAAATCTTTTTGGAAGATAGAGAGAAGTTGGAAGACCGAAGTTAGAAGATTTCAATTAAAATATAAAACCCCGAATCGCAAGATTCGGGATTTCTGTGGTTATTAGTTTCTATAATTTAGAATTTGTATGCTAATCCAAACTGAAACGCACTGTTTTTCACAGGATTATCGCTTTCATTATCTTTTACAATATCCGAAAAACCGGCAACATATCTGGCTGTAATAACAATATTTGGCGTAAAGTAATATCCTGCACCCAGTCCAACACCAAAGTCGAAACCGCTGTATTCATCTTTCAAATCTATAGATTCACCTTCAGATTTTGCTTTCGCACTGATCAAGAATCCAAACTCCGGTCCTGCTTCCAAATAGAACTGCGGCGTTGCATTATACTGAAACATTACCGGTAGCGAAATGTAATCGACATTTGTATTGACTTCATCAACTCCATCTCCTATTTTTGCGCCTTTACCATTGTATAATAACTCCGGCTGAATACTGAAATTCTCCGCAAGTGGAGCATTCATAAATATTCCTGCGTAAACCCCTACTTTAGAAGAGGTTTCGATGCTCCATTCACTTAAGTCATCAATGCCCTTTCCGGACCAGCTCGAAATGTTCATACCTGCTTTCATACCAAACTGTTGTGCGTTGGTTGCCATGCTTACCAGCAAAAGTGCTGCTGAAAATAAAAATGCTTTCATGATATAAAATTTTTTGTTAGTACCCCAAAATTATAGTGATTTCAGACCATAAAAATTGATTTGAGTCAAGAAATTAAATTTTATAATAAATAATATCTCAAACACCGATGGAATCAGTAAAAATATCAATTCATTATCATTGAAATTTCTTTTATGAACGATATTTTTATGGCACTTTTGTGTAATATTTTCGACAAAAGACGTTTTCTTTTTGATGAAAATCAGTCATAAAAAAATCCCGAATCTTGCGATTCGGGATTTTCGTTATTTGATAATTCAAATTATTTTAGAAAAACAGAAAAACCAACATTTGCACCAAGTCCTCCTGCATTTACTTTTACATTACTATCAGAGTCAAGCTTACCATTAGTAGCACTATAAGATAAACCTAAATCTAAGCCTAAATTTGAATTTAGTAAAAATACGATACCACCTTTGGCTTTATAAGCTAATCCTCCATAAGATTCTTCTTCAGAATCAGAAGTACCTGCGTAAGTTTCTTTGTATTTTAC